>CAZHZT010000046.1:0-38384 GCA_964537285.1 uncultured Saprospiraceae bacterium | reverse complement strand
CACAAGAGCATTCAAGGCTTATCATTTTGAAGTTCCACACAATTTGTCAAAGAACCTAAAGTTATTTGAAGATATTCCCTTATGGAGACGGTGCGCCAACGTACACCGTCTCGATAAGGGAATATCTTCGCTTTCAAGTGATTTATGCAAATGCTAAATAACTCTTCTATCTTAAAAAGTGCGATTGAATATCTGAAAGGTGTAGGGCCTGTGAAGGCGGACCTGCTTAAAAAAGAGTTAGGTGTTTTCACTTTTGAGGATTTGCTGATGCAATTCCCTTTTCGTTATGTTGATAAAACCCAATTTCATAAGATCCGGGGGCTTTCAGAGCAAAGTGATTATGTTCAGTTAAAGGGCATTATTCGCCGCTTGACAGTTGTCGGGGAAGGGCGAAAAAGACGGCTTGTCGCAAAGTTTCGGGATGAAACGGGAGCAATCGACTTGGTCTGGTTTAAGGGCATTCATTTCCTGGAAAACCAACTGGAAGTTGGAAAGGCTTACGTTGCTTATGGAAAAGTTAATGCTTTTCGGGGCATTACGAGTATTCCCCATCCTGAAATGGAAGCTTTGGCAGAAGAGAATGCCTCCGAACGCGCAACTTTTGAACCCGTTTACTCCAGTACGGAAAAACTGAATAATAAGGGCCTGGATGCAAAAGGCAGGCGTAAATTAACGAAGACGCTTTTTGAAAAAATTAGCCCGGAAGATCTCCCCGAAAATCTACCTGATTATCTCATAGAACGTTTCCGCTTCCTGTCGCGTTATGAAGCTATTCAGCGCATTCACTTTCCCAAGAATCAGCTGGAACTCGATGCGTCGCGCAACCGCCTTATTTTTGAGGAGTTGTTTTTTCTGCAGTTGCGTCTTCTTCAAATTAAAAGACGCCGAAAAGATAATGTCAAAGGCTTTGTTTTTGAGCGCATTGGCGCGTTTTTCAATACCTTTTTTAAAGAAAAGTTACCCTTTGAATTGACAGGGGCGCAAAAAAGGGTGTTGAAGGAAATTCGCCAGGATCTGCGGCAGGGAATACAGATGAACCGCCTCTTACAAGGAGATGTAGGTAGTGGAAAAACTATCGTCGGCTTGATGTGTATGCTTATGGCGCTTGACAATGGCTATCAGGCTTGTTTGATGGCTCCTACCGAAATTCTGGCCCAGCAGCACTTTCAGTCCATTAGTGATTATTTAGAAGGGATGGATATTCAGGTAGGCTTTTTGTCTGGAAGTATAAAAGGTAAGAAAAGGAAGGCTCTATTAGAGAAACTCAAAGAAGGAAAAATTCACATTCTAATTGGTACCCATGCTCTTATCGAAGAATGGGTCGAGTTTCAGAACCTTGGCCTGGCTATCACGGATGAACAGCATCGGTTTGGCGTTGCTCAACGGGCCAAACTTTGGAAGAAAAGCAAACCTTGCCCTCCTCATATTCTGGTTATGACGGCCACGCCTATTCCCAGAACTTTGGCTATGACGCTTTATGGTGACCTCGATGTGTCTGTTATTGATGAGCTGCCGCCGGGTCGGAAGCCTGTAAAAACATTGCATAAGTCAGAACATCACCGCATGCGGGTTATTGGCTTTATACGCGAACAGATTGCTCTTGGCCGCCAGGTATATGTGGTATATCCACTCATTGAAGAATCTGAAACCCTGGATTTGCAGAATCTTCAGGAAGGCTATGAAGCCCTCGCCCGCGAATTTCCTACGCCTGAATATCAGATCAGTATTGTGCACGGCCGTATGAAACCTGCGGATAAAGATTTTGAAATGCAACGATTCGTTAAGGGGGAAACTCAAATAATGGTGGCAACCACGGTGATTGAGGTAGGCGTAAATGTGCCTAATGCTTCCGTAATGGTCATCGAAAATACAGAAAGATTTGGACTTTCGCAGCTTCATCAGCTTAGAGGGCGCGTAGGCAGAGGAGCTGATCAGTCGTATTGCATCCTGATGTCAAGCTTCAAACTGTCTAATGAGGCGCGCTCCCGCATTCAAACCATGGTTGGTACGAATAACGGCTTTGAAATTGCAGAGGCTGACCTCCGTCTTCGTGGGCCGGGCAATATCGAAGGCACTCAACAGAGTGGCATTATCAACCTGCGCCTGGCGGATCTTTCTAAAAATGGAAAAATTTTAAAAACAGCCAGGGAAGTGGCTGCACGTATCCTTGATAAAGATCCAAGCTTAAGTGCCGAACATCACGCCCCCCTCCGTAAGTATCTTGAAAAGTACACGAAAAACCGCAAGTGGTGGAGCCGAATTAGTTAAAGTGTTGCTCCCTGCCCACGGCAAGGAGCAACGCTCCGACTAATTCTCTTTTTTTTCCACCTGGCCGTTTAAATTGTACAGGTATAGTATCAAAACACCGATAGATACTCCCAGGAATACAAAAGTAATAAACGCCGGCCCTTTTGCTCCAAAGGATAATCTTATCAATACCGTAGATATGACGAACCCGGTATTTCGGGTCAATTGGCTGTAGCTATCGGTGTAACGCAGTGAAATGATCAAAATCAATACATCTACAAGGATCAACAGGGTGAAGAACTCATCGTAGAAAATATTATTTACATTTGAAATGGATTCGACAAGCCCCAGATGTGCTTGATAAGCTTCTATGATCCATCCTCCTAAACTATAAACAGCCAGCCCGATTAAAAGAGGAACTAAAAACAGGCTCATAGCTTTTTTAAAATTTATGAACTTACCTATATCCTTTGGAGGTGTAAATTTTGGCCTGTTTTTGCTCAAATAGTTGTAAATGAAAATGAGTAAAAACAGACCTATGAAGCCGGCCAGGTCAATGAAAAAGTATAAATTATATTTGTTGGACCACCATGCTTCGCCTAAGTCCAGTGTCGGAAAGTCATTAAATATTTTTCGAGCCAGAATAAGGGAAACAATCTCGTATTGTTTCCCTATTGAAACGGTAAACGAACTCGGGAGGTAGTAAATTAACAAATATACCTCATAGATCAGGATAAAGGAAAAAGGGGTGTATATAGCGGAAATAGGACTTTTAAGCAGCTCGTCCGAAGTTCCTATGGATATCCAGTCTATGTGATAAAGCCCAATGAGGATCAAATGGATGATAAAGCCAATAACGGCGAGGAGCAGAAAAATATCCTCAATAGTCGATTTTACCTTTTTCGAAAAAAGATAGTCAAAGATACGGTCAATTTGCATGAAGCTTTGATGTAATAGAAGCGCTAAACAACGGAGACTAAAGCATTGTAGCCTTTACATGGCCATGCTCATTAATTTCCTCAAGTTTTACTACTCCCTTCTGGTTTATAAGTTCTTCTGCTATAGGAAGCTCTATTTTGATGTAGTTATCCGTAAAACCACTCATAATTCCGGGTGTTTTGGATACTTCAAATAAAACTTCACGCTCTTGACCTAGAAACTGCTCATAGAAAAACCGCCTTTTTTTTGCGGATAAGCCTCGTAGCATTTCGTTGCGCATTTTTCTTTCGTGCATGGGCACGACCTCTTTCATCTCAAAGGCAGGAGTGTTGGGGCGCTCTGAATAGGTGAAAACATGCAGGTAAGAAACATCTAAACCATTGATTAGTTCAAAAGATTTCATAAAGTCTTCGTGCGTCTCTCCAGGAAAGCCTACAATAACATCTACGCCTATGCATGCATGAGGCATACACGCTTTTATTTTGGCTACTCTTTCAACATAAAGCGTACTTTTGTACCGACGTCTCATTGATCGAAGCTGCTTGTCATTGCCCGATTGTAAAGGCATGTGGAAGTGAGGAACGAAGCGTTTTGACTGCGCAACGAATTCGATGATCTCATTGGTACATAAATTAGGTTCTATAGAGGAAATGCGGAAGCGATCAATGCCCTCTACTTCGTCAAGTGCCTGAATAAGGTCAATGAAAAGGGCTTCTTTCTTGGGCCTTGTACCTTCAATAACTTCTGTCCCGTTTCCAAAGTCACCAATATTTACACCTGTCAGAACAATTTCTTTCCCGCCCATTTCAGCAATCTGACGAGCGTTTGCTACAACGCTTTCTACTGTATTGCTTCGACTGCGCCCTCTTGCCAGGGGAATGGTACAGAAGGTACACTTATAGTCACAGCCATCCTGAATTTTGAGGAAAGACCGGGTGCGATCCCCGAAAGAAAATGCTTCAGTAAAAGAGTTGGCTTCTTTAACTTCTCCGGCATAAACCATGCCTTTGCCCGGGGCTTTGGTAATATGGTCTACGTATTCTGTGATCTGAAACTTTTCGGAAGCGCCAAGCACGAGATCAACGCCAGGAATGTCTGCGATTTCCTGTGGCTTAAGCTGAGCATAGCATCCGATCACGACCACTTTGGCTTCCGGTTGTTGCCGCAGTGCTTTACGTACGAGTTGACGGCACTTACGGTCTGCGAACTCCGTAACAGAGCAGGTATTGATCACATATAGATCAGCCCCTTCCTCAAAGTTAACCTTTTGGAATCCTTTATTTTCGAAAAGCCTGCTGATTGCTGATGTCTCAGAATAATTCAGCTTGCAGCCGAGCGTATGGAATGCGACTGTTCGCGGTGTTGCCATTGAAATTCTTTTTAAAATAACGTACTATAGTCAGAAATGGTTTTATAAAAATGAGTCATTCTTTATTAGACTTGTTCTTTAGATGCTTAATGGGCTTAAATTGACCAAAAAAGGAAGGGTTTAGTTCCTGAAGCACTAGGAATGGCCGCAGCCTAATAGCCTGAGCTATAAAGGCGAGGACAAAGTGTATAGTGGAACTTAAAGACACCCGAATTTGCAACTTATTTTTTCATGAAACTCAATGTTGTCTGGTCGCCTACAGCTCGAAGTGAATATTCGCAGCTATTAGCCTACATTGAAGGAGAATGGGGCCTGGAAGCTGTTCTCGATTTCATGGAAGATGAAAAACTGTTAAAACCCCCGCAGTCAATACGGGGGTAATTATTTTACCAATTATCTCCATCCAACATGTCACCCAGGCCTCCAAGAATGCTGCCCTCTCCTTTACCACCTCCCCAGTTACTGCGTTTCGCGTTGGCGAGTACTCTATCAGACAAGCGGACAAATGGAAGGGATTGGATCCATACCTTTCCCGGGCCTTCCAGGCGGGCAAAGAAAAGTCCTTCACCTCCAAAGAGGGCATTTTTTACGCCACCTACATATTGGATGTCGTAATCTACGTCTTGTGTGAAGCCTACAAGACAACCGGTGTCTATTTTTAAGACTTCTCCGATCATGAGTTCTTTTTCGGTTACATTTCCGCCTGCATGAAGGAAAGTAAGCCCATCACCTTCTACTTTTTGCATGATGAAGCCTTCACCACCGAATAGTCCTCTACCGAGTTTTTTAGAGAACTCAATACCTACGGAAACGCCCTGAGCAGCGCAAAGGAAAGCATCTTTCTGGCAGATGATTTTCCCGTCCAGTTCACTTAGGTCAAGCGGTATGATCTTTCCGGGGTAAGGCGATGCAAAAGATACTCTTTTTTTACCAACGCTTTGGTGTGTGAAAGCGGTCATAAATAAGCTTTCCCCGGTAAGCAAGCGCTTTCCGGCAGAAAATATCTTGCCCCAGATTCCTTTCTCCTGGCGGGAGCCATCTCCAAAAATGGTGGTCATTTCGATCCCATCATCCATCATCATAAAGGCGCCTGCTTCGGCGATGACGGTTTCCATTGGGTCTAGTTCAATCTCTACGTATTGCATTTCTTCGCCGTAGATGTGAAAATCAATTTCGTGTGCGTTCATGAAAAGTAGTTTGGTTAATGGATGCATTTCATTTTGTCGCTGTTCTTGAGAAAGCGTTTTCTTTGGACAGCGGCATGCGGTAGCGTGCCGCTCTCCAAAAATAATCTCTTCTCTTGCCGGCAGCGGGAAAATGAAATGCATCCTGGTTTCGAATAATTAAATTTAGTATGATTCCCTTAAAAAAACGAATTTCCAAACAATATTTGGTGCTGTATATCTGTTAATTAGGTGATTTTTCCAAGTAAAAGGTCTTTTCTCTGATGAAAAACTTTTTTGGACCAACTTGCATTGGAAAGCTCTGAATAATTCATTTTTTAACATTAAACAAAGTGCATGGAGCAAAATTTTACACTTAATCAATTAGTTCGTTACATCTACAAAGAGCTGCCTCCTGTAGAAGTGCTGGAGCTTTTTGAAGAAATGCATGATCAACAGGATCTGGAGCGCACGCACAGGGACTTGTTGAAAAGTTATCGATTGTTGCCTAAAGTAACTTTTAGCCCTTCTATCAAAACTTTAGGTAAAGTACTCAATTACAGCTGCAATACTAGCCTGGAAGCTATCTGAGCAGTTGTTAAAAACGCCGGGTAACCGCATTAGGGACTATTTATCAGGAATTAGTCATTTTTCATGCTATGTGGTTGGTTGGCGTTTTTATTTGTTGGAAAAGAGATAGCGATTAGTATATAAGAACTTGAGTTTAACGATCAAATAATAGCTCTTCCTTGTTCTCCTTTATTCTACTCACCTCCAGGCTTAGTGCTCTAAAAGAGGATAGCCCCAAACTGCCTTCCCACTGTTTAATGACTCCTCCCCTTTCGTCAAGAAAAAGCAGCGTGGGATACTGTTTAATATTATAAAGAAAAGCTAAATCAACCCCATTGGGGGTTTCTACATCTACCTTTACACTAATGAAGTGATCGTACATAAAATCCCCCAGGTCTTTATCCTTGAATACTTCCTCGTCCATCAGCTTACATGGCAGGCACCAATCGGCATAGAAATCGAGAAATACTAATTTTTCACCAGCTTTCGCTTTCTTCAGGATTTCTTCGAGAAAAACTTCTTTATCAAAATAGACACCGACAGGCCTTGCTGGTTCTTCTGTAATTTCTCCAGAGTACCTGTTACATGCCGAAAAGGCTATTGTACAAATTAATATGTTGGTGAAAAGTATGCGCATTTTAGGTAAAGAGTATTAAATTGGTTCTAAATGATTTCATTTGGACAACGTTTTAAGAACAAAAAGCTGGCCGTTAGGCCTGCCTGATCGTAGCCTCAGGTTTTCCCGGGGAAAGGATTTATACCTAATTTCTTCCGCTACGCGGAAGTTGGTCTCTATATCTTATAACCCTGGGAGAACCCAGGGCTACGATCTGGCAGGCCTAACGGCCTGCTTTAAGGGCTTCCCAAATTAATTTCGACTAAATGAAATCATCTAGCAGCCATTAAATTTCTCTCCATTTAAAACAATAAGATCTAGTTTTTTAGTTCTTTGACATAAATTGTGGAAAAATGGAACTTCAAACATGGGTCATCCCGAATTTTAAGAAACTTCATGTTGTCACAATAGTTAATAATAGGTATAGGTGGAGTAAATAAATGTCTTAGGACCGGCCTTATTCAATTTAGCTTTTTGAAAGGCTGGAAGCCGTTAAAAAATGAATACTGTTTGAGCCTCGGCGAGTTTATTCATTTTAGGCTGCCAGCCTTTCAAAAAGCGTTAAAAATTGAATACAGCCTTGATTTTTTGCTACTTTTTTATCAAGAAAAAAGTAGATAAGTTGTTGGTTAACAATTTTTTGTGAAGTATTTTGTGAAACATGAGTCATCCCGGCAATTCGGGATGACCCATGTTTGAAGTTCCACACAATTTGTCAAAGAACGAATTTTTTATTACAATCATGCTAAAATAGATAATATGCCGGAGATTGATAAAATATTTATTTCCCGAACAGATCGCATCGGTGACCTGGTACTTTCTATTCCTAGCTTTTTTATGCTTCGGAAAATGTATCCTAAAGCTGATATTGCCATATTAGTACGTCATTACAATTATGATATTGTTAAGAATCTTCCCTATATCAATCATATTTTTAAAATTGACGATTATTCAGAGGCCGAATTAGAGCAGAAGATACATGCCTTTGACCCGACTGTTTTCATAGCCTTGTATTCGGATCAAAAAGTAGCTCGCCTGGCTCGAAAAAGTCAGGCCAAAATACGGATCGGCCCTTACTCCAAGCCCCATTCTTTCTTTAGCTACAACAAGGGGCTGCGCCAAAAACGCTCCCAATCGGTAAAAAATGAGGCCGCTTATAACCTGGATCTGGTGCGTCGCCTTTCACCGGATCTTTTCGATAAAACGTACGAAGTAAACACCCAAATTTATACAGAGAAAGATCATGAAAATGCTGCCAGCCAGTTTTTAGAATCCATCTCTCCTTATCAAAAACTGATCTGTATTCACCCATTTTGCGGAGGGTCCGCTAAAAACCTCACAATCGATCAATACAAATCCTTAATTTCTAAGTTATTGGAACGCCACTCCAGTGCTAAAGTTATCATAACGGCCATCCCTTCAGATGGAGCGCTGGCGAATGATTATGCCCAAAGCACTGACCCAGAACGTGTCGTTCCATTTATCAATGAAGGTTCTATACTTAATCTGGCCGCACTTTTCAAACGAGTTAATGTGTTTGTTGGCCCTTCAACCGGGCCTACTCATATTGCGGGTGCCATTGGTACCCTTGTCGTCGGAATTTATCCCGCAAAAAACACGCAATCACCTACCCGCTGGGGCATTTTTGGCCGTACGGACGTCCAGTACCTCATCCCGGATGAAAACTATCCTCAGGAAGATTATAAAAAATTGTATTTTGAGGCATATTCAAAAGAACAGGAAGAAAAATTATGCCAAATTATTGATGAATTCCTTTCTGGGGTTGCAATCAGATAGTTTTTACTTTTAAGTAAAAACTATCTGACTGCAACCCTACAGAAAACTTCTTGTCTTTAGGGTGATTAAACGAACGACGATTGGAGTACGAAGTCATTCACAAAGATATAGTAGAGCGATGTAAACGAGGCGACAGCCGGGCACAGTTCGAGCTTTACCGCTTGTACTCAAAGGCCATGTTTAACATTTGCTGCCGCATGCTAAAGAGTAAAGCAGATGCAGAGGATGTACTGCAAAATGCTTTCGTAGATATCTTTACCAAGCTCGATTCCTTTAAGTTTCAGTCGTCAATTGGAGCTTGGATTAAACGCATAGTTGTAAATAATTGTATTAACTTTTTAAAAAAACGTCGGCTGAATCTTGCTGAGCTAAACGAGCAGGTTGTCAGTGAGAACAAAGAAGTCGAGAAAGAGGTTGATGTTAGCGATATTAGCCATCTGGATGTGAAGAAAATAAAGAATGCCATGTTCCAATTACCGGATGGCTATCGAATTATTTTTTCACTTTATCTATTAGAAGGCTATGATCACGAAGAAATATCCGAGATATTAGGCATCTCGATATCAACTTCTAAATCACAATACAGTAGGGCTAAGAAAAAAATGAGAGACTTGCTGCAAAAGCAGCCACTTGCTATGGAGTAATGGACTTGTATGAATTGCTTTCTATTCTGTTCTTTTAAGAGGAATCGGTTGCGGTTTTACGGTTCAGTTGCCCTTGTCTCTATGTTAAAAGACTTGTTTTGCAGATGATTGATGCGCTTAAATGCTCTGTTAGCAGCTACAGGACAAGTCTGAAGAATTAAAATTTATTGATCACTAGTAAAATTACAAGAGAAAGTTGAAAAGTGGATTGCTTTCCCCCGGGAAGCATTGGTTTACTTTTGAGTCATTCCTTGGGTTTTAAACATTTTGGGCTATGAAAGATCGCTTGGAAGCGTTTGTTCGCCAGCATCGCGAAGCGCTTGATGATGAACTGCCAGGGCTAGGTGTATGGGCAGGCATTCAAAAAGAATTACACCAAAAAGAACAAGCTAGAAAAATTTCCTACCTAAAGATCATTAGAATGGTCGCTGCTGTAAGTTTCTTAGTAGCAGCAGGGGCCGCTCTTGGTATTTACCCTCAAAATCCAGGGGAAAGTAGCCAGATGGCCTCCAGAGTTTCTATAAGTGACTTATCTGAAGAGTATGCAGAAATGGAGGCTTTTTACAAACAGCAACTTTCCGAAAAGCGTCAACTCGTAACGCGCTTTGTCAATGATCAAACCCTTATCAAAGATTTGGATCAGCAGGAAGCTTTTCTGTTGGAGCTGGAAAATGAACTGAAAGAAGCACCCGAAGAACAAAGAGAAGTTATTATTCATGCCATCATTAAGAATTATCAAACCCGTTTAAGCCTGCTCGAAAAAGTACTTCATCGTGTTCAATCTGCGAATCAAAATTACCGTGATAATGCAAAAGAAAGTTTTGATATCTAAACTCGTTCTATTTATACTCGTTTCCTTTACCTGCAGTTCCTTTCCATTAAATGCTCAAGACTTTAGCAAAACCATCAAAAAAGAATTCCCTTTGAATCCAAACGGGGATTTTACTCTTAGTAATAAGTACGGTAAAGTTGAGATCAATACCTGGAATAATAATCAAGTTTCGATTGAAGTATTGATTACTGCACATGCAGACTCTGAAACGGATGCTAAATCAATATTCGACAAAATCTACATAGAGTTTGAGCATGAAGCCGGGAGTGTATCGGCAAAGACCAGCATCTCTTCCAAATCAAAAGATTTGATGAACTGGGATAAAGCCAAGTTTACTATTGATTATAAGGTGTTCATTCCTTCTACGGTCACGCTCAACCTGAGTAATCGCTTTGGTGATGCTTTTGTAGGTGAGTTGAAAAATGATGCACAAGTAGATCTTCACCACGGCAATCTTCGCATGGTAGGAGTTAGTGGAACTTTAGCGCTCAATCTCAGCTATGGAGATGTTTCGATTGTAGAAGCTAAGGATTTGAATGCCTTGCTTCGATATTGCAAAGCGCGTTTATCAGATATTCATAAGGGGGAAATTGTTAGCAAGTACTCTAAAATATACCTCGAGTCGGCAGAATCACTGATTTGCTCTTCAAAATACGATACGTATGAAATAGGCGAGGTGAAAGTCTTGAAAAATGAAGGTAAATTTGATCATTTTACTATTGATCAGGCACATCAGATAACGGCTCAAACGCGTTACTCTGATTATGTGATCGGAAGCCTGAGCAATCAGCTGGTCTTAGATTTAAGTTATGGAGGAGCTGAAATTGCCAATATAGAAACGGCTTTTTCAAAAGTTGATATTAAGGGTATGTATGCTGATTTTAATATAAAAGTGAGAAGAGACCTCGCTTTTCGCTTGAGTGCAACCGGCCATAATGCCGGTATCGAATTGCCCGACGGCTTCCGTGTTACTTATGAAGAAAGCTCCGGAGATCAGAAGGAAATGGAGGGCTACATGAATAGCGGATCGGCAAAAGGGTTCATTAAAACCCGCCTGGAAAACGGAGGCTTAAAGGTTAAGTATTAGACTTGTTGGTGCTTTGACATAAATTGTGAAAAAATGGAACTTCAAAATGATAATCCTTTCAGCCACAAGAGCATTCAATGCTTATCATTTTGAAGTTCCACACAATTTGTCAAAGAACGGGCTTGTTTTATCGGAGACGGAATGCAGCACAGATTCCGTCTCCGATAAAAACCGTGCAGATCATTTATTCCTCAATCTTTTTAATGATGATTTCGAACTGTCGTTGAGCGTTTTTATCTTCTTCGAAGCGAACCTTACCTTCTTTAGCCACTTTTTTAGCTTCATCCTCTTTACCATTTTGGATCAAGAGATAGACATAGGTCATGTAATATTCGCGCAAGCCTCCGTTTTTGACAGCTTTTTCAGCTGTTTTTTCTCCAAAGTCTACCAGTTTTTTATCATCAGGAAATACCTTCAGAATATCGGATGCGACATTGTTGAGATCCTTAGCATTTCCTTTGGCTATTTTGCTGACGTATTTTTTGGCAGCACTGTAGTATTCGGTAGGGTTTCGAAGCGCTTTGTGATATTGCATATCCGCCTCGATAGCAAAGTTTTTTCCGCCGGAAGCATGATGAGCGCTCATTTTGTTTTTGGCTTCCTCGAGAAGCATATCGCTTTGAAACTCAATTGCCTTATTGAGAGTGTTCTTGCAGGCTTTTTCGATTTGGTCGTTAACCTTTTCAGGCGAAGCCACTTCTTCGATGGCCTCCCTGTTTTCAATAAGCATTTTAAAAATCCTGGAATCACACTCTGAAGCTGCTTCTAAAATGAAGAGTCTGTTTTGTTCTGAGGAAAGATCACTCTGACTGTTGATATAGTCATTGGCTACTTTCAGGCTTGATTTACCGGCAGCATTGAGGTATTTAACGTAGTTATATACGAGTTCGGGATCTCTATTGCCTTCGTTATAAGCTTTTTCATAGTTTTCCTGAATGGCCAGATTGGCTTTGCCAAGCACCATCTTTCCAAGTTCAATGAATTGGTCTTTTTGCCTGGCTCCTTTAGTTTGGTAAACCACTTCCCCACTTCCGTCAATGTAGTAAAGGGTAGGGAAGGCGCTTACCGGGTATTTTTTACGAAAGTCCAGCCCAAATCCCTTCTCCATATCAATTTTCATATTGATGAAATGTTGATTGTAAAAGGAGCCGACTTCTGAATTAGTAAAAACGGTTTTAGCCATGCGCTTGCATGGCCCGCACCAAACGGCATAGGCATCTACAAAGATTATTTTGTCTTCTTTGGCGGCCTCTTCCAGGGCTTCCTCCCAGCTGCCTTTGTAGAAGTGAATGCCATCATCTTGAGTATATCCAAGGCTTACCATACTTAAAAGCGCAATGATAGATAGTATCTTTTTCATAAGAAACGTGTTTCAATATAGGATTAATACAATATTAGTCTTCTTTCTCAAAGCTTTTAATAACTTCTAAATCCGATTTGTTCAGATTTTTTAAGGCACTTAGGGCTTCTTTAGCGAGCGGATGTTTAGGATAAAGTTTTACCAGACGGCTGTAATAAGCTCTGGCAAACATCTTATCTCCTAGCTGCGTTTCGGCAGTAAACGCCTGCATGAAAATGGTCTCTGGAATTTTTTCAAAGTCCTTGTAGTCGCGTTGAATCCTTCTCCAAAGCTCTATGGCTAAAGGAACATTCCCGGCTCCCTGCGCAATATCCCCACCCTTAAACAGCATGATTGGTGCCAGACTATCTTGCTGAAAAGACCGGGAAAAAGCCTCCATTTTGCCTACTAAGATGAGCATAGAGTCTTTATTTGTACTTCCTTTACCAAGGATGGCATCTTCCCATGCTTTTATATCTCTCAACATCAGCTCTCTATTGTCTGACGAATTATTATCCTGAGAGATGCCTGAATTGCAAGCAGTATAAGAAATAATAGATAGAAGCAGTAAAATGATATTTCGGTGCATATGAATTAACCCTTTGTTTTGTTTCCTTAAAGATGGAAATTTAATACAATATTAATTTCTTTTATGTAACTTTAAAAAGATTTGGTTCTAGATAATTTCATTTGGTCGAAATTAATTTGGGAAGTCTTTAAAGCAGGCCGTTAGGCCTGTCTGATCGTAGCCCTGGGTTCTCCCAGGGGTATAGGATATAGAGACCAACTTCCGCGTAGCGGAAGCACATCATAGGCCATTGCTCTTGTGTTGTGTGCTTCCGCTACGCGGAAGAAATTAGGTATAAACCCTTTCCCCGGGAAAACCTGGGGCTACGATCAGGCAGGCCTAACGGCCTGCTTTTTGTTCTTAAAACGTTTACCAAATGAAAAATCATCTAGCAGCCTTTTTTCATCCGTGTGCTAGTTAATTGAAGTAGCAGAGTGTGTTTTTTACCCAAAAGGTCAATATCTGATGCGTACCAGCCGAAGTTTACCTCTAAAATCACTGGGGACATAAACTTCGTCGGAAGCTGTTTGGAGGGCATCTACAAAGCGCAACTTAATTTTTTGCCCTTTGGTGCTCATTACACTATTGCGGGTATATTTCCCGGAACCACTCAAAATGTACTCACTCACGGTGTTTTCTTTTTTTATCTCATCATTGAAGAGAAAACGCAGGCTGAAAGGCGTTTTTACCAGGTAATAAGAAGAGTAAAAGCCATCATCATCCTGGGAAAATTGTTTTTTATAGAAAGTCGTTTTCCAGTGAATGCTACCGTCGGGATGTATTGAATAAACGAAAATATCATCGTAGAAATAGCTTATAGAGTAGCTGCTGCCATAGGCATAAGGCCTTGCATTGGTACCCGAGTATCGCTCGACTGCATAATTCAACTCTGCAACCATCAGGATCCCTCCGTCCTGTCTAAGTACAATTTCCTGGATATCTACGTCTTCTATACTAGTTTCTAGTTTAGATTTATTTCCTATCAATCGTTCGACGAAAGATGCTTCGAACTCTTCGAAACGCATTATAAAAGAGCGAGAATCGTCTAAAGAGATGGAAAGAAAAAAAGTACCATCGGCTATATTTCGATTATTTTTGGAAAACAGGCCTGCGGCAACCAGGTTTTGGTTGAGTTCGTCTAATTCAAAAAGAATGTCATAAGTGAAATATCCTTTCATAGGGATGGCAATTCGTAAGGGCTCATCTGTGAGGCTGGAGAGTTTGTAAATGTCGAGATAATGTTCTTCGTTCTTGGATTTGAAGTTTTTTTGAGAAAAAACAAAATAAAGATTGCCATCATTATCAATCAGGGATTGTTGAAAGTCCTTAATGTCTTCGTATATACCTTTTTCCAGTTTTTTATACCATAGAAGATCAAAGCGATTTATATCAAAAGCGAGCGCTTCTATTCCCTTGTCTTTTTCAAAATGATAGGCTGTAAGCACTGTTTTGTTTTCAGAGAACTGGATAAAAGGGTTCGGGGAATAGTAGCGTTTGCCGTAGTTATAGATTGTTACAGAGTCTTTAAAGTTTGCGCCGATAT
Source organism: uncultured Saprospiraceae bacterium (assembly GCA_964537285.1). Taxonomy (GTDB): domain Bacteria; phylum Bacteroidota; class Bacteroidia; order Chitinophagales; family Saprospiraceae; genus CAZHZT01. Next base: position 23,670 of record CAZHZT010000046.1, on the reverse strand, counting down.
CATACTGGTTCATTAATAATTTGGTGATTCCTTTTTCTTTCACCAGATAAACAATGTGGATGAGTTCTCCGTCGCTGGCTACATCAAGGACTTTAGGTCTTCTTCCAAACAGTTCGAAGGATTTTTTCCAATCCAGCCTTAGTTGTTCATTGAAACCAAGGAATTCGAATTCCAGGAGCGAATTGCGATAAAGTACAAAGTGATCACCACTTCTGCCCAAGAGTTCATAAATATCATCTGATTTGAAGGGGAGGCCTTCCGATACGGAAATTATCTGCGCTTTGAGAGAGAAAAAGAGTAAAATGCTTATAATTATCGTGATGAAATATTTCATTTTTCTTAAAATATGAAGAATGCTATGACAATGCTAAATTTAACATAAATTTATTGGATTATTGAACGTTGATTGGGTGCATTTCATTTTGTCGCTGCATTTTCCAGGGGCAGCGACAAAATGAAGAGCCCCATTGTAGGGATTGCAAGTTGGATAATTTAATTTTTTAACGAAAGATTTGTCATCTGATTTTTTATTCCTGAGAAGGATTCTTATTTTGTACAAGCAAAGTGGCAATATGGTTTGGCAAAACAGTATAATTAGTATTTTCTTTAGTCTTTTGTGTTATTTGACGACTAACGCACAGCCTATAGATGTATCGTTTAAGATTTATGGACAGGAAGAAGGTTTGACCCATCGTCATATATTTAAAGTTCAACAAGACAGGGAAGGCTTCATTTGGGTGGCTACTCTAAGCGGGTTGAATAAATTTGATGGCTATCGCTTTCGGCAGTACCGTTCTACCAATCATAAACGCACCTTACCTTTTGATTATCTCACGGATATGCACATTGGCCAGGATGGCTTGATCTGGCTTACCAGTGATAATCAAGTGCTCTCCTTTAACCCCAAAACCGGCCAGTACAATCAAAATGTTTCTTATGTAAAGCCGAAAGGCAGTGAACGCGTAAGAGTTTCAAATCATTTCTTTTCTATCTCAGAAAAAGAGATTGGATACTCCACCTTTGTGGAAAATCGCAACACCCTCTATGTTTGCCGGAAAAATCCTGAAGAATCTTCCCTTTGTTTCCTGGAGTTATCTGGTAGTGTAGGGCATCAACCGGTGCTTTTTCACAAAAATCACTTTTTTGTGGGATCCGCAACCAATGAACTTCTGAAAATTAATCAGGAAGGTGAATCAATTGATACGATTAAATTGCCTTCCTCATCAGAAAGTGAGCATATCGTTGCTTTGCAAACAGGTGAAACGGACGGCCTTTGGATTCTTTCTAATACAGGAAATGTCTATTACCTGGATGCAGATGAGCAAGGGATTGGTGCGCATCCCTTAAATAAAAAAATAGATAGTAGTGAAATTGATTGTTTCCTGGTGGAGGAAAATGGTGATATATGGATTGGAGGAAGGAATAATTTATGGTATTTCAATAAGGGAAGCGGGAAGCTAACTGACTATAACAAGCTTATTCAGCAGTATACTAAAGGGATCACGACAATTAAACACATTTATAAAGATCGTTCCAATGTCATTTGGTTCGCTTCTGATTATGGATTAATCAAGGCAGTTAAATCCAATCGCTTTTTTACCAATTATTTAAGTGGTGGGCACGAAAACTGTAGTAATGGTTTTTGTAGTACCCGAGGCATCACCGAGGATGATAGCGGAAATATTTATATTAGTTACTACAACTCCATTCATGTTCTTGATCCCGAAGAAAACAATATTAAGCCACTCTTTAATGAGCGTTCTTTCTTTAACTTTCCTTATGACTTAAAATACCACAAAGGGGCTCTCTGGACAGGAAACGGCCGTAGAATAAACTTGCAATCCCTTACCATTGACACGCTCATTGATCAACCACCAATTGATAAGGGGGTCATTATGCTTGACGACCCATTAATCTGGTTTGGCTACGAGGGAGATATTTACCGCTATGATTTGAATCGGAAGAAACTCTCTCTTTACAAGGAACCAACAGGTTTGTTAGATGCCGTAGAAGAAATAAGGTATTTATTCCAGGGAGAGAATGATCAAATCGTTTGGATAGGGACTTATCGCTACGGTTTGATTCAATTAGACAAGGAAAAGGGCGTGCTGAAAGTCTTCGATCAAAAAAGTGGTTTGAATAGCAATATTGTCAATGCTATAGCTGAAGATAGTCAGGGGCGCTTATGGTTAGCAACAGGACATGGGTTATCCTGCCTTAACCCAAAGCAAAATGAAGTAACTACTTATACGATTGACGATGGGCTTTGCAATGATTTTATTAATGGTTTACTACTTGAAGGAGATTCTTGTCTTTGGGTCAGCACTGACCATGGGATTAGCCGGATGTCTTTGAAAAACAATAAGTTCTTCAATTTTTTTCTGGATGACGGCCTGTCTGAAAATGAATTTAATCGAATTTCGTTTTACGAAGCCCGTAACGGACGTATGTACTTTGGGGGGTTAAACGGCGTAAATGCTTTTTTCCCGGGCCCCCATTTAAAAACAAAAGAAATGGTGCTTCCAGGGAGGCCAATGCTTACGTCCTTCTCTCATTTTGATGGATCTGCAGACAGCTTGATCCTGCTTGAGGAGTTATTGCCTCAGGACACTCCCTTCCTTTTGTCTCACTGGGACCGTTTCTTTACGTTTGAGTTTGCCCTTTCTGATTATCGGGGGCCAAGGGAAAACTATTTCAGTTATAAGTTGGAGGGGTTTGATGATAACTGGTCTATGCCTTCAACTATTAATAGTGCTCGATATCACAACATTCCTGCTGGTGACTATGTGTTTCGATTAAAAGCTTCTGCGGGCTTCAATAACTGGGTTACAGAGGAACTGGCGTTGCCGATTAGCATCAGTCAACCCTATTATAAGCATACCTGGTTTATTGTATTGATTACCTTCCTGCTTGCTTTGCTATTTTGGGGAGTTAATCAATACAGAATATACCAAGTGAAACTTAGGGAAAGGATACTAGAGGCTGAAGTGAAAGCCAGAACTCATGAGCTGGAGGTAGAGAAGAAAAAGTCGGACGATCTGTTGCTTAATATCCTTCCACGGGAGACCGCTGAAGAATTAAAGCGTTATGGGAAAGCCAAGGCGAAAAGGCATGAGGAGGTGACGGTGTTTTTTTCTGATTTTAAGAGCTTTACCAAGATTGCAGAAGCATTGGAGCCTGAGCGATTGGTAGCAGAGATTGACAATTGTTTCCGAGGGTTCGACCAAATCATGGAAAAATACCAATTAGAGAAAATAAAAACGATTGGCGATGCTTACATGTGTGTAGGTGGTATTTCTTTTGATGGCGAAAGTAGTGAGCCTGCATCGAGAGTCATTCGGGCAGCTCTCGAAGTTCAGGAGTTTCTTTTACAGTTGGGGAAAGATCACAGGCTTAATGGGCATCCTTTGTTTCAGGCGCGTATTGGTATTCATACCGGGCCTGTAGTGGCGGGTATCGTTGGCGTGAAAAAGTTCGCCTATGATATCTGGGGAGATACTGTGAATGTGGCAGCCCGCCTTGAAGAGCACTGCGAAGTCGGAAAAGTAAATATTTCTTCCACAACCCACAAATTAGTAAGGGGGCTGTTTTTATGTGAGCATCGGGGCAAAATAACGGTTAAAAATAAAGGAGAGGTAGATATGTACTATGTGAATGATATTAATAGACTTGTTCTGTAACTGCTTAATAGTGTGCATCTCATTTTGTCGCTGCCGGCAAGAGAAGAGATTATCTTTAGATAGAGGCACGCGGCCGCGTGCCTCTATCTAAAGATAATCTCTTCTCTTCTCAAGTTTAACCCGTTTGTACGAGCCTGCTCTTACCATTATTAGTTCCATTGAAGGTCATTGTTTTGCGAAGCTCCAATCGCTCTTCCTCTGGTAGTTCAAGAAAATCCTGGCATTTTTCGGAGCAACAAGCATTGTACTTTTCCGCGCAATCCGGGCATTGGATAAAAAGAATGTGGCATGCATCATTAGCGCAATTAACATGCAGATCGCACGGCTTTCCGCATTGATGGCAATTGGCGATAACCTCTTCACTGATTCGTTCTCCCATTCTTTCATCGAACACAAAGTTTTTCCCAATAAATTTATTAGGCAATCCTTTTTCTTTACATTGGCGCGTATATTCAATGATGCCACCTTCGACCATATGTACCTTTTTAAAGCCTCTGTGCAAGTAGTAGGCGCTTGCTTTTTCACATCGGATCCCTCCCGTACAGTACATGATGATGTTGTGATCCTTTTCTTCTTTCAGCATGTCTTCCACTAATGGCAATGCATCTCTGAAGTTCTCTACATCTGGCAGGATGGCATTTTCAAAGTGGCCTACCTCACTTTCGTAGTGATTGCGCATATCGACTACAATAGTGTCATTTTGTTCTGTTAATTGATTATAAGCCTCGGCGCTTAGAGGCACTCCTCTTTTAGTCACATCAAAGGACTCATCATTTAGCCCATCGGCTACAATTTTAGGCCGGACTTTTATCTTAAGCTTGTAAAAGGACTTTCCGTCATCCTCGATGGCTATATTCAATCTGATTCCCTTGAGAAATGGAATTTGGTAGAGCACTTCTTTAAAAGCCTCAAAATTATCTTCAGGAACAGAGATTTGCCCATTTATTCCTTCCCCGGCTACATAAACCCGGCCAAACACACCAAGCTTGCACCATTCCTGGTAAATTTTATTACGGAAGGCTTCAGGGTTTTCAATTTGCGCATATTGATAAAAGGAAAGAGTAATGCGCTTTTCCTGACTTTGGAGCATCTTCACCTTTAGCTCCTCATTGTTGATTTTGTTGTGTAGTTTCATTTTTCTGCTTTTACGTGGACAATTGCAAGTTGCCTGGTAATCCGCAAAGATAAATCATTTTCGTTCTTACAAATAATTTTTAAGGTAAGGCTGAATAATGGTATTAATAGTATAAAGGGACAGGAATTTAGCATCCTGATATTTAATGCCTTTGTTCATGTAGTAATCCTCAAGCAATACTTGAGATTGGTAGAAAGAAACTTTAAAAGGAGTTAGTATTTTTTGGTGCAACGGGTCGCGAGCGCCCCAGGCTTCCAGTACTTTCCAGAGGCGATCATTCCATAATTCAATGGTAGAAGCTTCCCGGGCATTAAGCAATTGGGGCGCAAGGAAAAGGCCTATACGTCTGTTTTGATTCTCGATCAACTCGCGGTTATTAACTCCAGAGATCCCAGTTGGGTTAAGTTCGGTTGCAAGGGTTTGTAAAATTTTCAGTTCTTCCCAACTTAAGAAACCATCACAGCCCTGGATGGTGAAATCTGCGCCGTAACTTGTGTTGAATGCCTCACCTGCTTCTTTAGGGTGCAGGTCAAACAACCAGCATGGAACAGAAGGCCCGGCAGGATCTGCGGCATGAATGTACCTCAGGTGCAACAGAAGTTGGCTAAGTGATTGATAGGAGTAGGTCATACGAGTATCAATCGGAGCTCTGCTTCGGGCAAGAGGAGATTTATAAGCATTGCGGAGAGCTGTATTCATGAGCTCATCAATTAAGATGCGACTTTCGTTGTTCATGAACATCATGTAAGCAACGTAGGCTTGTGCAATGGGTTCCCGGGAACTCTCCAGGTCAATTCGACTGCCTCTTGGGTTGCTAATAATGTTCTGGATGGCTGCCTCAAGTTGACTGGAAGCATCGCCAGGCTGTGGTGGAGGTAATTGGTTGGCGATCAAGGCGTATTTTCTCCATTCCCAGCTATTGCTCGTGTATGAATCGTAGGCTTTTCTTGTTCCGGATCCATAAAGTCCATCTAGGCTGCTTTTGTATGCATTTACACTTTTAAGCACTTTTTGAAGCTCAATGGCCGATGTCCTTTTGACACTTGAACGGACAGACGGCTTAGATAAATCACTTCTTTGATTGTCATTTACCAAAATCCTCCCGCCTGTTTCTCCATATTCGGTGGTTCCTCTAAAGTTTTCAATGCGGCTTTCGGTATCGGCATATTCCCTAAGCTCGGTATTGTTTGAATATCCATCTGATCGATTTACAATGCCTGCCTGTTTAGAAGGTCTTACGCCTCTTGTTTCGAATTCGGAGAGCCTGATGAGTCGATCCCGGCTAACTGTTTTTACGAAAGCATCGCTAAATCCTGAATTTTGAACATTAGGGAGTAATTCTTTAGCTTCTTGAAGGTTGCGATAGAGGCCTGTGACGATTTTCATTTGATCGTTGATAATGTTCACATACAAGGGGCCTGCCTGAGCGTAGCGCGACCAGTTGATACTGCCCTTGGAGGGTTCCATGCCAATTTGGATAACAGCTACCTGATTAGCTTCATTAGCTATTTTTCTGCTGATAAAAGCATCTACATAGCCTTTGTTTTGAAGGCTTGGCAGTATTTTTTCCGCTTTTTCTCTTGAGGTAAATCCCCCGAGGTAGATTTTTTTCAGGCTGTTATCATAGTCTTCGGCATAGATAAAGCCAATGTCTCTTAATTTGTCAAAATCACTGCTTTCGGCATTGACAAAGGTGCCAATGTATATTGTGTAGAAATTATTTTGTGAGGAGGCATTCTGAATGGAAAGAAGTAGAGTAATTGGAACGGCAATAGCTAACCACAAGCTTTTCATCATATCAATAACATTTTTGTTTCAAAACGCAAAGATAGGGGGTATTGATATGTGAAAGCAAGTATTTTTAAACAAATTACCTTAGTTTTTATCTATTTAGGCACCAAAAAAGGAAAAATAGGCATCTAAATAAGCGAAAACTAAACGGTAGTTTTTCGACGATTGTTTGGGGATGGCTAAAGTTGGTTGTTTATTAGTAACTGACTTTAGCTTCCACTTTCAAATTTGCTTCTTTGACAAATTTTTACTTGATTTAATTGTTTATTTATACAGCTGGGATTACCCAGCTGTATAAATAAACAATTAACGAACTCAGGTCTGTTAGAAATTTACGCCGCCTGTTCTTCTAGGGCGTCGAGTTCAACCTTCAGGTTATCGATGATAAACTCTTGTCTTTCCGGGGTGTTTCTGCCCATGTAATATTCAAGAACTTGTGCTATGTTCGTATCTTCATTGAGAATAACAGGTTCCAGTCGGATATCCTCGCCGATAAAGTCTTTGAACTCATTAGGGGAAATTTCCCCCAGGCCTTTAAACCGGGTAATTTCGGGTTTACCTCTAAGTTTTTTGATAGCTGCTTGTTTTTCACTTTCAGAGTAGCAATAAAAAGTTGTTTTTTTATCCCTTACTCTAAACAGAGGGGTTTCCAGGATGAACAGATGTCCCGCTCTGACCAATTCGGGGAAGAATTGGAGGAAAAAGGTCAGTAAGAGCAGGCGAATATGCATACCATCTACATCTGCATCAGTAGCGATAACAACTCTGTTGAAGCGCAGGTTTTCTATGTCATCTTCGATGTTCAGGGCGTGTTGAAGGAGGTTGAATTCTTCATTTTTGTATACCACCTTTTTAGTCAGTCCGAAACAATTGAGAGGTTTTCCTCTCAGGCTAAAGACTGCCTGGCTTTGTACATCTCTGGCTTTGGTGATGGAGCCACTGGCCGAATCTCCCTCTGTTATGAATATAGTGGTAGCATTCCGCTGTTCGTCGGTTGTTTTGCGGGCGCTATCATTGTAGTGAATTCTGCAGTCGCGTAGTTTTTTGTTGTGCACACTAGCTTTTCTGGCCCTTTGATTGGCGAGTTTTTTTATACCTGCTATTTCCTTCCTTTCCCGTTCTGACTGCTTAATTCTGGCTTCTAATATTTTAGCGGTTTCGGGGTTTTTATGGAGGAAATTGTCAAAGTATTTTTTCAAAAAATCATTAACGAAAGAACGTATGCTTGGTCCTTTGGGCCCTATATCCGTTGAACTTAGTTTGGTTTTGGTTTGAGATTCGAATAAAGGTTCTTCAACGCGGATGCTAATGGCCGCTACAATAGAAGCGCGAATATCTTTAGCATCGTAATTTTTGTTAAAAAACTCCCGGACTGTTTTTACGAAAGCTTCTTTAAAAGCATTGAGGTGAGTTCCTCCCTGCGTGGTGTTTTGTCCATTAACGAAGGTGTGGTATTGTTCGCCATAATGTTGGCCATGAGTAAGGGCTACTTCAATATCATCACCTTTAAGGTGAACAATGGGGTAGCGAAGTTCTTCGGAGCTGGTTTTACGGCTAAGGAGGTCGAGTAAGCCATTTTTGGATACCAGTGTTCGGCCGTTAAAATTTAGCTTTAAGCCAGCATTCAGGTAAGCATAGTTCCAAAGCTGATTTTCCATGTACTCCGGCCGGAACCGATAGTTCTTGAAAATAGTTTTGTCGGGTTGGAAAAGGACGGCAGTCCCATTAGGTTCGTCAGTTCTTTTAAGCTTGTGGTCCGCTTTCAACTCCCCTTTTTCAAATTCAGCGGCTTTTAGTTTGCCGTCGCGAACTGCCTGAACTTTAAAATAATCCGACAAAGCGTTAACGGCTTTGGTACCGACTCCGTTAAGGCCTACGGACTTTTTGAAGGCTTTTGAATCATATTTCCCCCCGGTATTTATTTTGGAAACACAATCCACTACTTTGCCCAGAGGAATGCCCCGACCGTAATCCCTAACCATTACCTGCCCATCTTCTACCTTAATTTCAATTTCCTTTCCATGCCCCATTACGTATTCGTCAATGGAATTATCAATTACTTCCTTCAACAGTACATAAATGCCGTCATCTGGCGAATTCCCGTCTCCCAGTTTTCCGATATACATTCCGGGGCGAATTCGTATATGCTCTCTCCAATCCAGGGACCGGATATTATCTTCGGTATAAGTTATGTTCTTGGTCATAAATTCGACTTATTATTTGAATAACTCAGGTTGCGGAGTACTAGCAACTTGGGTTAAAGAGTGTTAAGTGATAAGCTTTAGTTCTTTGACATAAATTGTGGATAATGGAACTTCAAAATGATCATCCTTTCAGCCACAAGGGCATTCAAGGGTAATCATTTTGAAGTTCCATACAATTTGTCAAAGAACGTAAACTTTTTAAACTTGTTTAAAATTCCCCAACTACTAAATAAAGTAATTTGTTGTAAAGGTACAAATTAAAATATAAATAAACACAAAATGTTTTTAAGTTTTGCACAAAAATATCCACATTCCTGAGGAAGAAGGCTTTCGAATGTTGTTGAAGGCGGTCAGAAAAGAGTGGTTGTTAAAAATTGGAGCCACCTTGCTTTTAGCTTCAGGAGGGCTGGTTATCTGTATTTTAGCTTTTAGTAAAAGTGCTTTTTTTGTACTCATTGGGTTAGGGATGCTAATCATTGGGTTACGCTTTTTTTTCAGAGAATGGCCTAATAAGAATATTTTACAATCGCGCTTGTTCCGCTTACTTTTAAACCATCCCCAACAAATTGTTTGGGTATATTCCGTGCATACTCAACGTATGCCCTTTGGTTTTCAGATACTGGAAAGCGGAATCCTGTATTTTAAGCTTGTTGACGGGGATGAGTTGTCTGTTGGGCTTCCTGCAAATCAATTAAAAAAAGTATCAGAGAGCTTGAATCCTCTTTTACCACACGCTACCTTTGGATACACTCGCGATAGAGAACAATGGTATATTGCAAATCCTGAAATGCTGTTCAGAGATGATAAAGATGGAAAAGATATGGATTTATTCTGAAGGAATTTTGCCTAACTTGAAATAGTTTTGTATTATTGCTCATTAATGAAATATTACTTGTGGAATGAGACGGTGCAGCTTCATAAATATTTATGCAAGAATGTTATCGATCAGCTTCTGTCTGGTCGTACTGCATGTTTCTTATTTGACTGGTCAAAACTACACACAACGACTAACCCTGATCGACGGGGAAAGTTCATCTTCCTTTCCTTTTCAAAAGTCAGAAATTTTACAAAATGGCGTTTTCAAGCTTATTTACTTTAAAGACTTTCCTGGCCCGGAACAGTTGCATTCGCTCAAAGAAAAAAATATTCAGTTAATATCCTGTCAATCTAAGAATACCTTTCTTGCCAAGCTACCACTTGATTTATCTCAAAAGACGCTTCATAAATTGGGTGTTTCCCGATTGGGAAACTTTGAACGGCAACTGCCGATTGATGATATATCTGGTGGGCGTAGTGGCATGGGTACGTGGTTGGTTGTACCATTCCCCGGAATCAGCCTTGTCTGGGCGGCTAATGAACTTGAAAAAAGCTCCATACAGGTTGAAGAGATAGGCAAAGAATTAGGCGCTCTCGAAATAAGAGCAACGTCTTTTGAAATTGAAAAATTAATAGAAGAGGAGTGGGTGTACTACCTTGAGTTAATTCCACCTTTTCGGATACCTGAAGGTTGGGTGGAAACAGCCGTGCATAAGGTTCAGCATATTTCATCTTCAACGGGTATTTATTCTGGTAAAAATGTCCATATCGCCGTAGGCGATGATGGATGGATTGCCCCTCATATTGACCTTAAAGGAAGATTATTACAAAGTCCTGATATCGATACAGATATAGAAGGTTCACACGGGGATTTGGTCAGTGGGATTATTGCCGGGAACGGTAACCTTGACCCGGAAGTATTCGGATTTTCACAATCTGCTACTTTATATGCCTTCAATGATTTTGATGCTGTTAAAAAAGCAGTAGAGCTGTATCAGGATCAAAACATTGTTATTACTTGTACTGCTTTAAGTGATGGGTGTAATCGGGGTTATTCAACACTTGCCAGTCTTGCAGATCGTCAAATATGGGAAAACCCGGAGATCATGCACGTTTTTTCTGCGGGCAATGCCGGAGAAGAAGATTGTTCCTATGGAGCCGGTGAGGGTTGGGGGAATATCACGGGAGGAGTGAAAATGGCGAAAAATGTAATGACTGTTGGCTTTTGTGATCTTCTGGGAAATCCCGTAAGCAGCAGTAGCCGTGGGCCAGCATCTGATGGGAGAATAAAACCTGATTTAGTAACCTATGGGGGAAGTGTCATGAGTACGCTGCCTGATAATCAAACGGGCCAGATCAGTGGCTCTTCAGCTGCAGCAGCTATTGTTACCGGAGTGCTGGGGCAATTGACGGAAGCTTACCGAACAGTTTTTAGTGAAAACCCTTCTTCGGATGTGCTCAAAGCATCTATTCTAAATACTGCCGAGGACCTGGGCAACCCAGGGCCAGACTTCGTCTTTGGCTGGGGAAAGTTGGATGGAGGCCGGGCATGGGACCTATTGAGAAACGAGCATTTTTTTCTTGATACTATTCAATATGGTGAAACTGCCGGCACCTTGATAGAAATCCCCGAAAACTTACATGAGGCAAGGATTATGTTGTATTGGCACGATAGGGAAGCAAGCCCTACCAGCTCTATTGCTCTGGTGAATAATCTTGATCTAAAAGTCGTCAGCCCAAATGGTGATACCCTGCTCCCTTTGGTACTTTCTTCTTCTCCTGATGCGAATGCATTAAATCAAATTGCTCTGAAGGGGGTAGATACCTTGAATAATGCAGAGCAAGTAGTTTTGAAAAACCCTTTCCCTGGTTATTATGAGATATTAGTAAGGGGAACGGCACTACCCTTTGGGCCACAGGCCCACTGCCTGGTTTATGACTTTCGCAATTCTGTACCACAACTGAACTTTCCAAGTGGTGGAGAAGCATTTCTGGCAGGAGAAGAGTTATTTTTTCAATGGGATTGGCCAGAGGCTGATAATGGGAAAGTTTTGCTTCAGTTTTCTCTTGATGATGGAATCAATTGGATGGATATAAAGGAGCTGGCAGGCAAAACTAAATCTTACCTGTGGACGCTTCCATCTGACGCAAATGCGGAATTCTTATTCCGCATTATCAGTGATAATGGCATTTGGATGGTCCAGGAGCCTTGTATTGTAAGCTCTTCTCCTGGTGATTTAACAGTTACTGAGGCCTGTGGAACGTCTACTTCACTAAGGTGGAAATCAGTGCCTGAAGCTGTTGGCTATATCATTTATCAATTGGGAGCTGAGCGAATGGATAGCGTTTTGTTTTTAACCGATACCGTCGCTTCATTGCCTATTTTAAGCCCAATGCTTGAAAACTGGTTTGCAGTAGCCGCTGTTGACAAGAAAGGACGGCTTGGGCCACGGTCAAAGTCGATTAGTGATGGTATAGGCCTTAAGAATTGTACCTTATATAATGATCTTGCGCTTGCAAATATTCTTTCTCCTCAAGTAAATGTCCGGCCTGATTGTTTTGATCAACCCTTGAATGTGCAGGTTTTAGTTAAAAACGAAGGCGTTAATACACAGGATAGCTTTACCGTCTGTTATCAACTCGAAGGGCAGCCCCCGGTTTGTGAACTAAGCACATCTTCCATTCCCGGAGGGGCTATATTTCCTTATGATTTTCAGAACTTGCTAAGTTTGCCAGGAACCGGAAGCTACTCCTTGAAAACATGGATTAAGTTTAAACTCGATGAAGCGCCTTTCAATGATTCTATGGTGACTGAAATTACTGTGACACCAGCCACTTCTTTTCAGCTTCCTTATTTTGAGACTTTTGATAACTTTAGCCTGTCAGATCCGCACGCACCGTGTGATTGGTCTTTTCACCTAAACGAAGGATGGATAAATGATGCAAACGGAAGTGGGGATGATGCGGACTGGAGGGTGCTGTCCGGGGCTACTCCAACTTTAGGGACCGGGCCAGAGACTGACCAAAATACTCGGACTTCTAAAGGGCGTTACTTGTATCTGGAAGGCTCCCAGGGTTGTTTTGAAAAAGAAGCGTTTTTGCTTAGCCCTTGCCTGGATTTAGTAAATGCTGTTCATCCTAACCTGAGCTTTTGGTATCACATGTCTGGCAGTCATATCGGCAAGCTTTACATTGATGTTTTCGACGGAGAGAAGTGGATCCCGAATGTTATTGCTCCCTTGAACGGAAACCAGGGGAATGAATGGAAAAAAGCGGAGGCTGACCTAAGTAGTTTCTCTGGAAAAGTCATTATTATTCGTTTTCGAGGCTTGACGGGAACGGGCTATTTAACAGATATTGCCATTGATCATATTGCTTTGTTTGACAGGGTCGCGGCTCCTCTGGCGGGGATCATATCAGCGACTACAATCGCTTGCCCGGGGCAGCCTATCACACTATTGGATAACTCGTTCAATAACCCTGAGAGTTGGGAATGGGTAATTGAGCCTCCTTTGGTAGAATATACAGGAGGTACATCCAGCAATTCTATTAATCCTAATATCGTTTTTTCCGAACCAGGGAGTTATGAGGTTAGTTTGATCGTGGGGAATGATTATGGCGAAGATCAAGCCTTTTCTCAGGAAATTATTCAAGTGACTCAGGGTATGCCCATTCCTCACCTTATGGATTTTAAAACCGGAAAGTTTGATGCTTTAGGGTGGAAGCTGATCAATGAAGATAGTGATATAGGGTGGGAGCCTATTTTAATAACCGGTGGGGATGGCCAGGAAACAGAAGCCTATTACCTGAATAACCATGCCTATCGCGATAAAGACAGCAGGGATGTGCTTGAAAGTCCTGTGATTGATCTAAATAATGCGGTACATCCTGTTTTGCACTTTGATCTATCGTATACTTTTTATAGTGAAGCTTTTGAAGATCGCTTTCAAGTGTTAATCTCAAGCGATTGTGGAGCCTCTTTTGAAGATGTGCTCTTTGATCGAAGGGGAAGTGGACTGGCTACTGCCCCTAGTCAACCCAACAGTTGGTATCCAAATCATCCAGATCATTGGCAAGGTGTTTCCATTGATTTAACTAATTACATTGGGGAATCAATTACGCTTCGATTTGTAAATATTTGTGGTTTTGGAAATAACTTATTTATAGATAATATAGTTATTCACGAGGATGGGCAGTTTCCGAATGCTCAGGCAGTGATATCACCTGATCAAAATTCATTTTGTATAAATGAACCACTTCAACTTGAAGGAGTAATGAACTCTAATCAAGGGGTTGGGCAGTATCAATGGCGTTTCGGCCCAGATGCCTTGCCTTCTGAGGTACTTGGGCCAGGCCCTCATTCTGTGGTTTATAACACTCCGGGCTTCAAAAAGATAGAATTAATTGTGTACGGAAGCCTTGGTTATGATCGTCTGGTTAGGGAGGTGGAAATTGTAGAAGCCCCGGAGGCATATTTTTCTTACACTGTACAGGATAATAACGTTCAATTTTTTAATCAATCCATTAATGGGAGTCAATATTACTGGGATTTTGGTGATGGTACGGCAAGTTGGCAAAAACATCCATTGCATCAATTCAATGGAGAAGGCAGGTTTTTAGTTTCTCTTGAAGTAACCAACGCCTGTAGGTCGACATTCAGGGAAAGAACGATAGAGATAAGTGCTGGTACCATCAAAGAAGTTCTTCCTTTAAAAATTCAGGTAAATCCAAATCCAGTTGTTGATGGATCAATGCATTTGTCGGTTGAAAGTCCTCAAGGACTTCCTTTCCAGTTTGAACTTGTTGACTTGAAAGGAGTACAGCGGCTTGAAATGCAAGGTCATGCATCAAAAGGCTGGAATGCTTATTCTTTCGATGTTTCTAAATTGTCGTCAGGTGTTTATATGGGTAAATTTACTTCGAGTGAAAAACAGGATCTTTTTAGATTAATAATTATCAATTAAGTAGTTCACGGAAATAGACTATATAAATAACTTTTGCCCTCTGTAGAAGCATTTTTTGCTTGGAGATCGACACTTTTTTGGGATTTTTCGAAGAAAAATCCCAAAAAAGTGTCGATCTCCAACTCAAAAACCTTCCTGCCAAGGGCATAGATAGTTTATACAGCCCAATTCCGTGAACTACTTAGTTATTACTGAAAAAAAAAGAGGTTTCCCAACAGGGAAACCTCTTTTTTTTGCAGTAATAACTATTGCAAAACTAAGCTGCAGACTTTTGGCTTCCAACAGCCAAAGAGTAAATTACAAGACCAAAACCAATTTTATTCACAGCATCACCAATGTTGTAAATAATATCCAATGATTTTGGATCAAGAACGCCGCTTAACCATCCAGAACCTTCAATTGCCATATAGCCTATTGGGTAGATTGCCCAACCAACCAGGATGAACCATGCCAATGTGCTGAATGCTTTCTGAAGAACCGGATCATTTGAATTAGTTGCCAATTTCTTAGCAGAACCTAACCATACTTCATACAAGATACCTAGATAACCGAGTGTAGAAATGAATCCCCAAAGAGGAGAGCTGTCTCTAAACACTGTTTCACCGAGGTAACCAGCTACCAACATCCAAACTGAATAGAAGATCATTTTCCAAAGCAAGCTCTGCTTTGCACCAAATGCTTTAAGAATCAGGTAGAACTCCACACACATTAATGGAACCGTTAAGATCCAGTCAATGTAACGGAACTCTGTTGGAGATGCCTGGTTCGTAGCCCAGAAATCTCTCATGTAGAAATAGTGTACTGCTGCGATGAAAGTAATCAAACCTGAAACCAAAAGGGAGGTTCTCCACTTTGCCTGCATATTCCACATCTCCATGAAGAAAAATACTGAAGCCGCCATCATTGCCATAGAACCGATAAAAAATGTGAAACCCACATAATCACCTGCTCTTAGGTTAGCTAGTAGAAGCGGCTGTAAATTTGCTAAAGCTTCCATGATAAAATTTTTAAAATTGTTTGTTAATGAAGTAATCTATTTATGCATTTTTCGCGCTTTGTCTTGACTTTGATACTGCATTAACTATTATCTAAACTTGCTTAACCATTGGAGGATAAAAGCCTGTCCATCAGAATGGAGTGAGGAACAGTGATTACGGAAATGAACAAGAAGAAAGCTCCTAAATTCAAACCCTGATCCATTTTATCTCCCAGAAAAAAATATAGTATACTCAAGCCTATGAAAGCTCCTACGCTTAACGGAACTAATTGCCATAAGAACTTCTGTGTATTGAAATGCTTGTTTAAACGATTGAATATTTTTAATTGATCTTTGATTGAAGCCATTGAATGCCAGAAAACAAAATATATTCCAAACCCAATTAAAAGTGGAGTGGTGAAAAACAAAAGCATCAATATGAAAAAATTAAAAACCTCCTTGTAGAACTCATTCAATTTTAATTCTCCACGATCCAACAAAACGACCATGTTGATTAAATTTGACCCGATAAGCAGAAATATTCCGGGAGCTTTTGCAAAAGATAAATCCAATTCATATCCAGTTATCTCGAAAATAATCAACGAAGCTTCCTGGTCGTGCAGTAGAATCGGAACACCTAATATCCCTCCTCCCCATATCAAATAAGAAATCCACTCTCTTATCTTGTTGGGAAAATTAACATAATGCCAATTTGATTGTCCAAAATGATAAACAGATATAAAAAAGAATATACTAAATGCAAAGAAGGGTGAAACCCACCAAATCAAAAGGTAAATGGACATAGCCGCCAAATAATAGATAGCAAATGTTGCCTTATTACTTTGACTTTTCAAAGTGTTTTTGAACAACTCCTTGAATATCAAATAATCTGACGCTCCATGCGGCACGCCCATCAGAATGATGAGTACTGCCAGGAATACTATATTCCCCTCCACCCATGCTTTCGGTACGTACAGACCAAACAGTATTGCGCAGGCAGTAACCGCTAACCCTCCTTTATGTAAGACCTGTTGTAGCATATTATTTTTGTTTAACTTATGATTAAACAATCTCTACATTTTTCTTGATGGTAATTCGTGAGCTAAAATTTAATTTCCTTTAATTGTTTCTTTCCCAACCTATTGATTAGTCCATAAGAGACAAATGAGTTGAATATTTGTTTAGAAAAATTCTGATATTTAAAAATAGATTGAAAGTTTTTTTAAGGATTATTAACGTTTTATTAACTTAAATATTTGTTAATGAGTTGGTTGTGCTATTGTAGAAAGAAGAAAAAAAGATTCTCTGAAAATTTCTTTTTTTGAAGGGGGCCGGAAAGGCAATTTTGCTTCGCAAAATTGCCTTTCCGGCCCCCTTCAAAAAATACCGCCGCGAAGCGGCGTAAATTTGGTTTTGGAAAATTTCAGCTATAAAATTGATGTAGTTGTAGAATAAACTTAGCTTTTCCGTGAAAGGAGGGTAATTTTAAAAAAGAATTAAGCAATTATCTTTTCTTCATCAAAAACTACACTTCCATGAAAAATGCAGTTTTACTAGTATTGCTGTCTTTTGCGAGTATTCTAATTACTCAAGCCCAGATTAATGTTCTGGATGAAGCGTCCAGGTATTCAACCTTGTCCCAGGAGGCGGTTCCCGCTCCTCCGGCATCCATTTTTTCGAGAGGTGATCTCTTCGAAACACTCGATCAGGCTTTCCTGAACATTACTTCCTCTTCTACTTTAAAAGGCTTCAATGCAGCATTGATTACTTCTGAGGGAGACGTTTGGAAAAATGCTGTGGGATTAGCTCAGGAATTGCCGGATACTGTCTTGCTCAACACAGAGCACCTCATGGGCATGGGAAGTATTAGCAAATCTTTCGTTTCAGCCGCTCTCTTATTACTTGTAGAGGATGGCTTGCTTGGGCTGGACGACCCAATAGGAGACTACCTGGATGACTATCCAAATATTTCAGGAGACGCAACTATCAAGCAGTTATTAAGCCACCGAACAGGTTTTCTTGACTATATTAATGAAAACGTCAATACAGGTATTGCAATCACTACAGATCCGGATAGTATTTGGGAAATTGACACGCTTCTCACGCATTATTTAGGAGTTCCAAACTTTCCCGTTGGAACGGATTGGTCGTACTCTAATACCAACTATTTATTAGCAGGTCGGATCATTGAAAATATTACTGGAAAAGATTGGTACGACATCGTTAGAGAGCGCATCATCGAACCTATGCAACTTACGCATACTTTTACTTACCCGTTTGAATCTCCTGGAAGTCAGGTAATGGCACATTGCTGGGCAGATCTTGATGCCAACGGTACAGTCGAAGATATGCAGGGAAGTGGTTTTCCTATGGAAGGTTTCTTTAGTGCTGCTGCAAGTGCCGGAGGCCTAATTACAACACCTGAAGATCTTGTACAATTCAGCAAGCAATTATACGGAGGTGGTTTTCTGGAGCCAGCAACATTAATGGAGATGCAAACGAATTATACAGGCACCCCCACCTTTGTTTACGGACTCGGAGCATTTTCATTACCAAGTTTAGCGGTAGAGAATTGGGGGCACGACGGTAGCCTGATCTATAAATCTGTAGCCTTTTATTTTCCGGAGGAAGATATGGCCATTGCCATTCAGCAAACAGACAACAGAATTGGCTCTGCTTATATCGATGTATATGATGTACTGAATTATTTACTTAATGCTTATTTAAATTATGATCCTCCGACTGGAATAAATGTGGTTGCTGCTGATGGTAACTTAAAGATTTATCCTAATCCTGCGAATCAGTTTATTTCAATAAACTTACCAAAAGAATTAAACTCAGCAACATCTGCGCCTTGTTCAATCATAAATATGAAGGGCGAAATTATTCGTCATTTTGAGTTGTCGGAAAACAATACCCAGGTCAATATTGATAATTTACCGGCTGGTATTTATATATTGAAAACATTAGGCTATGCCGGCAAGTTTTTAGTCACAGAGCAACTGAAATAGGTAAAATGAATAAAGCAAAACGGAGTAAGTTCCGTTTTGCCTTATCATTTTACTTATTTCAGCTGCTCTGCATTCCAACTTCCCACCTTTTCATCCTTGAAAAAGATTCCTCCTTCTAGTTTCCTGGTCGTAATGGACCGGATTCCGTTGAAAGAAATCAGTCCTTCTTTGGAGCTGACTTCAAAGCTTAAGAAGTTTTGCTCATCAAAATTAAATTTATCGACCCTATACTTATTTTTTCCTTGTACCAATAATCCTGAATAGTCATCATAAACGTTCAAAGCCCAGGTGCCTGTGCTGTTTTTAGCCGGCCAGTCATAAATAAGTAATTTGTATTTGCGCATAACCACTTGGGAGGTCTCTGGTTCTTGTTCGTAGCTTGAGCCCCAAATAAAGTTCTTAACTGGGAGGAAAACAATAAATGCAACTAAAATTATTACGGCAAGGCCGGCTATTATCAGCCCAGGAGAGGTTTTTCTTCTGCCAGGGTTGATTTGTACATTTTTAGTTTTTTCATAAGAAAAGTGTGGCAACTCATGTTCAGGTTTTTCACCATAGATAGTGTTGACAAATTTTCGAGTTACTGCATTGTATTGCCTTTTCAGGGCTTCATCACTTTTTATGCCCTCAATAATGTCGTTTTTGTAGGCTGCCCAATCAGCAGAAAGGATTAATATTTCTTTATGAATTGAAGGATGGTCCCTTTTCACCGTTTTATCCTCTAATAAGAATTGAATAGCTTCTTCTATTCTATTCTTAGCTATTAGGCCGTTTATTTTTTCTTTTAATTGTTCTGATAGCATTTGAGGGAGTTGTTTAAAGCGAGGTTAAGCGTGCCCAAAACAAGCGTTATCCCGAATTTTAGGGATAACGCATGTCTGGGGCACTCTAAAATAATCAAATTTTTGTTTTAAGTTAAAGCGATTTAGTAAACGATCAGCTTTTTAGTGGTCGTACGATTTTTGCTTGAAATACGTACAAAATACGTGCCGACTTGCAAGTGATCTACGTTTAGGAACTCTTTACCGGGGCCACCGGACAAAGTTTTTATTTTTTTATTAAACAAAATGTTTCCGTTTGTGTCAATGATAGAAATATTATACAAACTTGGTTCACTAGCTTGCCAAATCACCTGAGTGAAGTTTTTTGCTGGGTTAGGATAAACTTCAAAATCTATTATTGATTTGGACAGGGTGCTTGGGACGGATACCAGTGGCTCTTCCAATAGGTCTCTCTGGTAAGCCCCCAAGCCATGAGAGGCAATCCTGAGTTTGCGATTAGCAGGTGAAATAGAAAGGTCAAAAACCATAACCGCCTCTGGAAGTCCTTCATTGAAATCGTACCACGTTTCCCCTCCATCTTGCGAAATATAGACGCCCAGGTCGTTGCCAATGTATACATGTTGAGGAAAGTCGGGATCGACGATGACCGCATTAACCGGCAAGTCAGGTAGATTTTGAGAGACATTGATCCAGTTTTGTCCGCGATCTATTGTTTTGAAAACATGGCCTGTTCCAAAACCGGAGAAGGTCATATATGCAATTGAATCGTTGGTAGGGTCAACGGCTACATCCATGGGATACCTGCTGGGAAGGCCGCTAGTGATATCTTGCCAGCTATTTCCACCGTCGGTGGTAACAAACGCGCCTCTCAGTGTTGAGTTAGATGGAGCTAGGCCAACATATACAGTTCCGGAGGATTGATGAGAAACAGCCATGCAAAGAGCGGGAGCGTCATTTTTTAGTGGATTATTCCCATTGGTAGGCGTCCAGTTAATACCTCCGTCTATACTTCTGTAAATCCTGCTTGCTCCGGCATACATGACGTTAGGTGCGCTGGGGGCAATAACGTAAGGTGCGATAAATGCAATGTTCTCCCCGGAAGTGATTTCAAAGCTTCCTGAAAAGCTGTTACCTCCATCTTCTGAGCGCATGACATTTAAGAATTGATAAGAGGCAAAGACAATGTTATCGTTCAAATGATTGGTTGCAGTCCAGCTGCCATCACCGCCAAAGATACGGCGCCAGGTAAGATTATTATTCCAGCGTATGGTTCCATTGTCCTGAAGCCCGCCAAGGCATTTGGTTGAATCATAGGTAGAGCCCGTAAATCCGTTGTAAAATTGTGCGGTTTGATAACCTCCGTTAATGGAGCGAAAGGAGCCGCCGCCATCTACGGTTACATGGATACCTCCATCATTGGCGACATATATAATGTCAGGATTGCTTGGGTGGTAAACAACATCATGACAATCGGCGTGCACATAATTTGGAGGGCCATCGGCGCCATTTATCGGAGGATTGTCATATCCTCCCCCATTGGTCGTAATAGCGGAAAGGTCTGAACCTCCGTTATTGGATTGCCAAACGGTAATCCCAATCGTCGTGATCCGATTTTCATCTTGAGGGTGAACAGCAACATCGTGGGAAAACCAACCCTGCCAGATAGAATAATCTTCGGTAGACTGGACGGTCCAGTTTGCTCCAAAATCATTAGAGCGGCAAAGCCAGGTAGCCCCATTAGCAGAGCTAAATCCATTGCCGATACTTGCGTAAACGACATCTGGATTAGATGGCGCATAAGCCAGTTGTATTTTACCTTCGTAATAAGTCGGTAGGTTACTCGTGATCTTGGTCCAATTCTGCCCGGCATCTGTACTACGATAGATTCCGAAACCGCTGGAGGCAAAATTCCCACAACCTACAAGTATATTATTTGGGTTGTCGGGATGAATGATGAGATCGTTGGCCATTACGACGTCCATCATTTGAGTCCAACTTTGTCCGGCATCTGATGATTTGTAAACGCCTTCCGTGGTAGCGGCATACAAGATGTTCGTATTTTGAGGGTCAAATCGAACTGCCCAGATGCCTCTGTTCTGATCATAAGACCAATCAAGGCTCAGTTCCCAGCTTTGTCCGCCATCGGTTGATTTTAGGATGCCCATTCCATAGCTTCCCCTGGTGTTTCTGTAGGCAGCTCCTGTTCCTGCGGCAAAATAATTATAAACTTCTCCGGTGCCTATGAAAATAGTATTGGTATCAACTGGTGAAATGGCAATGCTGCTAACCCCAAGTACGGGGAAGCCCGTTTCTACTCGTTCCCAGGCTTTTGCTCCATATCCGGCGGTATAGCTTCTCCAAAGCCCTCCACTGGCAGAACCGGCAAATAGGGTGTTCGGATTTTGGGGGTTGATGGCAATAGCTAAAGTTCTTCCTCCCCGGTTATGGGGGCCCATTGTTTCCCAGGGGGCGGATGTGATGCTTCGCTGTTGCGTTTTTTGTTGTTGTTTTTGCTGCCAGGCATGAAAATAGGCACCATTTGGAATGTAACCTAAAGGGTAATTGCGCTGTGCTCCCAGGAAATTAAGAGCCTCATAAGCGCCAGATAATTGAGGTGGTTCCTGGTCCATGTTAGTGCTGCGTTGACAGCTTCCGAGGAGGACTAAAGATGAGATAAAAAGAAATAAATTTAATTTTTTCATAACCAATAATTGATTCAGGTGTTAAAGAAAGCCTGTTGAAGAAAAGGGCAAAGCGAGAATCGCTGGCATTACGACAATAAAATTAATTAATTTTTAGCGTTCTTTTACAAATTGCTTGAAGTTCCTTTGAGAGGGAGGCCGGAAGGGCGGCTATTTTGCGAAGCGGCCTCCCTCAAAAGAAAATATCGCCGCGAAGCGGCGTAAACTTGTTTTTGGATTTCCAAAACGAGAATTGCTGCATTATTCTGAAATAGATAATACCGGAATGAAGTCTACCGGCCAAAAAAGAAAGATGAATATATTTGCTTTACAGTTAGGGTTTCTTAAACCGCAAAAGACGAGTAATATGAGTGTTTATGCTTCTATTGAGGATCATCATTTTCCTGTCGTTCAGGTCCGCTTCACCGGAGAAAAAGCTACGGAAAAGAATTTTCAATCCTATCTTGACGGGATGCGTTCTATTTACGACAGGAAAGAGAAGTTGGCAGTCATTTTTAATGCGCTTGATGCTTCGTTGCCGGGCCTGAAGTATCAGAAAATGCAGGCTGATTGGTTGGCAGAAAATAAAGAGCTAATGGAAAATTACTGTTGTGGTACAGCCTATGTAATTTCCAATGCCTTGGTCAGAGGGATATTAAAAGCCATTTTTGCTATTCAAAAGCAACCTATACCGTATATTGTAGTTGGAAGTATGGAGGAAGCGGAAGAATGGGTTCGGAAGAGTTTAGAAAATTGTGTTCTTTGACCTATGTTTAAAGCTCCATTTTTCACAATTTATGTCAAAGAACTGAAAGTTGAAAGCCGTTCAACTTTCTAAACTCAAAGAGAACCTAAGGTACTTAATGCTTTTTCCGTGGCTCAGGTGCATTTTTTCGTAATATGTTTTAATCTCCAGTTCCTCAAAATCCAGTGGTTGAGCGTAGATATCGTTGTTTTGGTACATGATTTTAGCTCCTGGATAAACCGCGAGCTGATCTAATGTAAAATGATAAAGTTGAGGTTCGTCGGTTTTTAAATGAATAATGTGTTCTTTTTTCAATATTTTCTTAAATCTGTTTAGAAAAGGTATAGAAGTGAGCCGGCGGTTTGCTTTACTGTTTCTAAGAAAAGGGTCAGGGAAAGTAATCCAGATTTCATCAACCTCTTCTTTGTCGAAGAACAATTCTATTTGTTCAATACGCGTACGCAAGAAAGCTACATTTAACAATTTTTCTTCCAGTGCTATTTTGGCTCCCTTCCAGATTCGAGCGCCTTTAATATCTACTCCCAGAAAATGCCGGTCTGGAAACATTCTGGCGAGGCCTAGGCAGTATTCTCCTCTACCACAGGCCAGTTCGAGAATGAGCGGGCCATCTTTTTTAAAAACTTTTTCGTTCCAATGGCCTTTCAGGTCAACCTTTACGCCATTCTCGCCGAGTAAGCCCGGGTTTTCGGGATCATAGTTTTCAAATACGTTGGGGAAGGTTAGTAATTCACTGAATTTATGTAATTTATTACGCTTACTCATGCACAAAAGGGCTTCTATTTATAAAATACCTTTTAAAGTTTAATAACTTTAGTTCTTTGACATAAATTGTGGAAAATGGAACTTCAAAATGATAAGCCTTGA
>CAZHZT010000045.1:0-38416 GCA_964537285.1 uncultured Saprospiraceae bacterium | reverse complement strand
CCAAAAAAGTGTCGATCTCCAAGCAAAAAATGCTTCTACAGAGGGCAAAGATTATATATATAGCCTATTTCCGCGAACTACTTAAGTTCCAGAGTACTAAACAAGTGAGAAATCAGAAAAAGTTCCCCGTTCCCCGTTTACCGTTCCCCGTTTACCGTTTCCCGCATATAAGCATCTACCAACAAAATCACTCTCCCATAACTCTTTATTCCCTCCTTAACCCCTTGGGAGCGCAAATAATTATGGTAAGCGACATCTCTTATAGCAGGCATAAAATCCGGGAAACGGCGCATTTGCCTTACAATATCGATCCAATCATTCTTAATTCCGGGAGGCAACGAAGCATACATCTCCTTATATTTAGAAGGGAAAGCTGTTCTGTAGGAACGAGCAAGCTGCCGCCAATAAGTAAACCAACCATTGTATTGAATCAATAAATCATCAGATTCAGTAGTGAACAAAAAAGCGAGGAAGTTACAGCTGCCCTCATCACCAATTCCAAAAGCATGCGCAAACTCATGCGCCATCACATAAGGTTTTTGCAAAGGGTGCAAACCCCGATCTAAGTTGCACTCACCACTAAACGGAAAGTAAAAGCCAGAAGTACTAAAGCGCAATAAAATGCCCTGAGGCCATAATTGCCGGGCTTGAGGATAAATCCGAGAAGGGAAACCCAATTTTTTGAATACTTTTTGAGCGTCTCCCCGGATTATTTCTTCCATATTTTCAGGCACATCCACTATAGGAAAGGTGTCAGATGCCATAATTTGAGACCGTAATTCCTTCACCTTTTCAGTCGTCATTCGGAAAGCCCACTCCAGGCGAGCGCTATCCAGGTTTTCGATTTCAAGGCCAAGTTGTTGTTCTACAGGAATTCTTTTATAATTGTACCCCCAAAAAAGCTGAAAGAAAAAAACAAACCCTCCTATAAAAGCCATACTACTCAAAGAAAAGTGATAAAATCTGCCTGCCCAGCTTTTGCTTCTTAAAGCACGAAAAAACCGATAAAGAACAAATAACAATATTATTATCTGTAAAAGTAAAACCGAAACCGGACTCCACCCCAGGATCCAGTCAAATCCCCATCTGAACCCCAGGTAGATGCCACGGCTGTACCATTTTTCAACCCAATCAGGAAAATTCCCGGCAATAATCGTTACACAAACACTCATAAACCCGAGCGCAATCCAAATCAATCGAGGGTCAACGGTTTGTTTCTGTCTTTTTGTAGTCATTTAAAAGTATTTTTTATTGGTTCTAGATGATTTCATTTGGTCAAAATTAAAAGCTGAGCATATCATGGAAGTTGGCTTGTGATTTTGTTGGAACAAAATCACAAGCCAACTTCCATGATATGCTAAACTTCATTTCCATTTTGAAACAATGTCCGAATCCAGACCAATATTGCCAACTTTATCCGTAATTTTACAACTAATAGATAAATAGCAATGTTAATTATTAGAATTTAATAACAAAAAAAGTAGAATTATGGCTTTGGAACTAACGGATGCGAATTTTGAAGAAAAAGTAACCAAAAACCCAGGTGTTTCTGTCGTTGATTTCTGGGCTGTATGGTGCGGACCATGCAACCTTATCGCTCCACATATTGAAAAGCTTCACGAAAAATTTAAAGATAACGACAAAGTAGTTGTCGGAAAAGTAGATGTTGATAACCAACCAGATACTTCCCAGCGTTTTGGTATCCGCAATATTCCTACGGTACTGATTTTCCAGAATGGAGAAGTAGTTAAAAAAATGGTAGGTGCACAAAGATACAAAGACTACGAAGATGCTGTAGAGGGTCTTCTAGCCAAAGTATAAGGAGATTGAAAGTTTAGAATTTAGTTTGTGCTTTCTAAGCTTTCTGAATCCTTGATTAAGCAGCAACGCTCGCTTGAAAGGGAAGCCAAAAGGGCTATTTTGCTTCGCAAAATAGCCCTTTTGGCTTCCCTCAATAAAGAAATGTGCGTTTATTTTTCAAAGCGAGAATTGCTGCCTATTAAGTGATCATATTCCAAAAGTCCTCAAATAACCGATGTAAAAAGCGTTTATTCTCAATGATCACCTCTCCTTTCCCCTTCATCAGGAATTCGTATTTTATATCCTTCCCTTTACTAGTTTCCAAGCCACGAGGCAGGCCCAATTCTAAGAGCAGGGTTTCTTTGTTGCTACTTAAAACAGGTTTTGACTTAACCTCCCCTTTTATAAACCCGAACTCATCAGCAGGATAACCCTCAAGATTAATAACTACTTCTTGCCCTGGTTGCACTTTACCAGAACTTGCAATAGCCATTCTGGCTTCTGCTTCTAATTCCGTCTTCCCGCTCTGAAAAGGAATAATGGATAAAATCTCTTTACCACTATTGACATAGAGCGTCTGGGGCTTGTATTCAGAAGGAAGGTTAACCCAACCGTCTACCGGAGCAATGATAAGATGATTACGCTTCCATTCCTTAACTTGCTGTTCCAGAATCTCAAGGCGTACCATCACTTCTGCTTTTTTATTTTTCTCTTCTTTGGCCGTTTCCTGATTCATAGCTGCCTGCCCCTTTTCCAGTCGACGTAAGAGCACCTCTTTATCTAAAATACTGGTTTCAACGCCTTTAACTTCATCCTCTAAAGCTTCCAGAGCATTTTTTTCTCTCATGTACTCTGGATAAGACACTTCACTTTTAGTGTATTTGTCCATCAGAGTTTTGACGTATTTGTTGGTGTTGGTCAAGGTTTTCTGCTTGGATTTTAACCTGGCCCTTTCATTGGATATGGCTCTTCTCAAAGTAAGAATTTCCTGGGAATGATCTTTACGGGCGTTAAAGCCATACTCTTCTTCAAGGTCTGATTTAAAGTTTTCCATTTCCTGAAGAAAATTGGTGAAGGCTATTTGAAGTTCGCCCAACTGAAGTTGTCTCCCCGGGCTAAATAACATAAGTTGAACATCGGACATATTCTTCATTGAATCCACCATAGCTTCCAGCAAATAAATATCCGTCAGCTTTGCATCATCTCCCCTGTAAGCGACCCAGTTCCCCATTTTAACAGTGTCTTTATCCGCAACAAGGATAGTGAAGTTTTTATCTTCCGGCCCAATTTTGATCCGAACGGGTTCATTGGTACTTTTTATCTCTACTTCTGCAGGTAGACTTTCAGGAATCCGAATCAACCAACTAGAAAAGATGAGCACTAACAATCCCGCAAAAGCTGCAGTAGTTCCCCATCTTACAATCCAGGAAGGAGGTGTGCCCAAAATTTCCTGAACTTCTTCGCTTCGTAAATCCAAACTCGAGATATCTTTCATAAAAACTAGATTATGGGTGAAGGATCAACATGATTCATCCCGAAAATTCGGGATGAATCATGTTTCTATCTAATCCAAGTTGCAACGATTTAGCCTCATTTTAATGAATCGCAACTTGCATTATCTACTAAGTTCAAGCTGATTTTTAATTAAAAAGTAGTACGCCCCATGTGCTTCGATCAGATCTTTGTGTGTGCCTTGTTCAATGATCTCCCCTTCCTCCAGTACTACGATGTTATCCGCATTTTTCACGGTGCTGAGTCGATGGGCAACGATGATAACCGTTCGATTTTGGAGGAATTCGTATAAATTATCCATGATCAGCGTTTCATTATAAGCATCCAGAGCATTTGTAGCTTCATCGAAAAAAACATACTCCGGATCTTTATATACTGCCCGGGCAATCAGAAGTCGTTGTTTTTGCCCCTGGCTCAGCCCCAGTCCGTCTTTACCTATCCTAGTGTTAAAGCCTTGCGGCAAAGACTCAATAAAGGACTGAATATTAGCAATTTGCACAGCCTTCAGCAAACGCATTTTGTCAATAACATCATCACCTAAGGCGATATTTTTCGCTATGGTATCCGAAAAAATATAACTTTCCTGCATAACCACCCCGCACTTATCGCGCCATAATTCCTGGCGAATAGTGTGTAGGTTAAGATCTCCAAGTCGAACCTGCCCTTCCTGGGGTTGATAATAATCAAGTAATAGTTTTAACAAAGTCGTTTTTCCACTTCCACTTGAGCCTACGATTGCGGTCGTTTTCCCTTCCGGAATGTACAGGTTAATATTTTTCAGCACTTTAGGTGAATTAGGGCCGGGATATTGAAAACTCAGGTTTTCCACCCATAGGTCTCCGCTTGGAGGTAATAAACCGATTTTTCCTTCCAGGTTTTCATCATTATCAGAGGAATGAATCTCGTTCATCCGTTCCAGGCTCATCTTAGCATCCTGGGTAGCCTGTATAAACTGCAGCAAATTTTGGACCGGATTATTTAATTGGCCAATAATATATAATACTGCAAGAAGCATACCAAGCGTCATATCATTCTGTACTACTGCGTTGGCGGCAATAAAAGTGATCAAAATGTTTTTAAGTTCATTAATTACCGATCCTCCGGTACGCTGCCACTGATCTATTTGCAGATATTTAAGGTTCAACCTGAACAGGCGAGCTTGCGCTCTCTCCCATGTCCAGCGCATCTGCTTTTCGGCATTATGGATTTTTATATCCTGAATTCCATCTATGAGTTGGATAATGCGACTCTGGCCGTCAGCCATCTGATCGAAACGCTTGAAGTCCAACTCTCTTCGCCTTCTCATAAATAGAAGAACCCAGAGAACGTAAAGGGCTGTACCAATGACGTATAAGGTAAAGATGTAACCATTGAAAATGGCCAGAACGACTCCAAAGATTAGAAAATTGAAAAAGGAGAAAAAGGCCATCAGGGTTGTGGAGTTCAGAAATCGCTCTACTCGCTGATTATCGGTAATACGCTGTAGAATATCGCCGGTAAGCTTGGTATCAAAAAAGTGAATGGGTAGCCGCATTAATTTTAACAAAAAATCTGAAATGAGACTTATATTAATCCGCGTACCAATATGAAGTAAGATCCAACTTCGAATCAATTCGACCGAGGTTTTACTAATGAAGAGCATTATCTGTGCTAGAATTACCAGCCAGATTAAAGATAGATTCTGCTTTCGAATCCCGTAATCCACCATTGCCTGTATAAGAAAAGGAAAGGAAAATTGCAGTAAGCTACCCACTCCCAAGCCAATACAAAGCTGAATGATCAAGGCACGATAGCGTTGAAAATAAGAAAACAGATAACCGAACCCTTGTTTCGACTTACTACCTTCTCCTCCTTTACTGTAAAATTCCGGAGTAGGTTCCAGTAATAGAATAATACCAACATCCTCGCCATCTAATTCCTCACTGATCCAACCCGCTTTAAACTCTTCTTTTGTAATCTTTACTTTTCCGGTTGCCGGGTCAGCAATCCAGACATGAGTTTTTGAAACCTTATAAACTACGACATAGTGCTCCTGACGCCAATGAGCAATCAGAGGAAGCGGAATATCATCGACCAGGCGCTCAAAAGAAATTTTGACCGCTAAAGTATGAAGGCCAATTTGTTCCGCTGCATCACTGATTCCATTCAAAGAAACCCCATCCCTATCCAGATGTGTAAGGTTCCTTAAATATTCCGAAGAATAAAAACGGTTATAATGCCGGGCGATCATGCGTAAACAAGCCGCCCCGCAGTCCATTTTATCTAATTGTCTATATAATGTGAATTTTCTCGCCATCCCAAACCAAAGTCTTTGTTTGGTAAATAGCCAAATAAGATGCCAAACTTTATAAAGAGAATAAATCCTTGAATTTCATCATTTCGCCGAGGTTGCTAATTTTTATCTTTCCCATCATTACGGCCATAGCAGCATTTGTTTTACCGGTGATGATACCTACAAGGACATCATCTTTAGATTTCACGGAACACTTGGGGTCTCCTACCAGGCCTTCCTTAAGGTTTGGGGCTCCGTCTTTGACCTCAAGGGTGTACTGCCCACCACCGTCACCTGAAATATCGAACTGGAATGTTGTATCATCAAGCATACCTTCGTGTTTTTTGATCTTTTCTGGCAAGGCAAGGATATAATCTTTTGCTGTCATAATTAGGAATTTAGTTTTTTTGTAAAAATGAGAAAATTATTTCTTATTATTAGATTTAATACTCTGGAACATAAGTAAGATAAAATTTTGAAGGACTCTTTTTTCATTCCATTTCGTTGGAAAGCCTCGCCGTAGCTAAGGCTATGCCTACGTTTTCCGCCTCATGGAATAAAAAAATCCCCTCGTTCAAAAATTCACCTTACTTATGTTCCAGAGTATTTAATATTATTTCAGATGAATACATTAATTGTAGATAGCGGCTCCACCAAATCTCATTGGTATTTTTTAGATGAAAAATATAATACCCAAAAAATACTGAATTTACCCGGTATCAATCCATTTTTTCAAACGGAAGAGGTCATTTTCAATATTATTTCAAAGGGATTACCTACGGACATAGACTGCAAACTGATTAGGGAGCTATTTTTCTATGGATCGGGCTGCTCCAATACCTTTAGAGTGCAAAGAGTGATGAGAGTACTGCTAAAATTTTTCCCTGATGCTAAAATAACTATAGAGCACGATTTACTTGGTGCCGCTCGCGCAGCTTGCCTGCATCAAGCCGGAGTTGCCTGCATCCTCGGTACAGGTTCTAACTCCTGCCTTTACGATGGAAAAAACATTGTACAAAATGTAATGAATATAGGCCCATACCTTGGCGATGAAGGCAGTGGAATGCATTTGGGCAAATTATTGCTTCGAGCCTATTTTTACGATGAACTGCCTCCCGAGCTTAAAAATTCCTTTATCGAAAATTATGGAGATGATAAAAAAAGGTTAAAAAATGAACTTTACGACAGCCCAACCCCAGGAGCCTACATCGCTTCTTTTGCTCCCTTTTTGAAGCAGCACCTCGATCATCCGTTTATACAACAAGTGGGCATAGAGGCTTTTTCTTCTTTTCTTCAGCACCACGTCCTAAAGTATCCGGACTCTGAAGCTCTCCCAATTCACTTCATTGGATCCATCGCAGAAAAATTTTCTGACCTATTGGTAACAGCCCTTGATAATCATGGATTAAAGATCGGAAACATTATTAAAGACCCCATTAAAAGATTGGTCGTTTTTCATTCTGGCATGACTTTTGGCTTTTGACTAATGTGTTTTGATCGATCAGAAACTTTTTTTAAAAAAAAAATTATTTTGTTTTTCTGTAGTTTTAAAAGAAGAAAATTGACTATTTCCAAGACTTTAATGCGCTTTAAAACAACTTTTTTCTTTAAAAATCACCGTTAAACAAGATTAATTTTGAACAAGGGGTTTCGCCATGTCGCAGAATCCCTTATATTTGAAACGTTTTTTAAGTAGTTCACGGAATTGGGCTACTTTAATCCTATTGCGCTAAAAAAAGTAAATATCCAAAAACCCGGTGACTTTAGACGCCGCTAACGTCTCAAAGTTAACCACAAACAAACGTTGATCTCATGAAGTACCCAACACTAATCCTTGCGATTGGCTTAGGCTTGGTTTGTAATGCCTACGCCCAACAAGTTAAGAGAACCTACCAAGACACTAATCTTCAATCCACTACTGTTGTTGTTAAAGAAAATGGAGTGGAAGATTATGACATTCTGGATGACAATTTCGATATCGAGGAATACAGCGTCGGCCAGGTGATTATGATTAAAACAGAAGCCGACCCTAACGCCCTTACTGCTAAAGGGATTCAGAAAAAAGACGAGCTTGTGCAAGAAACCGTTGTAAGACGTCGCTACAATTTTGGATCTAAGGTAGAAGTAATCGAAACAGAAGAGAATACTCAGCAATTAAACACGCTGCCAGAACAAGAAAAGCCCGAAGAGCAGCCTATCACAGAACTTCAACCTGTTGCTATCAATATTCCGGTTTCACAAACCACTCCAACTACCCCTGCGATTACTCCAAGCGTAGTTGAAGTTGAAGTTCAGGAAGAAACTACCGAACAAAAGCCCGTAGTGCAAAAAAGTGCTGCTACTGCCCAAAAGATGACCGGCAGCAGTTCCTCTTCTGTAAAGAAAAGTAGCAGCAGCGGAAAGGCTTATTCCTATGGCAAAGCCAAAAGGCTTCGCAAAAGAAGCAGAGGTAAATCCTATGGTTCGAAAAGAATTAAAATCTTTAAAAAACGAAGATCAGGAAAGCGTATTAAATGCTTTAAATTTTAGGGGATAAAAAAAGGGGTGCGGCTTAAGCCGCACCCCTTTTTTTATCCCCTAAAATTTAACTTCACTTAATGCTTAGTTAACGCATAGAAAAGCAAAGATATGTAATTTACAGCCGAATAATTTCTATATTTTATCACTTTTCAACCCATTCAATATGTCAGAAACATTCAAAAAAATTCAGTTAGTTGACGAGAACGACAAAGTTGTAATTACTATTGACGGCCAAAATGGCAATATGATTACTGGCGGTGAAGGTCACGATGGTGACATTATGTTGCTTGGTCCAGAGGGCAAAACAACGATCCACTTTAACGGTTTTGACGGTGGTCTTTATCTTGGAGGCCCAGGGCGCGATGGCGACATCAAAATAAAAAATGAAAAAGATCAGCAAACCATTCACATTAATGGTCGTTCAGCTAACATGTTTTTGGGTGGTAATGGTGAAGACGGAGACATTTTCATCAAAAACGGAGAAGGAACCGAAACTATTTTAATTGATGGAAAGACTGGAACCATCAAAGTAAATGGTCAGACGTTAGTTACGGAAGAGTATGTTAATCAAAAGATTGAAGAGCTTAAGAACTCTCTTGGTCAGTAATTGATGTTTTTCCACCGAGATACTTGAAATAAAAAAGGCCCTTTCCTTTCGGAAAGGGCCTTTTTTATTTCAAGTATCTCGGTGGAGCAGTATATTACATCATACCAGGCATACCTCCGCCCATTCCACCAGCAGGCATAGGAGGCTTATCCTCAGGCTGATCGCTAACGACACACTCAGTAGTGAGAATCATACCAGCAATAGAGCCTGCATTTTCAAGCGCAATACGAGTCACTTTAGTCGGATCGATCACACCTGCAGCTTTCAGATCTTCGAATTTATCTGTACGCGCATTGTATCCCATACTTCCACGGCTCTTAGCAACACGCTGTAAAACAACAGATCCTTCTACGCCGGCATTATTAGCAATGGTACGAAGCGGAGACTCAAGAGATTTCTTCACGATCTCTACTCCGATTGTTTCATCCTCATTTTCACCTTTCAAGTTACGGATTGCACTGATTGCTCTAACCAATGCGACACCACCACCTGCAACTATACCTTCTTCAACGGCAGCACGAGTCGCATGAAGAGCATCATCAACACGGTCTTTCTTTTCTTTCATTTCTACCTCAGTAGCAGCACCCACATAAAGTACAGCAACACCGCCGGCAAGTTTAGCCAAGCGTTCCTGAAGTTTTTCGCGATCGTAGTCAGAAGTAGTTGTTTCGATCTGTGATTTGATCTGGTTAATGCGAGCCTGAATTGTTTCAGCATCTCCTTTACCATTGATAATAGTGGTATTGTCTTTGTCTACCTCAATCTTTTCAGCTGTACCCAGATGCTCTAATTCAGTGCTTTCTAATTTATAACCTTTTTCTTCTGAAACAACGGTACCCCCTGTAAGGATAGCAATATCTTCCAACATTGCTTTACGGCGATCACCAAAACCAGGAGCTTTTACAGCTACGACCTTAAGGTTTGCTCTTAAGCGGTTTACCACAAGTACACCAAGTGCCTGGCTATCGATATCCTCAGCAATGATTAAAAGAGAACGACCTGCACCAACAACTTTCTCCAGGATAGGCAGGATATCCTGCATATTAGAGATCTTTTTGTCATGGATCAAGATGTAAGGATCATCATACTCAGACACCATGTTCTCAGTATCCGTAACGAAGTATGGAGAAAGATATCCACGATCGAACTGCATACCGATCACTTCATCCACATAAGTATCTGTACCTTTGGCCTCTTCCACGGTGATCACACCATCTTTAGAAACACGCTTCATTGCGTCGGCGATAAGGGTACCAATTTCATTGTCGTTATTGGCAGAGATGGCTGCTACTTGCTTGATTTTTTCAAAGTCATCACCAATTGTTTCAGACTGTTCTTTCAGGTTTTCAACCACTTCTTTAATTGCCTTATCGATACCGCGCTTGATATCCATTGGGTTAGCTCCGGCAGCAACGTTTTTCATTCCTGCAGTAACCATTGCTTGTGCTAAAACGGTAGCAGTAGTAGTACCATCACCAGCGATGTCCGCTGTTTTTGAAGCAGCTTCTTTAAGCATTTGAGCTCCCATATTCATTACAGCATCTTCCAGCTCAATTTCTTTAGCAACAGTGACACCATCTTTTGTGATTGCAGGTGCACCAAAGCTTTTTTGGAGCACTACGTTGCGCCCTTTAGGGCCTAGAGTTACTTTTACGGCATTAGCCAATGCATCAATACCGGCTTTTAGTTGTTCTCTAGCTTCCGAATCAAAGCTAATATCCTTAGCCATATTATGTTTTTATTTTTTTTGTTAGATAAATGAGATAAATTAGGAGTTAGAATCAACTCCCAAAGAAAAAATTAATCGAGGATGATCAAAATGTCATCTTCGCGCATAATAAGATAGTCCTGACCATTATGGTTAAGTTCCTGACCAGCATATTTTCCGTAAAGGACAACATCGCCTACCTTAACGGTCATTTTCTGATCATCCTTACCAGGTCCAACGGCAACTACCTCG
Source organism: uncultured Saprospiraceae bacterium (assembly GCA_964537285.1). Lineage (GTDB taxonomy): Bacteria > Bacteroidota > Bacteroidia > Chitinophagales > Saprospiraceae > CAZHZT01. Next base: position 27,745 of record CAZHZT010000045.1, on the reverse strand, counting down.
CCTCTTTGAGGTTTTTCTTTGGCAGTATCTGGAATGATAATACCTCCCTTGGTTTTTTCATCAGCGGGAGCGGGCTTAACGACTACTCTGTCATTTATAGGCCTCATAGTTCGTACGAATTTTGAATTTTATAGAAGATTTTTTTAAGTACCGATATGTATATATCATTTCTTGTGCCAAGTCAGAAATCCTGTCAATATTACCGAAAAATCATTTAGAGCTAGGAAAAAATGCGTTCCATGCTGTAAAAATTGCTTGACAGAATGACAAAAATGATTTTAAAGGCTGATTCTTTTTGAATTAAAGGGCAAAGGATATTTTTTAAACTTTTCTCAAATCAAATCATCTAGAGCCAATAGCAAAGGCTGAAAAAAAGAAGCGCATGGATGAAATCATCCATGCGCTTCTTTTTTTTCAGCCTTTGCTATTTATCACACTGGCTAAGGTTCTATATCCCGACTGTTTTTACTGAGACTGTAAAGGAGCAAGATCCACTTCTGTACCCGTACCGCCTACCATTAAGCTTGTAATGATACAAAGAACGAACATAGCGAGTGCCAGGTACCAGGTCAATTTCTCAATAAAATCTGTTGATTTTGCGGCTCCGAACATTTGGTTGCCTGTATTTCCGCCGAATGTAGAATCGATCCCTCCACCTTTAGGATTCTGGATTAGCACTACAGCCATCAGAAGGATACATACCAGTGCAATTAAAATTGTCATCCCTACTAACATAACTTACAATTCTTATAGTTTCTAAATAAGGTTACTTTTTAACTCTTCAATTCTTTTCGCAAAGAAACTACTTTTATTTGGAAATAGCAAACGAAGTTTTTCATACATAGCAATAGCTTTCTTGAAGCTACGCTGTTTTACAAGGAGTTCTGCCAATGTTTCTGACACCAGATCATCAGATTCCAGGACGCTCTGTTCGGCGATAATACTTACGCTTTTTTTAGGCAGCGGTTCCCTATCTTTTCCAGAGGCATCTTTCGATGTTTTATCTTCTTCAGTTGCTTCAATGCTAACCTTTACCACCGGAGGGCTGAATTGTTTCAGCCAGCTACTAAAGGATGACTTGGGAACAGGCTTCGGTGCTTGATTCATTTTATTTTCCGAATTTACTTTGGCCGTAGTCTTTATACGTGATTTTTTTGAGAGATCATTTGAAATGTGGCTAACTTTTTTCAGATGCTTTTTGGTTATACCTACTATCTCGGCAGCAAAACCGCCAAGTTGATCAAAGCGAAGATCGGTAAAAAGTTCACCTTCCGGGAAAACGGCTTCCAACTCACTCCAAAAAGTTTTTTTATTTTGATTGCTAATAATATCAGCAGGTTCTTGATCGGTTTCGTCTTCTAGCTTGAAAAGCTCTTCTATTTCATCATTTTTTGGAGTAGACAACTTGGGTTTTGCAAAATTATCTTCGAATAATTCATTTAAGGCTTCACTGATGGGTTTTTCAAGGTCGATATCTTCTGATTCCTTGTTCTGGTCAAAGCGTTTTGATGGCTCGAAATTTTTTGGAACATTTTCATCAAGGATTTCGAGCGTTTCAAGCTCAAGATTCACCTTTTGTTCTTCATCTGAAACGGATTCCCCTATTTGGAATTCAAAATCTGATTCTGGTGCAGGAGGAATTTCAATGAATCCGTCATCATTATCGGGTTCTGAATCAGAGGCAGAGGATAAAATACTTTGTGATAGGTCATCCAACTCCAGATAGTCAGGCCCCAGGTGAACGCTCGAAATATTATCAGCTTCTTGTTTTTCAACTTCTAATTCCTTGAACAAAAAGCCTCTATCGATACTATAAGTTGCAGCCAGAGCAAGATTTCTATCAAAATCCTTGTGTTTATCCATTTTACTTTTCTGTACTAATAGATACCTAAGGTTCTGACAATAGGGATATTGCAACACCAGGCTCTTAAGTTCCTGATATCTAACCTGATATAATTGAGAAGGATTTTTAAGACAATCTACAAATCGCTCAGCGTTCATAAAAAAATAAGAGAATATTTTGATAATTTAAGCAAAATAACATTTTTTTATCAAATATCAAAATAATTCATATTCTAAATGGAAATCTTAAGGGATTCTCTCTACCAGTTGTTAAAAGCGGCATTAAAGATATCATCTACAATCTGCCCGTTAATATTACGGATAAGATTATCCTGAATAGCAAGAATATTCTCTGTACTTTCGTAATCTTCAAAAAATTCAAATTCCCGTTTAAAGTTACTCTCCTCATCGAAAATATTTTCGTATTCTACGTTAACACTTATAGTCAAGCGGTTAAAAGCCGTTGTTTCCCCTTGTTCCGGAGCGACAGCCGTGATGGAATATCTGGAGATATAACCTGAAAAAGTCACATGCGGATCAATTTCATTAAAAAGGAGCCGGGATTCATTCCGGATTTTATTTTTAAGGGTTTCCGTAAAATCTACCGCTAATGTGGGCACTACATTGCTAGCTTTATTAGTAAAGTTTTCCACATAAAAAGTTTTCACTTCTATGGGGATGCTTACATTTTTAAACGAGTAGCAAGCATTGAACAGAAGCGAAAAAAATAACAGGATAAAGAAAGGATATCTTAAGATCATAGGTTATAGAACTTTATTTTTCTGTATAACGTTCTTTCGGAGATTCCCAGCTCCAAAGCAGCCTCTTTTCGACGTCCACGGTACTTTTTTAACGCTTTCTTAATCATCTGTTTTTCCATTTCTTCCAAGGAAAGACTTTCTTCCAGTTCTTCACTATCCTGATAGTGCTCTTTATCTTCAATTATCAATCGAACATTTTCTTTCTCAGGGATTCGATTTTCATCAAAGGTCTTTGCTGAAGATGATTCCGATCTTACGGGATAACCACCATCAAAAGGGATCGGTTGCAGATGCTGCTGAACGAGTCCTTTTTCAGGCACACTTAAATCATTGCTTTGAATTAGGCCAAAAACAATAGACTTCAGGTCATTGAGATCTTTTTTCATTTCAAAAAGCAAATTATACAAGATCTCGCGTTCTTCCATAGTCCCATGATTATTTCTTTTTTCAGGGATCATTGGGAGGTTTCGCTTTAGGAGTTGCGGAAAATAATCCATCATGGTCTCTCCTGTAATCATTTTTTCTTCAGAAAGCACGGATAATTGCTCTGCCATGTTTTTCAGTTCACGTACATTTCCCGGCCATTGATAATTTTCCAACATGATCTGGGCACGATCGTCCAGTTGAACCGGTGTTGTTCGGTATTTTTCAGCAAATTCAGAGGCAAACTTCCGGAAGAGCATGTAGATGTCATCTCGCCGGTCTTTCAGTGCCGGAACCGAAATGGGCACAGTATTTAAGCGATAGAACAAATCTTCCCTGAACTTGCCTTTCCGCACCTTTTCTTTTAAATCCACGTTTGTAGCAGCAATAACTCTTACATCAGTTCGATGCACTTTTGATGATCCAACTCTTAGAAACTCACCACTTTCAAGTATCCGGAGTAAAAAAGATTGGGTATCCAGAGGCATCTCGCCTATTTCATCCAAAAAAATAGTTCCGCCGTCTACCGTTTCAAAATAACCTTTACGATCAGAGGTAGCCCCTGTAAAAGCTCCTTTTTCGTGGCCGAACAGTTCAGAATTAATTGTTCCTTCGGGGATTGCCCCACAGTTAATGGCAATGAATTGATTATGCTTTCTCGGGCTCAGTTGATGAATGATTTTGGAGAATACCTCCTTCCCTACTCCACTCTCTCCGGTAATCAAAACGGTCAGATCTGTCGGAGCTACCCTGACGGCCGTATCTAAAGCCTGATCCAGGGCCTGAGATCTTCCTATAATTCCAAAACGTTGTTTTATCGCTTGAAGGTTTTTTGCCATGTTATTTGTTTGTTCTGGAAGTACTTGTTAAACATGAGTCATTCCGAAAATCCGGGATGACTCATGTTTAATACACACTTCCTTTCATGTGTAATTTAGTTCTTTGACATAAAACGTGTAATTTAGTTCTTTGACATAAAACATGTAACTTTTATTCATTTTCCACGAGTTCCCCCTTAAGTGTAGCGCTCGTAGCATCGAACACTTTCACGTGCACATAATCGCCAGGTTTTAGCCCTTCTTTTTTAGGAAAGACGATCATTTTATTTTGGCTGTTCCGGCCTTTGAAGTCTGAATCGGATCTTTTAGACGTTCCTTCGATAAGTACTTTAAAGATTTTGCCGATATCTTTTTGATTATTTTTAAGCGAAATGCCTGTTTGCAAGCGAATGATTTCCTGAAGGCGTCTTTTCTTCACCTCCATAGGAACGTCATCCTCCAATTTTCTTGCAGCAGGTGTCCCGGGGCGTTCCGAATAATAAAACATGTATGACATACTGTATTGAGCATACTCTATCATCGAAAGCGTATCCTGGTGATCTTCTTCTGTTTCGGTACAAAAACCCGCGATTACATCAGAAGAAACCGCACAATCAGGCATTATTTCATAGATTCGATCTATTTTATTTTTGTACCACTCCCGGGAATAAGTTCGATTCATTAAGTCCAGAATACGGCTATTCCCGGATTGCACAGGCAGGTGAATGTACTTGCAAATATTTTCATACTTTTTCATGGTGAAGAGCACTTCATCCGTTATGTCTTTGGGATGAGAAGTGGAAAAACGCACTCTAAGGTCAGGATGTACCTGAGCCACCATTTCCAGAAGGTTTGCAAAAGAGACGGTTTTTGTAGTTTCCGGATTTTGCCATTTGTAAGAATCCACATTTTGACCGAGGAGCGTCACTTCGCGATAGCCCTTTTCAAAAAGATCGACTGCTTCGGAAACAATGCTAAAAGCATTTCGACTACGTTCGCGACCGCGTGTGAAAGGAACCACACAGAACGAACACATATTATCGCACCCACGCATTATTGAAATAAAAGCCGTCACCCCATTGGAGTCCAGGCGAAGCGGGCTGATGTCGGCATAGGTTTCTTCACGGGAAAGGAAAACATTTATGCCTTTGTTTCCTTCTTCAGCGGTGGCAACCAAACCGGGTAGATCCCGGTATGCATCGGGCCCCACTACCATATCAACCAGCTTTTCCTCTTCGAGTAATTTTTGCTTGAGCCTTTCCGCCATGCACCCCAGCACTCCAATCATGGTTCCGGGGCGTTGCTCTTTTATTTTATTAAAAACACGCAGGCGTTTGCGGACGGTATCTTCGGCCTTCTCCCGGATGGAGCAGGTATTAATCAGAATCAAGTCCGACTCTTCCAATTGGCGGGTGGATTGATAATTGATTTCTGATAAAATTGAAGCGACGATCTCACTGTCACTGAAATTCATTTGACAGCCGTAGCTTTCAATGTAAAACTTCTTGATTCCAGGGGGGGTATTTTTTGTGGCATTTGCACCTTCAAAGACCTCTCCCTGTCTGTTCTCGTCCAATTCCTTCGGAATGTTTTCTAACGTTGGATTGCTATTGTACATCTCTATTCCATTTTTCTCCTTCAATAATGGCTTTACGGCCTAAAAAGTTCTTTAGCGGACGCAAAGATACGGAAAAATGGCGTAAAAAATGTCAAAATGACAGGTTTTATTAGAAGATACAAGCTGGTTATCTAAAAATGTAAACATTTTTAGATAACCAGCTTATAAGTAGCAATTCTCGCTTTAGGGAATAAACGCGCCTACGGCGCGAAATTTCTTTTGAGAGGGCCGATAGGGCAATTTTGCTTCGCAAAATTGCCCTATCGGCCCTCTCAAAAAAGAAAATATTGCCAAGAAGCGGTGTATATTTGGTTTTGGATTTTCTAAGCGGGAATTGCTGAATTCTCACATTAGAAATAAATCAGCCCTTCGGCCCATAAAAGGTTTTAGGATAATAAATCTCTGCAAGAATTTTTACACTTCAAAGCGCGTTAATAAATCATTGAATTCAACGAAAAAATCAATTAAACCTATGTCAAAAACATCACATCCAGACATTCCATTATGGGTGCAAAACAGAATTGTGGGCTTTTTCAATTCAGCCCGAAATGTCGATAGGATTCTTGATGGAACCATTCAAGATGATCCCTCGGATGGCCAGGGAAAAACCATTGGCAAAACGCTAGCTGCCCGAATTTTAAGGGAACGAAACCAATTACCGCGGCGTCGTTTCACGGATTTTGAGCAAATCGACGCCATCCGTGGCGTAGGTCCGGGAACCGTTAAAGACCTGGTCTATAGTTTTGGAAGAAGTGCAGATGAAACTTTCCGGAATTCTATGTATGAAAGTGGTACGATTTACATGGAAAACTGGCCACTGGAGTTTTTCAGATACACCTTTGACGATCAGGAAGCTTTCAGAACCCTGGTACAAGACCAGGAAAAGTTACGTCAGTTCATTACCGAAAAAGTACTTCAGGTGGCTGTAGAGAGAGAGGTTTCAGAAGAAAACAGAGATGCGATGGAAAAAGACTTGAAAGAAGCCTACATTGATTATTACAGCAACTCCACCCCTATCGCGGGCTACGCCCTGGCTTTATACTTTTATGATTTCGATGCCGACAATTGGTTTTCCTGGGAACGCATTCAGGAGCAGACCATTGCCTATTTTAACCACAACTCCAGCACGGACGATTGGTTCATAGACCTTCATCAGTTTAGAGGTTTTAGAAATCGCGGGATCGTTCAACCGGGGATTTCTCCGGATGTTTTGCCGGTTGTAACGAACTGGGCTGAATTAGCGGTGACGTTTTGGGTTTCTGAGCTTTATGATTAAGCGTGAAAGTATGAAACATGAGTCATCCCGAAAATTCAGGATGACTCATGTTTCCACCCCTCCACTTCCTTCTTCTCTGTAGAAAAATTAATCCCCACCGCCACTTTTTCCTTAGCGGAGTTCTGATAAGGCGTTAAGTAACCCTTTTCGTGGATCTGCTGCAGGGCCAATTCCGCACTGCCATCCAGTTTGAACTCAAAGGCATAGATATAGTTGTCGTTTTCCACCAATGCATCGCATCGGCCCCGGGAGGTATGCACTTCCGACCGGATATAAGTACCCAATATGGAAAAGATCAGGTGGACAAGCGCGTGGTAGAAATGCTCGTTTTCCTTTTGCCAAAGTTCGTAGGGAATGGAAGCGAAAAGGCCGTTAATAATAGCGATCACTCTCTCAATATCTTTAATGGCGAGTGCTTTAGCCAGAGCAACCACAGGAGAGAGGGCATTGCCCGGATACTTTTCCTGATAAATTAAAAACAAGTGTTGCTGCATAGAAAAGCGCACTTCCTCATTGGGATACCGGAGAATGTATTGGCGAAAGGTCTTATCGAAATGATCTATGGTTAAATAACCCGTTTGGAAAAGTACGCTGATAGGATCCAAGGCGCCGGCATGGAAGCTGGTGAGTTGTTCGGGACTGGCTTCGGCCTGTTCAATGTCGTAGTAATGATGTTTGCGCATTTCCTTTACCAGAAAAGTCGGTGTGCCGGTTTCGAACCAGAAGTTTTGAAAGGCCTGAGCATCCAGGAAGCGAAGCAGCGAAAAAGGGTTGTACAAGCGATCTACCCCATTCCAGGAGTAGCCGTTGTACCAAATCCGGACTTTATTCATCAGAGCCTCTAAAGGAATTTGTTCCAGATCGGCAATTTCTTGGAGCGGTTTAGAAAAATAAGCTTCCAACTCTTCCTGGGTAATTCCCAGCAAGGTGTCGGTGTATCGATGAAGGCTGATATTGTTCAGGTTATTCAGTTCCGAAAAAATGCTTACTTTGGAAAAGGCAGACACCCCGGTGATGAATACCAACTCCAGATAAGGGTCGCTATCTTTAATTATGGAATAAAAATTTTTCAGGACCTCTCTATTGGCCTCAGCCTGTTCAATGTCATCCAGGTAATCAATGATGGGTTTGTCGTATTCATCAACGAGCAATACGACCTTGCTGCCGTATTTCTGATATGTTTTTTGAATGAGTTCCTCCAGCGAGTTCACAAACGGACTCTCCTCCAGTTCTACGCCCAGGTTTTCGCCTTCCTTTTTTAAGCCAAAGGTAATGGCTCCTTTAAGAGGATTGTCTTTGTAAGAAAATGTAGCAAACTTTAAGTGAATGACTGGATGTTGGACGTCCCAATTCCACTGATCTTCAATCCACAATCCATTAAAAAGGTCTTTTTGCCCACTGTACAATTCCTTGATAGTAGAAAGCAGGAGAGATTTGCCGAAGCGGCGGGGTCGGGAAAGGAAGAAGTATTTTCCATTATTCAATACATTGAGAACATGCTTTGTTTTGTCTATGTAAACATAGCCCTTCTCCCGAATTTCCCTAAAGTCTTGTATACCGATTGGATATTTCATAAAGACAAAGATAAGGAATTTTGGGATAGAATGTTGATAAAGTTAAAAGTGGAATAGGGGTTCCTTCCCCTTTACCAACACTAAAAGGGCCATCCCGAAAACTCGGGACAGCCCTTTTAAGCTTTAAATTATTCAGTAAGTTCTATTCAATAACGATCATCTTCTTAGTCGCCTGATGTGTTGCTGTTTCCAGCTTGTAGTACAACAAGCCAGCAGAAGCATTGAACTCAGTACGATTCAGTGTAATCGCGTTATAACCTTTCTTGAAGTCGCCTTCCACAATTCTAACGATCTTACCTGTTGTATCGAAGATTTTCAAGCTAACCTTCTGATCAGAAGGCAAGTTGAATCCGATTACGGTTACGTCGCGGTAAGGGTTAGGCATGTTCTGATACAATGCGAAGAAGCCATCTACTTCGAGTTGTTCGCCCGCAGGAGTAGTGTAACGCAGAATTGGCTCCATGTATTCGTATTGTGTCTCGGCTGTTAAGCGATAAGCTTCCGCAGCAGTGTAGCGTGAACTTAGGTTCAAGAACTGGCTAATATTTCCTGTACGATTGGCTTTGAACGTCAATGTAAACAGATCCGTACCGTCTTCGATCGTTCTGTTTGGCTGATGCCAGCTAGTGGTAATTACCCCTTCATCGATGAGGCGCATACCGAAGTTGCTTTCAGATACACCGGCAATTTCATTACCTGTCACATTGATCAATTCAAGTGCTTCCGTATTAAATTCTAGTGTAAACTGATAACCGTGGACTTCGGCAAAGTCGCCGGCGCTGAATGTCACAGATACCATTTCACCTACGGTCATTTCAGAATCCATGGCATCGAAGAACACCTTACCGGTCTTATTACGATCTTCACTTTGCATCAAACTATTCGGTTGAGCATTGCCATCGATATCACCGACTTTAACCCCGATGAAGTCTTTCTGCAACTCATCCGTTGATAAGTCGTTGATGTTAATTACTTCAGGGAATGCCGGAGCAAATGGATTCATCTGATCAGGGAACTGATAAGCCTTATCAACGAATCTCCATGAAGTATTTTCTGGCAATTCTTCTTGCATGTAAAGGATCAATTTACGCAATTCGACCACGTCGAAGGTAGTTACCTTACCATCGTTCGATGCATCTGCAGCAATAATCTTATATGGTGAATTCAATGGATTCGTACCCAAGATATGCTGAGTGATCAATACAAGGTCGAATGTTGTCACACCATTCAGATAGTTAATATCTTTTTCAGGTGTGATGGTATAGTTGTTATCGTCTGGCAAGAACTTGAATTCGAAGAATCCGTTCGTTCCGGTAATCATATCAAGGCTGCTTGATGTACCACCATCCGTAATATTTACAGATACATCGCCTACTGTTTCATCATCTTCAGTAGTAATGATACCGGAAACATCGAATGTTGTCATACAAGCACCTGTAGGATCAGTAATCTCGATAGAAGTCTCGCAGAAGTCTTGGTTACCGTATTCATCTGTTACCCAGATTTCAACCGTTTGTGCGATTCCGACATCGGCGCAAGTGAACGTGCGTTCTACATCTGTAATGTCACTAGAGAAGCTGATGAATAAGTTCTCGTATGGAGTACAGTTATCATAGCTATCTCCATTTTCGAAGGAAGTAGCCTGAAGCGTAACCATACCGGAAGAAGGCATGATCGGTGTACTCAATACTTTACAGATCGGCGTTGGTGCCTTGCAATCCTGAACAGTGAAAGTATATTCACAAGTAGTGATGTTACCACAACCATCTTCCACTTTCCAGTAGATCAAGTGCGTACCGATCGGATAATTACCGCTCGCTTCATTCTCATCATTATCTGGGTTAGCAAGTGGATTCGCATCCGAAGCAAAGTCAAATACTGGTGCATTTGGATCATTAGCATCGTAGAATGCATCGATCTTATAGTAGTAAGTAAGATCTTCAGTAACCGTACAATCATCTTCTGCTTCTAGTACCAGATCAACCGGAATTGGCTGGCATTCTTCTTCGTAACCACAGATCGTTACATCTTCACATGTACTCAAGATAGTTGGTGCATCAGACTCAAGAACCTTGATTTCCTGGTTAAATGTCCAGGTTACATACTCAAGTGGGAACGATGGATCAGGCTGACACCAGTCGATAATCGTCCACTTACGAATGATCTTGATACATCCAGGATCGGTGATTGGCAATTCAGTATCTTCATAGGATACTCCAACCAGATCACACGCATCTTCGATGATTTGCGGACGTACGTCATTGATATTCACTAATGGGTTCAGCTCAAGGTCTTCCGGTAAGATACCAGGACCGCATTCATCCAATGTGATATCACATGGCCATTCCACACCATCATTAGGAGAGTGGTTAGCACCAAATGGCGTTGCCCAACATTCTGTATCGGTAATGAAGAACGGCGTAGAGTTCTCAAGCGTGATGATTTGTACGCAAGAGCTTGTAAGACCGTTCACATCAATTGCTGTGTAAATTCTGGTGATTGTTCCACCACCACACTGATCAGGACCACCGTTCTGAGAAACATTCACTCTTTCAACACCACAGTTATCAAATGCATTAGCATAGTAACCGATCAACTCATTCTCAGGAAGTTTGTAAACTGGTGCTCCTGCATTCGGATTCGGATCAACACTGTCGAACTTATCCGGATCAAGTTCCCAACAATCGAGTACCTTGTTTGGAGGACAAACGATCATTGGATTCAACTTGTCTGTCACATCTACTTCAACCATACACTCGTTGTAGCGAGCATTCGGATCATTATCGGTGAAGTTACCAATGATATCGTATACGCGCATACGAACCATAATAGTGGTTCCAACGTCATCGCAATCGAAGCTTACACAATCGGTGAACGGTACGAATGCCGGATCATCCATGCGCTTCACTTTGATCGCCAATAATTCACAGTTATCGTAGGAACCATCGTCCACGGTTTCAGCACAAAGGATAGCTTCACCATCAGCACCAAGGCCAACAACTGTCTGTTCGTCACAGATCGCCACCGGAGCAGATTGATCTTCAACCGTTACGATGAATTCGTAAGGATCAGAGTAGTTGTTACATCCGTCAGATACGATATAAGTAAATACATTATCACCCAATTCTAATCCTGCCAGGAAGTCACCTGGTTCTAGGATCTGACCTGTTGGGCCAAGGATCAGGATATCATTCACATCTGAGCAGTTATCTTCAACTTGTGGAGGTAATACCACATAGTTAGCCTGACAATCTTCATTCGCATCAATGGTCACATCTACCGGACCAGTAATTACTGGTGCCTTGGTATCAATCACCTGGATTACCTGTACATATTCAACTGGGTTCACGCCAGGAATAATTGGTTGACAGATATCTCTCACTTTCCATGTACGCAGGATCTCGTAGCTACCTTCGCAAATGGTGAAGATTTCATCGCTTACATTGAAAGACAACTTACAGTAGCCCGTACCTTTCTCATCAATGGATATACCATCAATAGTTGGATAACCTGTATTCTCCGGATCCGTCAAACTTGGATCATCATTTACATCACCACATTCAAGTGGGTTACTTAGATCAAGATCAGCAGGGAATACTACATCATCCAATTCGAATGGCTTGATTGTAATGATCTGAACACAAGTAACTGAGTTATCGCTCTCATCGGTGATTGTAAATGTTCTTGTAATCTGAGCCGCAGGATCACTGCACAAGCCGAAGTCTTCAACCTGATCGAAGTAAGTAATGTCAACAGTAGGTTCACAGCTCAGCAAGATCGGCTCACCTGTGATAGTCGGATCAACATCAGCGTTACAAGAAACGGTAACATCAGCAGGGCACTCAACATTTGGTACCAGATTATCAACGACTACCAATAAGCCTGTACAGAAGTTACCAGAAACGGTATCCGTTACAGTAACAATCAAGGTATCACCAACATGATCAAGGTTAACGGTTGCGTTAGGAATAATCATTCCTCCTTCCGTTTCTACTTCGATTACATAGTCTTCGTAGCAACCATATTCATTGCCTTCCAGAATAAGATCCGCTGTAATTTCCTCCTCGCAAGTGCTACCTAATGCCAGGATTACAAGATCGTTACATGTCAAGGTCTGATTATTAGTCGGGAATTCTTCCACAACTACATTGAAGCTACAAGTAGTAACGTTTCCAGCCTCATCGACCGCTTCAACCTCAACAACTGTTGTTCCGATTTCAAATACGGAACCCGATTCAGGAGTAGAAGTCACGGTCACATCACAGTTATCTGTTGCAGTCGGAGCAAAGCTCACGATGATGTCACAAGCACCTGGATCAAGCGTAATGAAGATATTATCCGGGCAATCCAAGACTGGCGCCATGTTATCTTCAACTGTTACGGTAGCCAAACAAGCCGAGCTGTTTCCGCAAGGATCTGTAGCGGTAAGAATCACTGTATTCTCCCCTAAGTCATCGCAGTTAAAGTTATTGATGTCAAGTGACAAGCTCAATTCATTTGTAGGTGCACAGTTATCAGTTGTACCATTATCAATTTGATTAGCACTGATCACTGCATTACCGTTAGCATCAAGCTGAACCGTAATATCCTGACAAACAACCATTGGTGCTGTGTTATCGGCTACATCAATTGTTTGTACAGCCGTTGTTGCATTTCCGCAAGGATCTGTAACGGTCCATGTACGAGTAATCGTGTAAGTGTAGAAGTTGCATTGGCCTGGATCAGTACCTTGAGTACTTACATCATCGAATTCGATGGTTAAGGCATTCAAGCTAGCGCAATTGTCTTCTACATCGATAGGATTACCTGTATTATCCGGATCGGTACTTTCATCACATTCAATCGCAACATCAGCAGGTACGGTGAATGTAGGCTGTTGTGTATCCTGAACCGTTACTACCTGAGTATAAGAGTTTGTATTTCCATACTCATCCGTAATGGTCCATACTCTGGTCAATGTGTAGTTATAATGGCCACAAACCGTTTCATCCGGATCTTGTGTACTCGTTTCATTGAATTCGATAGTGATTTCATCAGAAGGTGTGCAGTTATCTTTCACACCAGAAGCTGTAAGCACGTATGGTGCAGGAATTGCATCACATTCAACGGTTTCATCAAGTGGCATTGCTACTACGAATTCAGGATCCTGAGTATCCATTACCATCACTACAAATGAGCAGGTATCTTTATTTCCGCTGTTGTCAGTGGCTTCGTAAGCAACGACGAAGTTTTCACCAACTGCCAGTGGTGTTCCGCTAAGAGGACCTTGTATTTGGGTTACCGTTGGATTACCACAATTGTCTTCTACAATCGGTGCCGGCCAGTTGACCTTAGCCGTACACTCATCTACGTCGTTACCAACCATGATAGTATCCGGGCAATTCACAAACACAGGTGCTTGGTCATCTACCAGGGTAAGCGTTACAGAGCAAGACTCTTGGTTACCCTGAGCATCTACTATTGTAAGGGTCACTTGAACCTGATCGCCATCAGCAGCACCGAACAGAACGCCTGCCGGTGGAGACTGAAGCATTGTATCCACCACTGCGCAGTTGTCTGTAGTAGCCAATGGTAATAAGTTAGGCACTACACCGGCACATACATTTGGCTGAGTAGATACAGTCATATCAGGAGGACAAGTAATTAGCGGTGGTGTTTGATCAAGGAGCGTCACAGAAGATGCACATACAGCGCTATTTCCTGACTCATCCGTAACTCTCAACCAAACGGTCACCGGACTATTATTCAGGTCAGCTAAAGTGAAGGTTGCTACAAGACCAAAGCCTGAATCAGGACCATCTTTGCTGACTTCGTAAATCAAGTTATTATCAACGGTACAGTTATCCGTAGAACCACTGCTAAAGTCAGCGGCAGCTACTGTAGAACCACAGTTATTATCCATAACAACATTAGGATCAACACAAACAACTGTTGGCGCTTCTTTATCCAATACATTGATTACAATTGAGCACGTATCGGAGAATCCAAGAGCTGATTGATTTGGAATAAAGGCACGTATGCTCACTTTCGTCTTACCTAAGTTATACATCAGACCTGCAGGTTGACCAGAGATCCATGTATCAGAAGGCAAGCCATCAACACCTGCCCCTTCAATGTAGAATTGGAAGGCTGGCGTACCGGCACCACTGCATGTTTCAACCTCTGCAAGTGGGAAGTTCGCAATGCCCATGCACATACCTGTGTTCGTTTCTACAGTTATCGTATCTGTTATAGCAGGGCAGATCAGATCGATGAAGCAGTCAAGCTGAATCGTCGTTGCCCCTTCGTTGTTCGTTGGATCATTATCACCATCCGGATCCGGATCAGAACCATTTACAGAAGCATCGCTAATAACATCACCATTAGGATTGACCGCAGTTGCTCCGGCATTATTTGCATAAGGACCTGTGAAGGTACCTGGGTCAACGTTTATTGTAATGTAAATCGCTCCCTCGCCATTTACAGGTAACACATCCAGACCATTCAACAAGTTAATGTCTGAAATACCATTGTAAGATGGATTTACCTGGAACTCATCACTAGCCAGGCCAGTAATGTTCCATGAGGTAGCACCAGCAAAAGTAGTAGCCAGATCATCCGTTACTTGTAAACTATCCAAGGCAATGTTACCGTAGTTTTCAACACGGATCTCGTATTCGATAGTGTAGCTACCGTCGAACTGAAGGTCTGGGCCTTCACTCACGCGCTTAGATACACCGAGTAGAGAAAGTGGGTTGAAATCAACTGGCGTCACTTCCGTATCATTCGTTGGATCGCCGTCACCATCTTTATCAGGATCTGAGCTGTTCGCAGAAAGATCGGATACTGGTGTACCTGCAGCTGAATTCGCTTTCACCGTTACAGAGTTATTGTAAGGCCCAAAGTTCGCACCAGGATTAACCGTTACCGTCAAGTAAACAGCACCTTGCTGGCCAGGAGCCAGGATGTCGGTACCATTCAGTAAGTTGATATCAGAAGAACCATTAAATCCAGGATTCAATGATAAGTTCGGACTTGTTACAGCATCTACAGACCAACCTGTAGCACCATTAAAGGTAGAGGCAAGATTTTCTTCAATTTGAACATCTTCGAGGTTGATGTCTCCGAAGTTCTTAATCTTCACTTCATATTCTACTGTAAATGTACCGTTACCGTTATTTACAGGAAGCGCTGCGAGGCGTTTAGCCGCACCCACAAGTGGGTTTTCAACTAATATTACTACTGTTGGTGATTTCTCATCCGGGTTATTATCTCCATTAGGATCCGGATCGGAACCATCCACACTTTCATCTGTAACTCCGTTAGCACCACCAGCGTTGGTCACTGCATCGTTAAAGTATGTACCTGGACTTAATACACGCACATAAAGAGTAACCGCAGCTTCTTCGGCAATTTCAAGGCCATTAAATGGCGCAAGTAAATTTTGATCCGTGCTACCGTTGTAGTTTAAGTTAACGGCTACATCTTCACCTTCTATGGTAAGTACTTGGTAATTACCTACCCCAAAGGCTTCATCCAAATCATCAATTATTTCAACATTAGTTAAGTCAAGATCACCGAGGTTTTCTACACGGAACTCGAAACCTACATCCCATGTACCATCGAAATTGTTCACCGTAGAGATGACGCGCTTAGCTAAACCAATAGCTGGATTCTCGATAAATTCGAATGGCGTAGGTGCATTATCGTCGGTTGCTTCTCCGTCACCATCTGCATCAGGATCAGATCCATTCTGAGAAAGATCAGAGATTAAGCTTCCGCTCGGCACGATACCTGAAGCAGTTACCTGGTTGAGGTAGCCTGTCAGGTTACCACCCGTTGTTACACGGATGCTAAGATTAATGCTTCCTTCATCACCAGCAACCAGTTCATTTCCGGCAGCCAGCAGGTTCACATCAACGGTGCCATCAAAGTTTGTATTTACAGCAAACTCTTCACTCTCCAGACCGATGACTTCGTAGCCAAGTGCATTAGCCAGGACAAATCCAAGGTCTTCAGTAACCTGAACGCTTGACAAGTCTTCCGTACCGAAGTTCACGACGCGAATCTCGAAGGTCAGGTCATGTGTACCGTCGCCATTATTCACCGGAGCAAAGCTTAAGCGCTTAGCAACTCCGATGCCCGGATTCTCTGTAAATTCAAATGTAGTTGTATCATCATCATTCGTTGGATCACCGTCACCATCCGGGTCAGGATCAGAACCATTAGTCGAATCATCACTTACTGTACCATTATTTGGTGTGTCTGCCGTTGCGGTCACCTGGTTTTCGTAGCCAACAAGATTAATACCAGGAGTTACACGAACCGTCAAGTAAACAGCCCCTTCATCACCCGCAGGGAGTGTATTATCAGCTGCCAGTAAGTTATTATCTATCAGACCATTGAAGAACGCATTTACAGCGAACTCTTCACTTTCGATGCCAAGTACTTCGAATCCATCTGCATTGATAAATACTGCTGCAAGTGGTTCAGTAATTTGAACATTATTAAGGTCCACTTCACCGAAGTTCACTACGCGGATTTCAAAAGTCAGGTCATAAGTACCATCGCCGTTATTCACCGGACCATAGCTTAGGCGTTTCGCCACACCAATGCCAGCCGTTTCGTCCAGATCAAAGTTAGTCGTTGATGCTTCATCCGGATTACCGTCACCATTTGGATCCGGATCACTGTCATTCACAGAATCATCAGAAACAACTTCGCCCGAAGGTGATGTACCGCTCAGGGTAGCTGTATTACCGTAAGATCCGGAACTCAACACGCGGATTTCAAGGCTAACGGCCCCTTCGCCATCAATTTCAAGCATATTGTTCGCAGAAGCACTCAACAAGTTCACATCAGCGTTGCCATCGAAGTTCGTATTCACACTGAATTCTTCACTTTCAAGGCCAACCACTTCGTAGTTCGTTGAACCGAAGATAGCCGCTAAATTATCTGTGATCTGTAGATTACTGATCTCGATATCGCCGAAGTTCTCCGCTCTAAATTCAAATACTACATTGAACGATCCATCAGCATTAGCCTGAACACTTACCAGGCGCTTAGCCAAACCAAGAGCAGGCTCTTCGATGAAGTCGAATTCAGTAACACTGTCATTGTCAGTTGGATCACCATCACCATCCGGATCCGGATTAGAACCATTTACAGAAAGATCCGTAAGCTCTTCACCGCTTGGTGTTTGACCGCTTACCAGAACCTGGTTTCCGTAGCCTTCAAGGTTCGTACCCGGCTCAACCACTACAGTGATCACTATACTTCCTTCACTGCCAGCAGCCAGAACGTCTGTTCCGTCGAGCAATGCAGTATTGATTGCACCATTGTAAGATGCATTAATGTTGAATTCAGCACTTTGAAGGTCCGCGATCGTCCAGCTATTAGCAGAAGCGAAAGCAAGCGCCAGATCTTCATCAACCTGAACTTCTTCGATATCTACCTGACCGTAGTTAACTACTTTGATTTCGAAGGTAATGGTATAAGTGCCATCGCCATTATTCACCGGACCAGAGCTGATGCGCTTAGCGGCACCAATTGCACCAACCTCAATCAACTCGATATCTGTTGTAGAAGATTCATCAGCAGAGCCATCGCCATTTGGATCCGGATCACTGCCATCTACGGTTTCATCATTTACAACCTGGCCACTTGGTGAAGCACCTCTTGCCGTAGCAGCGTTGCTAAACGTACCTGGTGTCAATACTTTGACATCGAGGTAAACGGCACCTTCCTCAAGGATTCCCAATGTGTTATTAGCAGCCAGTAAGTTTTGATCCAGGTTGCCGTCGAAGTTCGTGTTTATTGCGAATTCATCACTTTCTACTAGTAGAACTTCATAGTTGTTGAAGCCGAATGCTTCAACAAGATCATCCGTTACCTGAACATTTTCTAATTCAATATCACCGAAGTTCTTAACTCTGATTTCGTAGCGTACATCGAATGTACCATCTGCATTAGCTACGCTGGAAACAACACGCTTCGCAGCACCAATAGCCGGAACTTCGATAAAGTCGAAGTTGGTAGCTGCATTGTCATCCGTAGCATCGCCATCTCCATCTGCATCCGGATCAGAGCCATTTTGAGAATCATCACTTACCGATTCACCACTTGGTGTAACCGCTGTAATCTCAGCAGTATTTGAATAGTTCGTCAAGTTACTGCCAGGCTCAACCAATACTGTCAGATAAATGGCACCTTCATTACCAGGTGTTAAGAAGTCATCTCCGGTCAATAATTCAGGGATCGTATTACCATTGAAGTTTGTATTAACCGTGAACTCTTCACTTTCAAGGCTGATCACTTCCCAGCTATCCGCGCCAGCGAATGTTGTCTGAAGATCATCCGTTACCTGAACATTTTCAAGAACGACATCTCCGTAGTTTTCAACCTTGAATTCGAAGGTCATTGTATATGTTCCATCGCCATTGTTGACTGGGCCTGCACTTACGCGCTTAGCCAAACCAGCTGCGGCGAAATCATCCAATTCGAAGCTTGTGCTCGATTCCTCATCCGGGTTACCATCACCATTTGGATCAGGATCACTGCCATTCACAGATTCATCAGACGTGCTTTCACCACTTGGTGATTCACCTGAAGCAGAAGCCACGTTGCTGTATGATCCAGGATTAAACACTTGTAATTCAAGTGCGAAGGCTGCTTCCTCGCCTACTCCAAGAACGGCGTTTGCACCTGCAAGATTGATATCATTTATTCCATCAAATCCAGTATTTACAGGTAAAGTACCACTTGTTAAGCTCAATACATCGAAGTTACCCACACCGAATACCGCAGCAAGATCGTCTGTGATGACTAAGTTTTCAAGATCGATATTACCGAAGTTTTCAACGCGGATTTCGAAGGCTACATTAAATGTACCATCACCGTTATTTGTAATGGAAGCTAAGCGCTTCGCAATACCGATAATCGGCGTATTGTCCAATTCAATGTCTGTATTAGAGCTTTCGCTTGGATCTCCATCATTATTCGGATCAGCATCAGAACCATCTACCGTTTGATCGGATACATTCTCACCACCAGGTGAGCTACCAGAGGCAACAGCGATATTACTGTAAGATCCTGAACTCAACACTTTAACCGTAAGGTTGATAGATCCTTGTGCGTCAATTGCAAGCTCGTTGCTCGCTGCCAGTAAGTTCTGATCAGCATCACCATCAAAGTTGTTATTGATGGAGAACTCACTACTTGACAATCCAAGGATTTCATAGTTGGCTGCTCCAAAGACGCCCGCCAGGTCATCTGTAACCTGAACATCTTCGAGAACAATATCACCAAAGTTCTCTACTACGAATTCGAAGGAAACATCGTACGTACCGTCACCATTGTTTTCGATAGAAATAATCCGCTTAGCCGCTCCAATAGCCGGATCTTCGATAAAGTCGAATTCGAAGCCACCTTCATCGTTTGTAGGATCACCGTCGCCATCCGGATCCGGATCAGAACCAGGAGTAGATTCATCGCTCACATCTGTTCCGTCAGAACCTGTACCTGTTGCGGTTACCTGATTACTATACCCAATCACATTTGCACCAGGCTCTACATTTACAGACACATAGATGGTTCCGTCGGCCCCTACTTCTAATACATCGTTACCAGACAATAGATCTGTAACCGAATCACCATCAAATGCACCATTGATTTCGAATTCCTGGCTGGATGTACCGAGTAATGTCCAGTTAGCTGCATTAGCAAATGCTGCTGCAAGGTCTTCTTCTACCTGAACGCCTTCGATAGATACATCGCCGTAGTTCTCTACTCTAATTTCGAAGGTTACATCAAATGTACCATCACCATTATTAACTGGGCCTTCACTGATTCGTTTCGCAACACCAATTGAAGCAGTAGCATCAAGATCAATTATAGTCGTATCATCTTCATCAGGTGTACCATCACCATTTGGATCAGGATCGGAACCGTCCGTAGATTCATCAATTACGTCTGTACCTTCAGGAGACGTAGCTGTTGCCGTAGCACTGTTGCTGTACTCACCTGGAGTATTTACCAATACTTCCATGTAAACAGCCGCTTCTTCCCAAACTTCCAGTTTATTACCTGCAGCAAGCAAGTTGCTGTCATCACTACCATTGTAGTTAGTATTCACTGCAAAGTCTTCACTTTCGATGAGTACTACTTCGTAGTTACCCGCACCAAAGGCAGCATCAAGATCATCTGTCAATTCAACATCAGACAATTTAACGTCACCGAAGTTTCTCATGCGAAGTTCAAAACGTACCGTGAAGGTTCCATCTCCATTAGATTCGATCTCGGTTACACGCTTAGCCAATCCGACAGCAGGATCCTCCATGAAATCGATAGAAGTACCTTCTTCATCGTTTGTAGGATCGCCATCATTATCCGGATCTGGATCAACCCCTTCTGTAGATACATCTGTAAATTCATCTCCGTTAGGAGCTTCGGCAAATACTACCGCGAAGTTCTCGTAACCTGAAGTTTGACTACCCGGCTCAACCTGAACGGTCAATTCAACCACTCCGGTCTTACCAGCCGGAAGCTGATCATCACCTGTAAGCAGGTTCATGTCAGAAGCACCATTAAATGCTGAATTAACACTTAAGTTAGCACTTGAAGCACCAATTACTTCCCAGTTATTCGCCCCTGCGAAAGCAGCGGTGAGATCTTCAACGATTTGAACATTATTAAGTACGACGTCACCAAAGTTTTCCACTCTGATTTCAAAAGTAATGTCATAAGTGCCATCACCATTGTTGATTGGGCCGGCGCTGATGCGCTTAGCGGCACCAACAGAAGGATCGGAATCGAAGTCGATTTCGGTTTCCTCGTTATTATCTGTAGCATCTCCATCATTATCCGGATCAACATCTGAACCATCTGTAGATTCATCACTCACTTTTTCACCACCTGGTGATGTACCAATTACGAATACCTGGTTAGCATAGCCTGTTGTAATTTCACCAGGCATAACCATTACACCGAGGTAGATTGTTCCGGTTTCACCAGCCAGTAGTACATCCTGACCGTTCAGCAATTCAATATTTGTAGATCCATTGTAGAATGGATTAACTGTAAATTCGCCACTTTCGATGCTCAGGATATTCCAGGCGTCTGCATCTGCAAATGCAGTAGCCAGATCTTCTTCTACCTGAACACCATTCAACTCAACATCGCCAAGGTTTTCAACCTTGATTTCAAATACCATTGAGTAAGTACCATCGCCATTGTTCTCAGGTCCCTGGCTGATGCGCTTAGCGGCACCAATTGCAGGATCTTCTGTAAAGTCGAAAGTGGTTTCATCATCATTATCAGTCGGATCATTATTATTATCCGGATCTGGATCAGAGCCATCCGTAGAGGCATCTTCTACTGTTTCGTCATCAGGAGAAGTACCCAGAGCAACCACCTGGTTAGAATAAGTACCAATACCAGATCCAGGTTCAACCTGAACGGTTAAATAGATCGCTCCTTCATTAGCTACGGTAAGTACATCTGTACCTGTGAGTAGGTTAATGTCCAGGATACCGTCAAAGTCTGTATTAACCGTAAATTCTTCGCTTTCGATGCTCACGATTGTCCAGTTATTCGCAGCGGCAAAGGCAGCTGCAAGATTTTCCTGAACCTGAATATTGCTAAGATCAACATTACCAAAGTTTTCAACCTTGATCTCGAAAGTAAGATTATAAGTACCATCACCGTTGCTGGCAGGCCCTGCTGTAAGGCGTTTAGAAGTACCAATGATTGGATCTTCAACCAATTCATCAATAACTGTAGTAGATTCCTCATCCGGTTCACCATCACCATCCGGATCCGGATCAGAACCATCAACAGAATCATCCATTACAGTCTCGCCAGAAGGTGTCGTAGCTTCTACAACCGCTGCATTGGAGTAGTTTCCTGAGCTTAGCACTAAGATTTCCAGTTCAACAGATGCAACCTCACCTGCACTTAATACTGCAGTAGAGCTGAGTAAGTTGATATCTGTACTACCGTCAAAGTTAATATTGATCGGTAATCCTGCGCTGGTCAATGAAACCACTTCAAAGTTACCGGCACCAAATGCTGCATCCAGATCATCATTGATCATTAAGTTACTAAGATCAACATCGCCGAAGTTTTCTACATTAAATTCGAAAACTACGCTGTAGGTACCATCGCCGTTATTTGTAAATCCTACGAAACGCTTCGCCAGACCGATAGAAGCATTTTCGATCAATTCTATAGTAGTGGTCGATTCATCATTTGTAGGATCTCCGTCATTATCCGGATCCGGATCAGAATCGTTTACAGATTCATCCGAAACATCTGTTCCGTTTGGCGAAGTGGCTTCCGCGATAGCAGAGTTAGCGTAGTTGCCTGCCTGCATAATGCGTACAGTAAGATCAACTCCACCTTCCTGGCCAGCTGCCAGTACATTACCTGCAGCCAACAGATCGGTATCAGAAGCGCCGTCAAAGCCTGTATTCACTGCGAAATCGGCACTTGACAGGCCGATAACATCGTAGTTACCCGCGCCAAATACATCATCCAGGTTATCGGTAATTTGAACATCTTCTAATTCGATATCTCCATAATTCACAACTCTAAACTCGAAGTTGAGGTCGTAAGTGCCATCACCGTTATTTACGATATTCACAGCACGTTTCGCCAAACCAATAACCGCATTTTCGATAAAGTCGAATTCGGTTATTTCTTCGTCATTGGTTGGATCGCCATCATTATTTGGATCGGAATCAGAACCCTCTGTAGACATATCTGTGGTTTCTTCACCTGTTGGTGAAGTAGATGACACTATAACCTGGTTGCCATAACCGGTTAACTGAGTACCTGGCGTTACGCGAACTGTCAAGTAAACAGAACCATTTTCACCAACACCAAGAACGTCATCACCTGTCAACAAGTTAACGTCTGCATCACCATCGAAACCGGAGTTAAGGGTAAACTCACCACTTGTGACCCCAAGGATTTCATAAGCGGCTGCACCAGTGAAGGTATTTGCAAGATTCTCCGTCACTTGCACATCTGACAATTCTACATCACCAAGGTTTTCTACCTTGATTTCAAAAGTAAGATCGTAAGTACCGTCACCATTATTAACCGGGCCGGAAGCGATACGCTTAGCCGCACCGACTAGTGGGTTCTCATCGAACTCAAATTCTGTAGGATCATTGTCATCCGAAGGATCGTTATTACCATCCGGATCAGATTCCGTACCATCCGTAGATTCATCTTCAACTTCTTCGCCTGAAGGTGTCGAACCAGAAACGATTGCTGTATTTTCGAACGTTCCACTTAAATCATCACAAGGACCAGCAGTAACCGTCAAGTAAACGGCCCCTTCATCCCAGCTCTTCAGTGTCTGTCCAGCTACAAGTAAAGCATCGTCTGAACTTCCATCATAATTGGTGTTCACCGCGAATTCCTCACTTTCAAGTCCATCAACTGTGTAGCCACAGTTACCACCAAATACAGCGTCGAGATTATCCGTAAGTTGCAGATCATTGATATCTACATTACCTCCATTCTCTGCTCTGATTTCGAAAGTCAATGTATATGTACCATCTCCATTATTAACCGGACCATTGCTTACGCGCTTAGCAACACCAAGGACAGGCTCTTCATCCAAATCAACAGGTGTTGGAGAATCGTTGTCCGTTGGATCATCATTGCCATCCGGATCCGGATCAGAACCATTCACAGATTCATCCATTTCCGTAGAGCCATTCGGAGCTGTACCAGATAGTATGGCCGTGTTGAAGAAAGTACCTGTAGTAGCGCACTCATCAACCGTAACTGTAAGCTGGATAGCTCCCTTATCTCCGATGGCAAGCGTATTAGTACCTGTTAGTAAGTTCCAATCACCGTTGCTACCGAAGTCAGCGTTAATTGTATAATCATCACTCAATGCTGCTACATCAACCACACAAGGAGCAGGGAAAGTGACGGATAAGTCATCCGCTACCTGAAGCCCTGAAATTTCAACATCACCGAAGTTCTCAACATTGATCTCGTAAACAATTTCGTAGCTACCATCTGGGTTGCCGTTAATGCTTACTGTACGCTTAGCCACACCAACAGAAGGATTCGAATCAAATGTTACTGGTGTTGGATCATCAGATCCACCTGTATCACCAGGTTCGTTTGGATTCGTACCGTCTGTATCCGTACCACTATCAGAAGCATCACTGATGGTTTCACCTGCAGGGCTGTTACCACTAGCAACAGAGCTGTTGTTGAACGTTGTAACACCATTTGCGGCAGCACCTGGCGTAACTAACACCGTCAGATAGATCGCGCCTTCATTGCCCGCAGTTAATACATCTGTGCCTGCAAGCAAATTAACGTCAGTTGAACCATCATAAGAAGTGTTCACATCGAATTCTTCACTTTCCACACTTAGAATTTCGAATGCTACTCCATTGAAGGTATTAGCTAAGTCATCCTCAACTTGAAGGTCACTAATGATAACATTTCCAAGGTTTTCAACTTTAATCTCATAAGTCAACTCATAAGTACCATCTCCATTGTTGGTTGGACCTTGGCTAATGCGCTTAGCAGTTCCAAGAGAAGCGTCTTCGTCGAATTCAACTGGTGTCGGATCGTTCTCTCCACCTGTATCACCAGGTTCATCCGGGTTCGTGCCCGCAGGATCAGAACCAGAATCCGAGTTATCGTTGACATCTTCACCGTTGGCACTTGTAGCGCTTGCAGTAGCAGTATTCTCGAATACTGTATCATCAGCAGCCGCAGCACCAGGAGTTACTAATACCGTTAGGTAAACAGCTCCTTCGTTGCCAGAAGTGAGTATATCCGTACCAGACAACAAGTTAACGTCCGTGTTACCATCGTAAGAAGTATTAACTGTGAATTCTTCACTTTCAACTTTAACCACTTCGAAAGTAGCTGGATCAGTGAACGTTTCATTTAAGTTATCTTCGATTTGTACACCTTCAAGGAGAACGTTTCCTAGATTTTGTACATTAATCTCGTAAGTGATCGTGTAAGTGCCATCCCCATTGTTCATGTTCATCGTCACACGCTTAGCCGCACCGATATCCGCTGATTCATCGAATTCAACTGGTGTCGGATCATCTTCTCCACCTTCGCCATTATCACCGTCCGGATCAGAACCATTATCCGATGCATCGTTTACATCTTCACCGCCTGGGCTTGTACCACTTGCCAGCGCGGTATTTTCGTAAACTACTCCGGTAGCATTAGGAGTAACACTTACCGTCAAGTAAATCGCACCTTCGTTACCGGCTGTAAGCAGATCATCACCTATCAATAAGTTCGCATCGTCATTGCCATCGTAAGAAGTATTTACTTCGAACTCTTCACTTTCCACACTCAACACTGTGTAAACGGCTGGTGCAGGGAAGGTTGATGCTAAATCATCTTCTACCTGTACGCCTTCAAGGGCGATATTACCCGTATTTTGTACTTTGATTTCGTATGTCAAAGTGTAGCTGCCATCACCGTTGCTTACAGGGCCAGAGCTTACACGCTTAGCCACGCCAAGGTCAGCTTCTTCATCGAACTCAACCGGAGTCGGATCATCATCTCCTCCAGTATCGCCCGGCTCATTCGGGTTGCTTCCTGTCGGATCAGAACCTGAATCCGAGTTATCGGTCAAGTCTTCACCACCTGGGCTGGTACCGCTTGCGATTGCCGTGTTCTCGTAAACCACGCCTGTTTCGTTTGGTGTTACCTGAACCGTCAAGTAGATCGCCCCTTCGTTGCCCGCTGTCAGTACATCTGTACCGCTCAACAAGTTCGCTTCCGCATCCCCATTGTAAGAAGTATTCACATCGAATTCTTCACTTTCGATGCTCACTACTGCATACTCTGCTGGTGCAGGGAAGGTCGCTGCCAGATTATCGGCTACTTGTACCCCTTCGATGACGACATCACCTGTATTTTGTACTTTAATTTCATAAGTCAAGTTGTACGTACCATCGCCATTGCTGATCGGTCCTTCACTTACACGCTTCGCCGATGCGATGGACGCATCTTCTTCGAAGGTGATCGGTGTTGGATCGTCTTCGCCACCAGTGTCGCCTGGCTCATTCGGGTTCGTTCCTTCCGGATCAGAACCAGAATCCGAAGCATCCGAAGCATCTTCACCGCTTGGTGTCGTGCCCGAAGCAACTGCTGTGTTTTCAAACACCGTACCATCCGTTGCTGCTGCACCTGGCGTTACCAGAACCGTTAGGTAGATCGCGCCTTCGTTGCCCGCTGTTAAAGCATCATCTCCTGTTAATAGATTGGTGATGTTATCACCATCGTAAGCAGAATTAACAGTGAATTCTTCACTTTCTACTTTAACCACTTCGTATTCAGCTGGTGCTGGGAAGGCTGCTGCCAGGTTATCAGCTACTTGTACTTCTTCAAGGAATACATTGCCCGTGTTCTGAACATTGATTTCATAAGTCACGGTATACGTACCGTCACCATTATTCATGTTCATCGTCACGCGCTTCGCTACTCCTAGGTCAGCATTTTCGTCGAACTCAACCGGCGTCGGATCATCTTCTCCACCTTCGCCATTGTCGCCATCCGGATCTGTACCATTATCCGATACATCACTTACATCTTCACCGCCTGGGCTGGTTCCGCTTGCAATTGCAATGTTCTCATAAGTTACTGTGGTTGCATCCGGAAGAACTGATACTGTCAAGTAGATCGCCCCTTCGTTGCCCGCTGTCAGTACATCTGTACCGCTCAACAAGTTTGCATCTGCATCACCATCGTAAGAAGTGTTCACTTCGAACTCTTCACTTTCTACACTTACTATAGTGTACTCAGCTGGTGAAGGGAAGGTTGAAGCTAAGTTATCTTCTACTTGTACGCCTTCCAGAGCGATATTGCCCGTATTTTGTACTCTAATTTCGTATGTCAATGTGTATGTGCCATCGCCATTGCTCAAAGGACCTGAGCTTACGCGCTTAGCAGTTCCTATGTCAGCGGTTTCGTCAAACTCAACCGGAGTCGGATCATCGTCTCCTCCAGTATCGCCCGGCTCACCTGGGTTTGTGCCTGTCGGATCCGATCCTGAATCCGAATTATCGGTCAAGTCTTCACCACCTGGGCTGGTACCGCTTGCGATTGCCGTGTTCTCGTAAACCACGCCTGTTTCGTTTGGTGTTACCTGAACCGTCAAGTAGATCGCCCCTTCATTGCCCGCTGTCAGTACATCTGTACCGCTCAACAAGTTCGCTTCCGCATCCCCATTGTAAGAAGTATTCACATCGAATTCTTCACTTTCGATGCTCACTACTGCATACTCTGCTGGTGCAGGGAAGGTCGCTGCCAGATTATCGGCTACTTGTACCCCTTCGATGACGACATCACCTGTATTTTGTACTTTAATTTCATAAGTCAAGTTGTACGTACCATCGCCATTGCTGATCGGCCCTTCACTTACACGCTTCGCCGATGCGATGGAC
>CAZHZT010000044.1:0-38569 GCA_964537285.1 uncultured Saprospiraceae bacterium | reverse complement strand
AAATATAAAGAATTTTGAATCAGGAAAAGGAATAGCGGGGTGGTTGCCGGCAACCACCCCGCTATTCCTTTTCCTGATTCAAAATTCTCTACATACCTAAATGGCACATGATAAAACGATATTGAAATTCAATATCTTCAATAGTCTGGGCCGTTGATTTTCCTGATCCGTGGCCGCTATCATAATCCATGTAAAGCATAAATGGGTTTTGCTGTCCAACATTATTCTGAACAGCGGCGACAAACTTTTTGGCGTGGAGAGGATCAACGCGGGTATCGTTTTCTCCGGCTGTAACCAGAGTAGTCGGTAAATCCAAACCTGACCGTATGTTATGGTAAGGGGAATACGTCAGGATGTTTTGAAAATCTTCCTTTTTATCCGGATCTCCGTATTCAGGAATCCAGTATCGGGCAATAAGAAAATTGTGAAAACGGATCATGTCAAGAAGAGGGACAGCGCAAACAGCTGCTTTGAAAAGATCCGGGCGTTGAGTTATGACGGCACCTACAAGCAGGCCACCATTGCTACCACCAAGAATAGCGAGCTTTTCCGTATTTGTATATCCTTGATCAATTAAGTATTCTCCTGCCGTAATAAAATCATCAAAGGTGTTTTGCTTATTGAAGAGCATTCCATCCTGATGCCATTTTTCACCGTACTCATCGCCCCCTCTGATGCCAGCGATCGCATAAACACCCCCTCTATTGATGAACATAGCTCTGGCACCTACAAAAGAAGGCGAGATGCCAATATTGAATCCGCCATAACCATAAAGCAGCGTAGGGTTGCTGCCGTCAAGTTTTACGCCTTTTTTATGGATGATAAAGATCGGAACTCTGGTTCCATCTTTAGAGGTGTAAAAATCAATTTTGCCTTCGATGTCATCTGTTTTGATTGGAACTTCTTGTTGATAGAAAAGCGTCCATTTTAAGTCCGGCGAATCGAGCTTTTCCGGGTCCAGTTCGTAAATTTTAGAAGGGGTGGTGAAAGTGCTGAAGCCCACAAATACTTTTTTTACGTCTTTATTGTAGGATACATAGGATACGCTGCCTATTTCAGGTAATTCAATTTCTTTTATAAATTTCCCATCGAGGGTGTGCAACAGCATTCTGCTGACCAGATCCTTTTTATCCTGAATGATCAGGAATTTGGGGGTTACTGTGTAGCTTTCCAAGACGGTTTCTTTTTCACCATAAAGTTCCTTCCAGTTTTCAAATGAAGGCTTGCTCTTGTCTGTTACCATTAGCTTGAAATTCGGAGCTTCATGGTTTGTATAAATATATATTTTATCATCAAGAGCATAAGGGCTTACCCGGAATTCCTGACTTGAATAAATTTCTTCAGGTTCTTCGTCAGAGCCGGTTTTTTTAATCTTAAGGCTGTGAGTCGCATAGAAATCACCTTCACTGGTAAAGGTTACATCACTATCTCGACTATCGAAGACAGAGGCAAAGTTCTGCGGGCTGCTCGGTTTGATCAGAAATTGATCCGAAGATCTTTTGCTACCTAGTTTGTGCAGGTAAACTTCTGTTGGTTTTTGTTGATCGATCATTTCCTGAGTGCGTACCCATATGTAGGCGTGCTTCTCATCTTTGGTCCATGAAAAGCCACGCAAGCCCTCGATTGGGTCGCCAAGGATTTCACCGGTTTTAGTATCTACGATATAACAAGTGTTAATCTCGGCCCCTTTATTTTGAACTGAAATGGCCACCTTTTCAGCTTTTTCTGTAAAATCTCTTCCGGACATAGAGGTTTTTCCGCTAGGATCAAGCTTTTCAGGATCGAAAAGTAGAATATCTTTCCCGTTCAAGCGCGTATAAAGCTTTGACTGTTCATCCCCCTTTTTTTTGATGGTATAGAATTGACGATCGGCAACTAACTGCATCGGGCTGATGATATCTCTGTCTACGTATGCTTCGATTTCTTCCCTCAAACCAGGGATTTCTTTGCACTGCTGGTTAAGATAAGCAATCGTAGCATCGTGCTGTTTACGGGTCCAATCTACGACAGCGGGATCTTTTTTGTCTTCCAGCCATCTGTAGTTATCTGTGAGCTTATATCCGTGCATATCATCTACAACGGGCTTCGCAGTTGTTGAAGGCGGATTGAATTGTGCTAGGGCCATGAAATGAACAATTGTGGAGAAAAGAAAGGATAAAAAGAGGTTGATGTAAAACTTTTTCATGCGCTTACATTTTTTAGTTCATTAACAGAAATTGTGAAAAAATAGAACTTCAAAATAATAAGCCTCTCAGCCAAAAGGGGGCAAGGATTATCATTTTGAGGTGCCACACAATTTGTCAAAGAATGTATTTTCTTAATGAATAATAAAATTTCTAAGGATGCCGTCCTTTGAAATTTGACTCTAATAAAGAGAATGGCATTCAAAAAAGAAATTTTTCTATAAGAAAAGGCCTATTTGATCGATTGATAACCGTTTTTTACGGATTTTTTTCTATCAAAACTTTAAGTCCAACCAATGCATCTCCTCTTCCAGAAGCTTTTCCTATGAATTCACCATCTTTGGCTTCATCCATTTGCTCTTTATCATGGAACTGACCGACATAACGTACCGAATAGTCCGAAGCCATTGGGCCTTCCAGTTTAGCTGCGAAGCCGATTACTTTGCGGCGACGATCTGTAAGGCCTACATATTCGCCATCTTTACCCGGGCCAAAAATACCACGGCGGTTAATGGCTACAAAGTAGTGGATATTTAGGTTCGGATGGAAA
Source organism: uncultured Saprospiraceae bacterium (assembly GCA_964537285.1). GTDB lineage: Bacteria > Bacteroidota > Bacteroidia > Chitinophagales > Saprospiraceae > CAZHZT01. Next base: position 35,836 of record CAZHZT010000044.1, on the reverse strand, counting down.
GGTTCAATGCTCAGTTTTATTCCAAGAATTCGATCGTCAGAGGTTTGAATAGGTTCAAAATGTTCTTCAGAGAAAGGCGTATTTCCTTTTTCCTTGTAGTTAATAAAGCCATTAACTCTGAATGAGGTATCTGTTGAAATGGTTTTTTGTGTATTTTTTACAGCAAGTTGAGCATTAATCCGTCCATAACCATAGAAAATGCTATGTCCTTTGGGGTCGTACATTCCTCCTTCTTCATCGATCTTTTCACAGGAGTTTTTGAGGATTTCCTTGACTTGTTCCCAATTGAGATCGGGATTAATGGATAGGATCAGGGCTACAATGCCTGCTACTCCGGGGCAGGCACTAGAGGTTCCGCCAAAAGTAGTTGTGTAATGCCCTTTGGCATCCCCGATGATATTTTCAGCATTTTTACGGCCTCCCGGGTTATAACCGAACTCCCCGCGCCTGTCAGTTGTCCAGATACCGGGGGTCAGGGGAGCCGGATGATTAAATAAGGGAACGAAGAAATCGTTGCTTGGGAAGCAACACCATACGGCATCTCCGAAATCACTGTACACACTTTTTTTACCCCGGTCATTACAAGCGGCAATAGCAATTACTTTTTCGTAACTGGCATAGCCATCGAAGAAAACATTTTCATTGCCGTTTCCAGCTGCCCAAGTGATCACACAGCCCTTACCATTGCGGCCATTTTCAATAGCATAATTGATTGCCAGGCGTGTACTGTCAAAAAGTTCAAAAAGTTGAGTGTGCAATGGATCGCTAGGGTTGAAAAATGCGCCATCTGCTGGTCCCCAGCTGCATGATATGATATCGGCACCCTTATCAGCAGCCCATACAAAAGCATTGGCTTCAGAAATAGAACCCAAGCCACCAAAGCGAATAGGCATAAGGCTGGCTTCCGGAGCCACACCAGCTGCCTGATGCTTGCCGTTAGCACAAGCTACTCCGGCACAGGCGGTTCCGTGATTCTCGTTAGGGAACTTTGGGGAAGCATCATCGCTGCGAAGCAGTGTGTCTCTGGGAGCAACAATTTTTCCTTCCCCTTCGAATTCCTCGTGGCCCATATCTATTCCGTCATCAATAACAGCGATGACAATTCCTTTGCCCTTGGTAACTTCCCAAGCTTTATCAATGTTTATGCCCTGATCAATATCTGCCCCGTTGATTGAAGTAGGTCGGAGGTGCCATTGCATCGGGTGCTTGAGTGATTTGTTTTTTTTTTCACGGATAAGTTCAGGGTGGCAGTATTCAACTTCCTCGTTATCCGCGAGAATACTTTCGGACAGCTCGAAAATTTGGGGGCCTGTACCTTCGGGGACGGTCGTGAAATAGGCATTTTTAGCAAACTTCAGTTGTTCCTTGACATCCATTTTGTAGTTTGCAATAATTTCAAGGCACCTTTCTTCCGGAACGCTTTCTTTAAACTTAATGAAAAAGTTCTCGGTATAGATAAAGATCGTCCCTGTAGACTTATCTTTGAGCACTCTGCCAGCAAATCGGATTTGATCCTCTTGTTTTAGTGTTTCACGGATCTCATCACGTACTTTTTTAATGTTCTTGGTGCTAGGATCAATGCATTGATAAACGGTTACATTAGCTTCCGGAAAGGCACTGATCTGTTGCATTTTGGGAAGCATCCGGGAAGCGTCCTTTGACATGCTGAGGTCCTTTAGTTCTTTGGCCTCTGTAGTTCTTACTACAATTAGGTCTTCGCTTTCGACGAGGGTGTATTCGTTGCCCTCTTTTCCACCGATTTTATATTTATACATAATCTAGATTTTTCGTTGGATAAGATCTGCTACAGCGTTCTTGATTTCAGGAAATTGAAAGTTGAATCCAGCTTCCTGGATTTTTTTTGCAGAGACTTTGGTACTGATCAAAACGGCATCGGCCATTTCGCCCATCGCTAATTTAAGGGCGAAGGCGGGAGCTGGTAAGAATAAAGACGATTTCCCCATTCCCTTAGCTATTTTTTCTGTAAACGACTTATTGCGTTCCGGTTGGGGGGATACGGCATTATAGACCCCCTTCCATTGTTCGTTTTCAATAGCCTGGATGAACATATTGGCAAGATCATCTATGTGAATCCATGAGTACCATTGTTTACCATGACCAAAATAAACGCCTAAATTGAAACTAAAGGGAAGTAAGATTTTTTCTAAAGCCCCTCCTTTGGTAGATAAAACTAAGCCTATCCTGAAGTATACCGTTCTTATGCCGGTAGCGGCAACGGTTTCGATGGACTTCTCCCATAATTTGACAGATTCCGGCAGGAAACCTGCCTTCCCGGCTTCAGATTCTTCATCAACGAGTTGTTCTCCACTATCACCATAATAGCCTATAGCAGAAGCTGAAATGTAGGCAGAGGGGTTGAATTCCTCTCTTTCAATATAAGCTTTAATCAAGCGATTGCTGTTTACACGGCTATTGATGATTGCTTTTTTTCGTGCCGAAGACCAAGGTTTGTCAGCGATGCCTGCGCCTGCAAGATTGATGATATAATCCGCTTTTTGAAAAGCATCCTCGTCGATGGTTCCTTCTTCGATGTTCCATTCGTAGGCAGGAAATTGCGCGTCTAATTGTCGATTCCGGCTGAGGTGAAGAACATTATACCCTTTATTTTTAAGGAGTTGGCTTAAGCGCATACCCACTAGGCCGGTACCACCGGCAATGAGAACTGTTTTCATCTTTTTTTCATTTTCTTTTTCATCGATTTAGGAAACAGACTACTCGAGCCGCGGCGCGCAGGGGATAATGAACCATCTTTACCCGTTTTCACACTACCTGTATACGACGGGCAGCCAGTCTTTGGGCTACAACTGACGTTGCAGATACTAATAGTAAATGATACTATGATGATAAAGAAAAAATTTCCTAGTATGTTTTTATTCATGACATAATTTTACACGTTCTTTGACAAAATGTGTGGAACTTCAAAAGACTTGTTCTGCTTTTCCACAATTTATGTCAAAGAACTATTTTACAAAAGGCGATAAATTATATTTTAAACAACTTCCATGTGAAAAGTTATGAAAATAAGCTTTACTTATTTGAAAGTTTCGTTCGGTGAACGTTTTAAGAACAAAAAGCTGGCCGCAAGGATTTAGTTCCTGAAGCATTAGTTCCTCTTTGGGAAAAGGTTATTCTATCTAATTCCTTCCGCGTAGCGACAGCATCAATGTCGTCAACCGAAGCTCTTTATTGCCCGGCACTTCAGTGCCGGGGGGGGAAATTGCCAGATTTGGCTTTAGCCCCTTTGTTATTAATGGGCTAAAGCCCTGATAAATCTTAACACTACACCTGGCGCTAAAGCGCCAGGCAAAGAAAAAGCTTAAGTTAACGATATTGATGCTATCGCTAAGTGGAAGTTGTTTTTTATACCTTATACCCCTGGGAGAACCCAGGGCTACGATCAGGCAGACCAAACGGCCGGCTTTAACGGCTTCCTAAATTTATTTCGACCAAATAAAATCACCAGAACCGAATTTGTCCTGGTAATTAAACGTTAATAAAACGAAAAAAATTGAAAAATCAGAACATTTGAGCCTCAAAGGCCTATAAAAAGTAGGTTTTCGCGCTTTTTTAACCGGAAAACTTGTTTTTAAGATTGCCAGCACATATTTTTGTGAAATGTACGTTTTTCATCATTAAAACCATTATAATGAATAAAGCAGATCTTATAAACAAAATTGCTGAAGGTACTTCTTTGAACAAACAACAAGCAACAGATGCTTTGAATGCAGTATTGAATACTATTTCAAATACATTGCAAGCTGGTGATAAGATTACACTTGTTGGTTTTGGCACTTTTTCTTCTGATGTTCGTGCTGCACGTCAAGGAAGAAATCCTCGCACAGGAGAGGCTATTGATATTCCAGAAAAGAAGGTGGTAAAGTTTAAGCCCGGAAAAGAATTATCTGATGCTGTAGCCCAAGGCTAATTTTATTGAAATAACACAGCTAAGGAAAGGAATGCTATTTAATTAGTTTAAGTTACAAACAAAGGGCCTTGTCCTTGGTAAATTTCATAACTTAGACTATTTTCACTAGCATTCCTTTTACGTTCTTTGACAAATTGTGTGGAGTTATCATTTTTAAACTCCACACAATTTATGTCAAAGAACCCCTTTTATATGAGTGATTTAGGCAAAAACAATAAGCGATACTATACAATCGGAGAAGTTGCCGATATGTTTGGGCTTTCTAAGTCCCTGATTCGATTTTGGGAAAGTGAATTTGATAGTTTTAATCCTCACAAGACGAGTAAGGGGGAACGAAAGTTCACAGAGCAAAATATAGAGCAACTCAAAATTATCCATTCCCTTGTAAAAGAAAGGGGGTTCACCCTGAAAGGCGCAAAGAAAGAGCTAGAGCTTCGGCAACAGTACCATCAACAAAGGCTTGACTCCATCGATGCCCTTGAGAGACTCCGGGCATTTCTGGTAGATTTGCAATCTAAATTGGATTAGGCTTGTTCTTTAGCTGCTGCCAAGAGAAGAAATTATTTAGAGAGAGGCACGCGGCCGCGTGCCTCTCTCTAAATATCACCTCTTTTTGTAATTAAGGATATCAAGTATATTTTTACAAAAGTGATAATCTGCAGATACATTCGAAGCTACAATTATCAGCCGGTCTTTTCCAAATTCATCGATCAGGTTATTATACCATTCTACTCCCATTTGATCCAGATTAGTGCTCGGCTCATCTAATAATAGGATTGGACAATCAGAGATAATACTTAAACCAAGTTTCACACGCTGTTTCATGCCAGAAGAAAAGAATTTTATTTCTCTGTTTTTTACCTTCCTGAGTTCGAGGCGGTCAAGTATTTGATTGGGGGAAAGGTTGTTGATGAAGGACTTAAACTGTGCATGAAACTGGATGGTCTCATTTAAAGTGAATTCTTCAATAAGTTCAATATATGGTGCAGCATAAGCGATATGCCTGAAAACTTTATCAACAGGCACAGGGGTGTTTTGTAGATTGAAGACAATTTTGCCCTTGGATAAACTGGTGTGGCCAGAGAGGATACGCAGTAGCGTTGATTTTCCCGAGCCATTGGGCCCAATAATTGCGTATCTCCCTCCTTCCTCAAAATGAAAAGTCAAATTCCTAAAGATCCAATCTGTTCGATAACGTTTTCCCGCTGCATCAAGCGTGATCTGCATTTTTCCTTACATTGAGTTGTCGGAACCCTTTCATAATTCCACGGTTGGCTCCTTTAATGAAATCAAGGATGTTATCGCGTATTTCTGTACGGGATACGGTTTCTTCGATGATTGAAATTGCTTGCGAGGTATTGTGACCTTTTACAAATAATATCCGGTATATATCCTGGATATGGTGAATGTCTTCATTAGAAAAGCCTCTTCGCCGAAGTCCAATTGAATTAATACCTGCATAGGAAATTGGTTCGCGTGCAGCTTTAACGTAAGGAGGGATATCCTTTCGGACCAGGGAGCCCCCTCCGACCATACTGTGCGCACCAATTTTAACGAATTGATGTACAGCCGTTAATCCTCCAAGCACTGCAAATTCCCCTACTTCAATGTGGCCAGCCAGGTTGACATTATTAGCCAGAATACAGTTTTGGGATATTAGGCAGTCATGAGCAACATGAACGTAGGCCATTAACAAGCAATTGTCCTTGATTATAGTTTGGTAACTGGCTTCTGTTCCCTTGTTCAGAGTACAATATTCTCTAATGGTAACGTTGTTTCCGATTTCGAGGGTAGAGTATTCCCCGCTATACTTTAAGTCTTGAGGAACAGCTCCAATAATGGCTCCTGGAAAGATGCGGCAGTTTTTGCCAATCCGTACGCCTTCCATTATTGAAACATTTGATCCGATCCAGGTGCCCTCACCGATGACCACATCTTTTGAGATGGTTACGAAAGGTTCGATTGTTACGTTTTCAGCTATTTGAGCTTCTGGGTGAATAAATTTATAGTTTGATCCGTTATCCTTCATAGTCATATAATTTACATCGCTTTATTTGAGCACTATTAGTGTTGAGTATGTGAATGCAAAAAATGCATTGAATTATTCAGTTGTTTTACGTTTGATGATTTGTGCCGTTAATTCTCCTTCGGAAACAATTTTATTTCCAACATAGGTAGTTCCCTGCATTTGAACAATGCCTCTCCGAATTGGAGCAGTGAGTTCCATTTTTAGTATCATGGTATCGCCTGGTACAACTTTGTGTTTGAACTTGGTATTGTCGATCTTCAAGAAGTAGGTATCCCAGTTATTAGGATCTTCTTGTTTAGACAGGGCCAGGATACCTCCTGTTTGGGCCAGAGCTTCAATTTGGAGCACACCTGGGAAAACCGGGTTTCCGGGGAAGTGCCCCTGGAAAAAGGCCTCATTAAAAGTAATATTCTTTATACCCACGACATATTCATCGGTTAGCTCAATGATTTTATCAACGAGCAAGAACGGATATCTATGAGGGAGCCAATTGGCAATTTGGGTAGAGTCAAAAATAGGAGGCGTATCCGGGTCATATTTAGGCTTGCCTCTGAGTTTGCGTTGTTCGTTGTAAGCTTTTCGCAGCAATTTAGCAAATTCTACATTAGAAGTATGGCCGGGTTTTGTCGCTACGATTTTTCCTTTAATAGGATGTCCGACAAGAGCCAGATCACCTATGATGTCCAGGAGTTTATGCCTTGCTGGTTCATTTTCGAAAGTAAGTTGAGTCGTATTAAGAATGCCCGTTTTGCTAACCTTTATACTTGGTTTGCCAAGTTTCTTGGCAAGCCGATCGAGATCTTCCTGGTCGATCAACCTATCAACGATAACGATTGCATTATCGAGGTCGCCACCTTTGATGAGGTTTTGGTTAAGTAGGGGCTCCAGTTCATGTAAGAAGACAAATGTTCTGCACGGAGCAATTTGTTCGGGATAATCTTCCTGATTATGCAGCGCAGCATATTGGTGCCCTAGTACAGCTGAATTAAAATCAATCATGGTAGTGACTTCAAACTTCGAAGAGGGAAGAGCCATGATTTCAGAGCCCGTCAGTTCGTCTTTGTAGGAAATCGGTTCGGTCACTTCGAAATAATCTCGATCGGACTCTTGGGGTTTGAGGCCAGCTGTTTGAATTGCTTTGACGTAATGAGCAGAGCTACCGTCGAGAATCGGGCATTCAGGGCCATCAATTTCGATTAAAACATTATCAACGTCAAGGCCGGAGAGAGCAGATAATGCATGTTCAATAGTAATTACAATGGCATTTCCCTGCTTTATGGTTGTTCCGCGATTAGTAGAAATTACTTTATTGGCATCTGCTGAAATTGTTGGAGTGTCTTCGAGGTCAATGCGCTTAAACTTATAGCCATGATTAACCGGAGCCGGGGTAAAAGTCATTGTCACTTCTTTACCAGTGTGAAGGCCAACACCTTTTACGCTTACGGGTTTTTGAATGGTACGCTGCTTCATGTTGTATCTGACGTATGCGGATTAATTAATTCAAGTTTAGAATTACATGGGCAAAGGTATAATAATATACTTCCCTATCCTAAAATCATTTACTTCTGCGCATTGAGTTCTTCGAGCATTTTTTCGAGGGTATTGATTTTGGCTGCTAATTCTGGTAATTGTCGAAAAACTGCATAAGATTTCAGGTAATCCCTGTAATTAAGAGCAGGGGAGCCATAAACTGCTGAGTGATCTTTAGATATAGGGCGACTAATACCACTTTGAGCTTGTACCTTTACATGGTCGGCGATTTTTATGTGGCCGACAAAGCCTGCCTGGCCTCCGATTTGGCAGTTCGCACCGATTTTAGTACTTCCTGCTACACCGCTTTGTGCAGCCATTACCGTATTTGCACCGATTTCCACATTATGAGCTAATTGGACCAGGTTGTCCAGTTTTACCCCTTTTTTTATAACCGTTGAACCCATTGTAGCTCTGTCAATGCACGTATTTGCACCGACCTCAACATCATCTTCGATGACCACGTTGCCAATTTGAGCTACTTTCTTGTAAGTGCCGTCATCCTGAGGGGCGAAGCCAAACCCGTCGCTTCCAATGACCGTGTTCGAATGAATGGTGCAGTTTTTACCGATTTTGCAATCTTTATAAATTCTTACACCTGGATGAATGCTTGTGTTTTCTTGAATATGAACATCGGGGCCGATGTATACTTGTGGGTAGATAGTAACGTTATTTCCAATAATAGCTCCTTCTTCGATAACAGCAAAATGACCAATCGTAACATCTTCTCCTATTTGTGTCCGGGCATGTATAAAAGCTTGCTTGGAAATACCTTCTTCCGGTCCTTTGAATTGGTTGAATTTTTCTAGTAAAAAAGCAACACTTTCGTAAACATTAGGAACCCGGATAAGGGTCGAAGCGATAGGTTGTTTGGGCTCAAAGTCATTACTAACCAGTAAAATGCTGGCATTAGAAGTATAAGCAAAGTGCTCGTATTTTAAATTTGAGAGGAAGCTGATAGTTCCTTCCTGGCCTTCTTCTATTTTGCTTGGGCGATTTACGGTTACTTCAGGATCGCCTTCCACTTTTCCTCCCAGTAAATGCGCCAATTCTGCGGCTGATATTTGCATGGTTTAAAAAATCGTTTTGGTGATAATTGTTTATTAAATTTGCCGTCCGAAACATGGTGGTGTTCAAAAATGTTTGATTTAATCCATGCATCATGCATTATTTTACACTACCCATAACATATAAATCGAACAGATGTACATGTACCCCTATTGAGAGGTGCAAAATTAAAAAAAATTAGTTCTTTGACAGAAATTGTGAAAAATGGAACTTAAATATGAGTCATCCCGAATTTTCGGGATGACTCATATTTAAGTTCCACACAATTTGTCAAAGAACGAAAAAACTAAATAGTTTGAACGATAAGATAAAAATAGGAACAAGAGGAAGTAAATTGGCCTTATGGCAAGCTCATTTTTTAAAAGGAGAGTTGGAGGGCCTTGGTTATGAAGTGGAATTGATTATTTTAAAAACCAAAGGAGATCGCCTTCAACACTTGAGTTTTGATAAAATTGAGGGAAAAGGTTTTTTTACCAAAGAAATTGAGCAAGCTCTTTTGAGAGGGGACGTTCAGGTCGCTGTCCATTCTATGAAAGATTTACCTACTGAACAAACGCCCGGTCTGGTATTAGGTGCATTGTCAAAACGAGCAAATCCCTCGGACTACCTCATCGTGGCAAAGGATAAGGTAGAAGAAGGTCAACTGCTAAAGTTGCCTAAAGGAGCTGTTGTTGGAACTTCTTCTGCGAGGCGCAAAGCCCAAATACTTCATTATCGCAATGATGTTCAGATAAAAGATATTCGTGGAAATGTACCTACCCGCCTGCAGAAACTTGCCTCAGGTGAATTCGATGCTATTCTACTTGCCGCAGCAGGCATTGAGCGTTTGGAAATAGATCTTAGCTCCTATTGGACGTATCTCTTCAATCCAAAAGAATTTGTGCCTGCACCGGCTCAGGGAGTCCTGGCTTTTCAGTGTTGTGTAGACGATCTGCCTACCAGAAGGATACTAAAGAAAATTCACCAGAGTGAGACTGCTCTGGTAACCAATGTCGAAAGAAGAGTCCTCAAATTAGCTGAAGGAGGATGCCATATGCCAATTGGAGTTTATTGTGAAATCGATGAACAGGAAAACTATCATGTTTGGGTTGCCAAAGCAGCGTCATGGGATGCGCCATTAAAGAAGTTCCGACTTTCATCAAGTACTCATTTTGGGTTGGCGGAAGAAGTGATTGATGAGATGACAAAGCTTTCTTCGTCAAATTAATCAGCAAATGAGGTATACACCCAAGGTTTTTATTACGAGGGCGTTAGAAAAGGATAGTGCGTTTCGAAGGAAAATGAATGCGATTGGGGCTCAGGTGGAAGATAAGTCGCTCGTTCAGTTTTCGCCAGTGAGCTTTTCTTTGCCAAAAAGGAAAATAGATTGGGTGTTTTTTTACAGCCAAAATGCCGTTAAGTTTTTTATTCAGGGAGGAGGATTTAATGAACTAGCTGAGGTAAGCGTTGCTGCATTGGGACCCGGAACGAAAAAAAAGCTAAATAAGGCTGGAATAATAGTTAATTTTACAGGGGCGGGAGAAGTGGAGGAAGTAGCTTTTTCGTTTCGAAAGTTGGGAATGGGAAAGTGCGTACTTTTCCCCAGGGCATTTAATTCCCGGCAGTCCGTTCAGCGCTTGTTAAAAGATGAAATCGACGCTGTTGATTTGGTTGTATACAAGAATGAAATTTTAAAGGACTTTGCACTTGATGAAGAAAATAAAGTTTTGGTTTTTACAAGTCCACTGAACGTAGAAGCCTATTTTAACAGATATCAGCTACTTAGTACGCAAAAAGTCGTGGCTATTGGAAATACTACCGCTAAGCAATTGAAAAAACAAGGGATTGAAAAGCTCTTCATTGCGAAAGCTCCTGATGAAGAGGCATTAGCGGATGCAGTTAATGAGTGTTTAGATACATATACAAATAAATGGTAAAGAATGGCGAAAAAAAAGACAAAGAAAAAGAGCGGTAAAACGGGGAAAGCGACCGAGAAGAAAAAGGGATTCTGGCAACAGCCCAATAACCTGATTTGGTTGGGAGCCATTTTACTGATAACTTTTCTATCGTTTACACCAGCCCTGGAAAATGACTTTGTTAACTGGGATGATGATGTAAACCTTTATGAAAACCCTAATTTGGAGCGTTTCGATTGGGAGAGCGTAAAAAGCATTTTTACCAGTAGGGTCCTGGGAAACTACAACCCCTTGCCTATCTTCACGTTTGCTGTAGAGAAACACCTGTTTGGAGCGGAAACGGCTTATTTACATCACCTGACCAATGTATTGCTCCATTTGTTGTGCGTCTTCTTTGTTTTTAGAATAGGATTATTGCTTGGTTTAAAATTACCTTTTGCAGCATTACCGGCATTATTGTTTGGCATTCATCCAATGCGGGTGGAGTCGGTCGCCTGGATAACAGAACGGAAAGATGTTTTGCTGGGGGCTTTCTATTTTTCAGCTTTTTATGCATATTTGAAGTATTTATTGTCTAATTTGAAGTCGAGAGGATGGTGGGCTTTATGTTTGGGCTTATTTTTCATCGGGCTTTTCGCCAAAATTCAAATGGTGGCTCTGCCATTAGCTATGCTGGCAGCGGATTATTATTATAATAGAAAATTATCCTTTAATCTTGTAATAGAAAAATGGCCATTTTTCCTGCTTTCATTAGTGTTTGGACTGGCGGGGATCTATTTTTTATCCGAATCGGGGTCGCTTGGTTCCGTGGATGAGGAGTTGGCAAGATATAGTTTTGGTGGAAGATTATTGATTGGAGCGTATTCCTTTGTGGTGTATCTGATCAAGGTGATCTATCCCTATGAAATGTCACCTCTGTATCCATATCCTAGTGGTTTGAGCTGGCCATTTTATTTGGCTCCTGTTATTGTAGTGGCCGTTTTTGTTGGTGTATGGTTGGCTTATCTTAAGGAGATGAAGGCCTTAGTATTTGGATTTGCTTTTTTCTTTTTCAATGTTGTCTTTTTACTGCAGGTGGTAGGCGCCGGACAAGGGTTTATTGCTGATCGATTCACCTATATACCTTATATGGGGCTGTTCTTCATTGCGGCTTTTTACATAGAAAAATATTCTTACAGAAATAAACAGTTTCAACCTTTATTCCCAGGTATCGCAGTGTTGTATTTAATCGGATCGGCTTTTTTAACTTATAATCAGTGCAAGGTTTGGAAGAATGGGGAGACTTTATGGAAGCACGTATTGGAGCACTACAATAAAACGACGCTTCCATATAGAAATTTAGGTTACTACTATAAAGACAATGGGCGTTTTGATGAGGCATTGGAATGTTACAACCAGGCCATTCGCTTGCGTTCTGATCAACCGGAGATTTTTAATTCAAGAGGTGATGTCCATTTCAAACAAGGTAAATTTTTCGAAGCAGTTGGGGATTATGAGATTGCTATTGAACTCGATAAAAATAAAGCAGAATACCTTGCTAATCGAGGAGTAGCTTACGGAGCTATGGGAAAACATGGTAGTGCTTTAAACGATTTTAATGCCGCCCTGCAAATTGATCCGACTTATTATAAGGGCATTCTCAATAAAGCTTTGGTTTTCTATCAAATGGGGGATTATAACGCGGCATTAAATGAATACAATAAGTATTTGGAGATCGATCCGGATTATGCAGATATTTGGTATGAAAAAGCTTTGTGTTACAGGCATTTACGTGCTGAGGAGGATGCGCTGGAAGCACTCAGTAGAGCAATTACACTAGACGATAGTAAGCCGCTTTATTGGTTTGAAAGAGCTAAAGTTCGAGCTGGCTTAGGGGATAAAGAGCAGGCAAGAGTTGATGTACAACGCGCACAAGCATTAGGCATGCAGATACCTGCTGATGTTTTAAAAAGATTTGAATAGGGAAATGAAAAAAAAAACTTTATTTTTGCAACAAAATGTTTGTAAAAAAGTGTAAATGATTCGGCGCTTAGAAATACAGAACTATGCTATAATTGAAGAATTGTTGATCGATTTTTCAGAAGGACTAACCATTATAACCGGAGAGACGGGGGCAGGGAAATCTATCCTATTGGGTGCTCTTGGGCTGATAATGGGAAAACGGGCTGATACCAAGGTGCTTTTTAACACCAGTAGAAAGTGCTTTGTGGAAGGTGTTTTTGAGGTTGCGGACTATCGCTTACAATCCTTTTTTGAGGAAAATGATCTGGATTATGAAGACCAGGTGGTGGTTAGAAGGGAAATTTCTCCTTCAGGGAAATCAAGGGCATTTGTAAATGATACTCCCGTGAACTTGAAGATCTTGCAAGAGTTGAGTGAATCACTCATCGATCTTCACCAACAATTCGATACGCTTGACATTCACGATGAAGGTTTTCAGCTGCGTATGATAGATGCACTGGCTGGAAATAAAGAGGCGGTGCTTCAGTATGCAGAAAAGTTTAAGAATTATCAAAAAGATAAAAGAAGCCTGGAAAAGCTGCTTTCAGGGAGGCAGCAAGCAGCTAAAGAAGCGGAGTTTCTTAAGTTTCAGCTAGAAGAATTTGAAAAGGCTGAACTGGAAGAAAATGAACAAGAGCTTTTGGAAGAAGAGCTATCTATGCTATCTAATGCAGAATCTATCAAACAAACTACCGGTGCAGTATTCCAACATCTAAGCGAAAGCGAACAATCTGTAGTCAGTCAACTTCAGGAATTGACTGTTTCCTTGGGGCAATTGGCTAAATACCATAGTAGTTTAGAAAAAATACACCAACGCTTTGAAGGGCTCGTTTTTGAAATAGAAGATGTATCGAATGAGCTGGAGCAAATTGCCGAAGAAACAGAATTTAACCCTGAGCGCTTGCAGGCAGTGCAGGAAAGACTTGATTTGGTTTATCGGCTTCAAAGTAAGCATCAGGTTTCTTCAATTAAAGAACTATTAGATATTCAAGCTGATTTACAACAACAGCTGGACAATATAGGTGATGAAACTTCTCGAATTGATGTTTTAAAAGAAAGCCTGAAACATCAGGAAGCAGCCTTGCGTGAATCCGCAGCAGACTTACGCTATCGACGGGTTGCTGTGATCCCTGCTTTCGAAAAAAGAGTGAAGGCACTGCTTAAGGAATTATCCATGGAACATGCACGCCTACAGGTGGAACTTGTACAACTTGAAGAACTTAATGCCACCGGCCTGGATGAATTGCATTTCCTTTTTGCGGCTAATAAAGGAGGCCGCCTGCAGCAAATCCGTGATGTTGCTTCCGGTGGGGAGTTGTCCAGACTTGCTTTGGTAACTAAATCGTTGGTAGCCAAAGCTATTCCTCTGCCAACGATAGTTTTTGATGAAATAGATACCGGGATTTCCGGAGATGTGGCCCTTAAAATGGGGGAAATCCTTCGGCGTTTTTCCAATGAACACCAGATCGTCACCATTACACACTCTCCTCAGGTAGCTTCCAAAGCTGATGTTCATTATTTTGTATTTAAAAAGATTAAGGATGATCGGACGGTGACAAATGTTCGCCTGCTGAACCATGATGAATGCGTGCGTGCAATAGCAGTGATGCTTAGTAGCAACCCTCCGTCAGATTTTGCACTTAAAAATGCAAGAGAATTAATTGAAAAGAAGTAAGTAGTTCAGGGGATTAAGTCGTATAAACTATCGATGCCCTTGGCAGGAAGGTTTTTGAGTTGGAGATCGACACTTTTTGGGGTTTTTCGAAGAAAAATCCCAAAAAAGCGTCAATCTCCAAACAAAAACTACTTCTTTTCTCCTCTATTGTTTGATAAACATTTTTTTCGAAATTTCACTTTCCATGCCTGGGATGGAAATAAAGTAAATTCCTGCACTTAAATTTGAAATATCCAGTGCTAATTGGTTATTTCCCTCTGAAATCTGAAGTTGTTCCTGTTGAACAGTCTGACCATTCGCATTTATGATGAACAACCTATGAAGGCCGTTATCCGACGATTGTAACTCGATATTGAGTCGATTGGTAGCCGGAATAGGAAACATCTTGTTGATTTTAGAGCTTTGGCCCTCTTGTTCCGCTCTATTTTGAGCATTTTTCAAGAGTGGTGAAGGCGTAATCGTGACGGCTGCTTCATCGTCTTCATCCGGATTGCCATCCGTATCATTACCAGGTGTTGAATCCGGATCATTAGCTTCAGAAGTCAGGATTTGCACAAAATTCGTGATGTTCACGCCTTCTACTAAGGTAAATAATACCAATTCTAAAGTGGCCGATTCACCAGGAGCTAAAGAGCCAACATCCCATTTTTCAAAGAATAAATTGTAATCTCCTTTGGATACAAAGAAAGCTGCAAATACCATACCTTCCGGTAGACCAGCGCTTACGCTTACCTGGTTGGCAACATCCGGGCCATTGTTTGAAACGGTGATCGTATACTCCACGGTTTCGTAGATTTCGTAAGTTGGAATATCCACATCAATGCTCAGTTCCAAATCGGCGCCCATAAGCGGCGGCACGAGCTTCCCTCCACATTCACTGGTACCGCTCCACGGAGTGGCTACATATGGAAACTCAGATTTAAAGGGTGCATCATTTCGTTCTACTCCGGTAGTAAATGTTAGAACATCCACTAAATCCTGCGTGACCGGGTTGGGGTCACCAGCGGTATAATCATCATACCATAAACCAATGGCCGCCAACACAACACCGCTCACTGCTTGTAATTCGATTCTGGTTACGTCATCTTCCAGCCTTCTTCCGTTAGGAAATCCATCCATGTTAGGGATGAATTCAATTTCCGTATTGGAGGCATAAGTCGGATCGGTTAATCCGAGCACAGCTGCCTGGATTAAACCTAGCGAGCTGAACTGGGCATCATCTCTTGATGTAGGCGGCACAGCCATGTTTAGCCTTAGCATATCTCCACCATTAGGTAGAAAATTATTGATGAAAGGTTTACCAGGTGCAAGCGGGTTTCCATCTTTTCCTGTTGCTAATTGGTAAGGTGGAAAATTTGGGACCCCAGTGTGAAAAGCAGGCCAAAGGTCTACTGAACGAGGGCGGCCGGCAGAGGGTAATAACAAGGTGCCAAAGATGTCATCATCCAGAGCTGTTCCTTCTACTGCTGGAGAACCTTTAAGGCCAAATAAACCATCTTGCCCATTACCAAAGTCAAACCCTTGCAATGAATTGCGCTGAATTCTTAAGGCAGCAAAAGCCGGTACTGCTCCTCCAAATTGATCATCGTCCATGTAAAGACCTAGTTCAGGGTTGTAGAAATATTCATCTAATGTCGTTTCTGATAATTCATCATAAGGAGTAATTGCGTTCCAAAAGTCTTTTTGACCAATAGGAATAACGGCCTCATTGGTTAAAGGCATTCCTAAGCGACTAACTTGTACCCAATCACCGGAAGTCGATACACCTCCCGCTGAAAGCGTAGTGATTTGTTGGCGGCTTGCAGATGCCCATACACCAATCACATAATCAGGATCCAGAATATTCTGTGGTTGTGATGCTGCACCATCTTTTAAAAGAGTTGAAATGGGCACTTGGATAGCGATAGTACTTACATTGAAGCAACCGACGCCATCTCTGGGTTCTCCATTTTGGCGAGGAGCGTCCCCCAGGTCAAAAATTCCACCCAGGTCTACAAAGAATGGGTCGTCAGAAGGGCCGCAAAATACTTTTTCACCTGTATTGGCCTCCAGAATTGCATCCTGGATAAGTTGTTCGTAAGTTGTTCCCAGGCCAACGGTAGATTCGATAGAACGAGAGCCAATGTTATTTGGCGGAACAAGTCCATTGGTAATGATCGCATCAAAGCTCATGCCGCCATCGATGCTTCGCTCTAAAGTGTAAGTGGTTTTTAGGTTTTGCGCACCAAGACGAATGTTAAAAAAGGTCGTTGGATCTTCATTTTCCTGATTAAACGTAAATCTGTAAATGATCTCATCTCCGGGAATATCGGCATTGTTATCCACATGAATTTCGTAGCGGATATTTTCCCCGAAAGAGTAGTAATTCGGTCCTCCTGAGGGGAGTTGTAACGGAACGTAAGTAGCAATAAGGGTAATCATGCCCGGATTGTCCGGACTGCGAAAAGCATAGAGATCCACATTGTCGGCTAATGGGTCATTAGCTATTAAGGGGGCTTCTCTATGGCTTGATGCATTGGCTTGAATGCATAGCATTAAGATCAGGAAGGATAAAAAAAAACTCCTTAAAGATGGCTAGTGTTTTTAAACTAGTTCTTGTAAAAATCATATTGAAAATTTATAATTAAAAAATAAAGTCTAGTTCCTGAAGCACTAGGTTAAGCGCCGTGCCGCAAAGAACTTAAGTTGACAACATTGAGCTGCGGGCTTCAGCAGACTATATTAGACTTGTTCTGCACTTGCTTGACGGGCCAATTACGCTCCATCGGCAGCTACAGAGCAAGTCTATTAAATTTGTGCGTAAGTAAAATGTTGGGTAGCTAGGTCTTCTTCTCCTAATGCCTGATATATTTTTGCCAGCATTTCATTGACACTAATGTTATTAGGTCTTACCTGGTATTCTTTCAGAGCATATTCCAAAGCATTAGAGGGTTCCTTTTTTAAATCAAGAAAAACCTCAGCATATTCCAGATGCATAATATGGCCGTTCTGTTCATCATCTGTAAGCATGGCCAATACTTCTTCAATTAGCGGTTCTGCATTTTTGTTTGTTCGCTGGTAAATTCGTGCTAGCTCAACGTAGAATCCAACTTCCGGAATGATGGAAATGGCTTCGTTTAGGAGGCTTTCCGCTGTTGCAAGATCCCCTTGATTGACTTTCAGTTTTGCTAGTGCCGCTAAGGCAAAGGGATAATTAGCCCTTTCCTGTAGGCATAGCTGATATTGTTCTTCCGCTTTTGCGGGTTCTCCCTTTTTAAGGTAAAGATTCCCTAAGTTGAGCCTTGTCCAACAAGTTTCTTCAAAGCCAGGATAGCCTGCTTGCACTGCCATCTCCATAGCTTCTATGGCGCCTTCCAAATCTCCGTATAGTTCCCTCAAATAAGATACTCTGGAATAGGAGCGCAGGTCCGGACGGATACTCACCATTTTATCTGCGGCCTGAACGGCCTTTTCATACATGCCAAGTTCATTGTAGGCATCAATCAAAACGCCGTAAATCTGAGCATTGTAATTATTTAGTTCTAAAGCGTCTCGGCCAGTCTGAAAAGCATTTTTAAACTGATGGAGGGAAAGCTGAACCCCTGCTTTGGTAGACAGCGCTACAAATTTTAAATCTTCATCAAGGGATTCAGACGCTAGAATTTCATTAAGCATTTGTAAAGCTGCTGGATAATAATGGCCGTGTTCGCCGGTGATGCGGGCCTCATTAATGAAAAGTTGTGCCAGCTTCAGTCTTGGTAATTGCGCTTCAGCGTTTTGTTTCAGCAACTCTCGTTGTTTTACATAAGTGTTTTGAACGTTATCCCATTCTTCCCCTTTGTGAAGTTTTTCTGAACGATTAAGCATCGCAGGTATTGTTTGAGCCAGCGTAGATGATTCTTCCTGCTCATATGTATTGCAAGCAATAAAACTTGCGGCGAAGAATAAGAGCAAGGCAATCGGATAATGTTTTAGTGTAAATGACATAGTCTTTTATTTTTGTGAATATAATTTTCCCATTCGTGCTGCAGGTGTTTGCTGCAGCCGTTAAAGTGCATTCGATCTGGATTCCGGGATGAGCCCGGAACCAGCCTAGTGCTTGAAGCACTAGTTGCTAAAGTGACTTCAGAATCAGCCTTATTTAAAAAGCATATTGAAAGCCTACCCTATAAGAAAAGGGCGTACCCGGAGTAAAGTGAATTTCAGAAACGGGTTCTGCTTCGCCTCGGAGTTGTGACTCGGTTTCGAACTGCGTTTCCTTCCAGTCGGTATTCAAAATATTTTCAAATTGCACGAAAAACCGGAAATGCGGGTAGTCGAAACTGATGTTGGCATCCATTACAAAATAGCCTTCTGCGGTAAGGCTATTGTCTTCGTTGGCCGGGCGATCAGCAAGATAGCGGTAATTTAGTGCTGCTTTTATTACCGAACTCGCTTGTACCATGATTCCTCCGGTACTAGTAAATGTAGGGGCTAGAGGAATGTATTTTTCGGCACTTTCTCCGGATGTTACGGCGCGTGGAATAGCATAGTTGACATCTGCATCTATGAAAATATTTTTTACCGGTTGAATTCTAAGTGAAAGATCAATTCCCATGCGTTGCGTTTCTCCACTTGGCTCAACAATCCCCGCATCGCCGACGTAAACAAATTCTTGTTCGAGGAAAAGGTACCAAAGTGCGGTATTGATCATGATCTTGTTACTAGGTAGCCAGATTAACCCCAGGTCTGATCCATAAGCGGCAGGAAGGACTTCCTCTGCATTATTCTCAATGATTACCCTTGTATCATTGGAGTGAAAGCCAATTCCTGATTTCAGGTAGAATTGCAGGGATGGATCGTGTGTGTATAGAATGTTTAGCTTTGGACTAATAAATGTGCGTTCCTGGGATTGGGGATTGTATAAGCTGTCCATTAAATTGATGTAGCTAAAGTTAAAGTAATCTGCTCTCAGCCCGGCGTTTAACAGCCATTTGCCAGATGACCACTCCGCATCGGCGAATCCATATAAATTGCTTTCATCGATATTTCCATAAGCCAATCTTTGCAATAATTCCTGGCGATTGGCAGTTCGAGAGAGTTCGTTTTCGTCAATATTATCATATCTCAGGCCTATCCCGGCTTTTGTGTGCAAGGAAGATCCCGAAATGGACCAGTTCTTGTGGAAAGTGGAATTCAAGCCTATAATATCTCTGGTTTCTTTTTGCTTGATTTGATCCCCATTAATAGGATCTTCAAGAAAAAAAGTGAAGTTGGAGAAAAGCTCAAAGCCATACTTTGAATAGTAAGCACTACTTTTAACAAAAGTATTATTGTCGATGAAGCGGTAGTGTGTGAGGCCCACATTGGTGCGGCTGGTCTGCCCTCCTTCTGTATCATCGATAGCGCCGAAGCGAGTTATGGAACCATCATTTACTGCTCTTTCGGGAATCTGGCCGGAAGCATCCCATCGGCTTTGAAAATGAGAAGCTTGTACACTAATCTTTTGTTGATCGGAAATGGAGGTGGTGTATTTCCCCAGAAAATTTACTCGCTTAAAATTTTGGGATGATTCGAAGAAGCCATCACTTTGTAAGAATTCCCCGGCGAGATATGCGCTGTTTTTTTCGTTATCGCCATCGATTTCCAGCATAGCAAGGGTTCTAAGCGTATTAAAACGGCCGACTTCTTGCGAAATAAGACTATGATTTAGGCGTTCTTTTGTATTAAATTGGACATAGCCAGCCGTAGTAAAATTACCTTGATCTGTGTAATAAGGGCCTTTCCCAAAATCAATGGATTCAATGGTTTCGGGGATGAGGAAGTGCAAGTCCGCATAGCCTTGCCCATGCGCATGAGACACCATATTGACGGGCATGCCATCGACCTGGATATTGACGTCTGTTCCATGGTCAATATCGAATCCGCGGAGGAATATTTGTTCTGCTTTCCCTCCACCGGCGTGCTGCCCGATAATTAAACCCGGAACTCTTCTCAGGATTTCCTGGGAATTTTTAACGGGTTTATTGCTCAGATCAATGGCGGCTATTTCTTTAAATGATTTAACATCTGCAGAGACAGACACCTGATCCAAGCTAACCGGCGCTACTTCAAGGTTGATTTTGAGGTCTTCTCCGATAAAGTCTTCTGAAACCGTAATGGTTTTGGTCGCATAGCCCACGTGAGAAATTTCAATTAAATCCCCTGTTTTTACTTCCTTGAGTTCAAACTTTCCAAGCGCATTGGAGTGAGTATGTTGGTTGCTGGAAAGGGAGATGATATTGACATCTGATACGGGTTGATTTAACAGGTTGACAATCGTTCCTTTAAGGGTTTGTGAAAAACCAGAATGGGGTACGATAATCAAAAGAAATAATGCTAAATTAGCAATTGTTGATAGTGTGTGTTTATTTTTCATCTTGTTCAATTTTATAATAGGTACGAGAGTTAAGACTAGATCGGATTTAAAAAAATTAGTTCCTTGACCTGGAAAACGGCGACGAGTAAAGGCTTGATTGTACGATATTTTCTGCTCAGCTTAGCTATTATTCCCTAGAATAATAATAGGAAGGGTCGGTTCTCCACTAGGGCTTCCTCCTTTATCTTCAATTGTGATGGCAAAGATATCCGCATCTAAAGATTGAGAAATATCGATAGGGGTTCTTCCGGAATTGATAAATTCTGGTGTTGATAAAATGCCCATTGGAGTCGGAGGGGCATTCCCTTTTATACTCCACAACTGAAAATCTTTACCGGGAGGAAGAGCGGGCATTTGACAGCTCAGAAAGATTGCTTTTTCTGCATTTATTTTTTGTATGATCCCTGCATATTGTTCTCCCCGGGGGTTATTCCCAAGCATGAGGATAAGGTCAGAACAACTTTTTAGTTGAGTGCTATAGGTTGTAATTATGGAATCAAGGTTGGCTTGCAGGTCAGAATTAGTTTGTTGAACAGTATCTATGTTAATTTTAATACGGCGATTTTCAAAATAAAAATAGGTAGACAATCCCAGCCCTAAAAAGGTTAATAAAACCCAAATAAATGGAATTGGAAGCATGGGGGCGTCGTTCGGGCTAGCTGAATTACTTACCGGTACGGAATCCAGCTTGGATAGAAGTTCGCTTTTTACGCTAAAGGATGGAGTAACGGAAGCATTTTCAGAAAGTGTTTCCAGGGCATCTTCAATAGCCCTGACTTCTTCTGCAATTTCAGGATATTGCAATATTAGCTGTTCTACCTCCTGTTTTTCTTGCGGAGCCAGAGTTCCCAGAACATACATTTCCAGGATGCCGGATTCTATGTATTGCTTGATATCCAAGTTACTTAAATAGGTTTTGGTGTAAAATATCTAAAAAAATTAAAATATACACAAAGGGTTCACTACCCAGTATTTTTCTAAGGCTAATGATGGCTGCTCTCACTTTAGATTTCACAGTTCCCAAAGGAATGTCCATTGCCTTAGCCGTTTCTGATTGGCTGTAGCCTAAAAAATAGATGTAGTGGATGATCTTTTGTTGTTTTTCTTCTAGTTGGGTGAGCACTTTGTGAAGGCCATAGTCTTTAAATGCGGCCTCTTCACTCGTTTGCTCTTCTTGATATACGAGTGTTTCGAAGGAATCGGTTTTTTGAGCCTGGTTATTTTCTTTACTTCTTAACTTATCAATAGCAGTAAACCGGGCGATTTGTGCCATCCATGTAAAAAGGCTGCTTTTAGCGGGGTTATATGTATTGATATTTTTCCAGACTTTTAAGAATACATCCTGAAGGACTTCTTCTGCAACGGGTTTTTCAGGAATGTTGCGCATGATCAAACCAAGCAAACTTGCAGAGTAACAGTCATATAGTTCTGCCATGCCAGCTTTGTCTCCTTTTTGTATTAGAGCTACTAGCCTGGCATTGAGTTTGTTAGCCTTTTTATTTGACTGTTTTTCCATTAATTTTTTGCATGAGTTAAAGGCACCTCAAAGATAAGAAACTAAATTGGTATAGGGAGAACTAAGTGAAAAGAAGGAGAGGCTGTCTGATAAGCATATTCGTCGCGACTGGCAGGAAGTTTTCTTTTTTTGAGGGATGTTCTTTTTTTGGTAGTGGGTAAAACCGGTTGATGAGAAGCGTTAACCTTAAGTTGTAAAACTTATTAGATAAATCCATCGGTAGTGGGGTGAATCCGTTGATACATAGTTTTCAAGGCCCCATGTTAAAGTGTTTGCAAGCAACTGTCCACATTTTTGACCCACTACCCTTTTTTTTAAATTTTTAGTAAAAATTTAAAAAAAACATCCCTCAATAGAAAATATTTCTCCCAAGCCGTACGAACTACCCATAAGACAGCCCCTCTAAAAAAGTTTTTTTAGATCTTAGCGTTGAATCGTAATTAAGTAAGAGATTAACTCACCCATTTTACCTCTGATTTGATCATCGTTCAACTTTTCTTCGTCGGCGAATACCTTGCCCCATGCAGGCATTTCACGATCACCGTGAGCAGAGAGATAATTCCGGCCGTCAATGATACTGGCAATTTCTTGTACTGGGAATTTGTCAATGTCTCTTCTTTTCAGGATATAAGTTAAATCAGCTGGTGTTCTTTCCAGGGAGTCAATAGGTGTTTTTCCGTCGGCTCCATGACAAGAAGCACAGTATTGGTCGTAAATGACTTTACCTCGTTCAGCCTGAGCGGCGCGAGAGTTTTCAGGAGGCCCTGAATTACAGCTGGATGGAATTACATACAAAGCTAATCCCAGAATAATCGCACCGCCAAGCCATTTGTTTTTTAGATCTGCTTTTACATTTTTCATGCCTTTCGTATTTGTTGATTTAGGAATTGGATTTTTTCTACAACTAAATGTAGGTGATTTTTGACAAAGTATTGGTGATTTTTGTCATTTTTTTTTGACACAAAAATCAATTTTCTAGGGATAGGGTGGTAGGGAAAAATGAATCATCCCGAAAATTTGGGATGATTCATGTTTCTAGCAACAACTAGATTATTGTTTGAAGTTGAATTTAAGTTGTTCTCCTGCTTGAGCCATTTCCTTTTCCAGGTTGGAAACAGAAAGCCCCAACAGCCTGACTAAATTAATTTCATCCTGATTATTATCCAGTAATTCGTGGGCTACCCGTTCGATCTCCTTTAGTTCGCGTAATTCACCTCCAAAAGATTTAGAACGGGTTATTATTTTAAAATCAGACGATTTAATTTTTAAGGTTAAGGTTCGGCCAAAGTTATCCTGCCGCTGCATGTGATCAAAGATGACCTTCGCAAGATAGGAGAGTTTTTCTTTCATTTCATCCATGTTGGAAAGATCTTCGGAGAAGGTACGCTCAGCTCCGATCGATTTCCGTACTCGATTAGGGTTTACCGATCGCTGATCATCGGCCCGGACGATGCGGTAGTAGTGTCTTCCTGCTTTACCGAAGCGCTGAACCAGTTCAATTTCAGAATGTTTTTTTAGGTCTTTACCAGTGTAAATGCCCATTTTTTTGAGCTTGGCAGCGGTTACTTTACCTATTCCGTGAAACTTTTCTATGGGCAGGGCCTCCAGGAAGGGGAGGGCTTCTTTAGGTGTAATCACCTTAATACCATTAGGCTTGTTGATATCGGAAGCAATTTTGGCTAAAAATTTATTAAACGATACTCCTGCGGAAGCCGTAAGCTGAGTCTCTTCAAAAATTCGTGTCCGGATCTCTTCAGCAATGAGCGTTGCGGAGGCCGGCCCTTTATGTGCTTCTGTGACATCCAAATATGCCTCATCTAGCGATAGTGGTTCTACAAGGTCCGTATACTCAAGAAAGATATCCCGTATTTGGCGGGATACTGCTCTATATACATCGAAGCGTGCTTTCACAAAAATGAGCTCCGGGCATAAGCGCTTTGCGGTAACACTCGGCATCGCAGAACGTACACCATATTTACGTGCTTCATAACTGGCAGAAGCTACAACACCTCGTGCACTGGAACCACCTACAGAGACGGGCTTCCCTCGAAGCTCGGAATTGTCGCGTTGCTCTACAGAGGCGTAGAAGGCGTCCATGTCTATGTGGATGATTTTGCGCAGCATGGGCTTATTTTGATCACAGATTACGCTGATCACGCTGATTATGGTGGAGCTGCGCTCCACTATTGATTATATGTCGGCTTGCAGCCGATATATAATCATCACACTGAAGCGCAGCTCCACCTTTATCTGCGTTCATCAGCGTCATCTGTTATCATTTCCTGAATAACTTGAAAACCTTCTTCCCGAAGCTTCCTGATAACTCAACAAAGTAGCACCCACCCGGCATTCTTGCATCTATTCTTATGGTGTGGCGTTGCTTACCATTTATAAATTGGATCAATTCATGCTGCAACAAAATACCACTCACGCTAAATATTTTCATACCTACTTCTTGTTCCATATTAGATGAACCTTCCACAATCAGGAAATCTGTGAATGGATTAGGGTATAGATTTAAACTCGTATTATTATTAGTAATAGAAGTAGCCACTTTCAACTCAACCGTAGCATCCACTTCCATTATACAACCATTGGCATCCTGAATATAAATGGTATAAGTACCCGTAGGCAAATTAGTGAATTGCCCGGAGGTGCTATAATTACTCCCATCTAATGAATACATGTATGGAGGAGTACCTCCTTGCGCTTCTACATCAATAGTGCCGTCGCCCAAGCCACTATCAGGTTCTTCATTAAGGAAGTTGATACTTAAAGAATCGGGTTGGCTTAATGAAAACGCCAATGTGTCGGCGCAGTTGTTTTTATCTAAAACCAGCACTGCATAATCTCCGGCGCTTAGGTCTTCAAAATAACCATCAGGAGCATATTCTGTATCAATGTAGAAAGAATAATCAGGACTTCCACCAATTGCTTCGAATTGTGCATTACCAGAAGTTTCACCGTAGCAATTAGGATCGTTTGTGTACGTTTGAGAAATCTCTAATGCTTCCGGCTCTGAAATGAAAATGGCAGTATTGACCGTACAACCTGTGCCATCATCAATACTAACCGGATAAATGCCCGGAGCCAGCTCCTCGAACGACCCGGTAGTGTTGGATTGAATCGTGTCTAGAGTATAGGTGTAACTTCCGTCTCCGCCATTAGCAGAAAGTTGGAAGGCCCCGTCGTTGTATCCGTAACAACTTACCATGGAAATGTTTTGGGTGGCAACATTAAGGTTTCCTGTTAAAAGAATATCGAACGCAATTTCTGATTCACATCCGTTAGCGTCGGTTAAAACAGCTGTATAATTGCCAGGAGGCAGGTCATTGAACTGGCCGCTTGCATCGATTTGATTGTCAATGCTGTATTGGAAATCTGGTGTGCCTCCTTCTCCGTTCAGTACGATTCCTCCTGTATTGCTGACTGCACAATTGGCATTTGTCAGCTCTTCTATTTCAAGGGTAAGAACTTCAGGTTCTTCGAGAAAGAATACGGAAGTTGTTGTACAACCATTTTGGTCAACTACAAAAATTGGGTGAAAACCTCCTTCAATATTTGCAAACTGCCCATTGCTGTTTGCTTGATTGCCTGACGAATAAATGTAGGGCATATTTCCACCGTTTGCCTCTACGGTCAGAACACCGTTATTCTCTCCGTGGCATAAGGGAGCGATTTGATCTAACTCCTGAATGGATAAGCTGTCCGGTTGGGAAACAATAGCATTGGCTGTGCCCAGGCAACCTTTAGAATCTGTGATTGAAACGGGGTATGTTCCAGCCGGGAGGTTGAAAAACAAGCCGTTGTTATTGTTTTGATCGGCCAGTGTATAATTAAAGCCACCATTGCCTCCTGATGCTTGCACATAAAGGATAGCCGCTGAATCACCATAGCATTTGATCGTATTTAAAAACTCAAGATCTGCTTCTATAGCCTCTGGTTGATCAAGGGTAACTGTTGTTGTAGAGGTGCAACCATTATCATCGCTAACGATAAATTCGTAGGTGCCAGCTTCTAAGTTTTCGAAATAACCGGTTTCATTAGAAAGGCTTCCTGTGTTGTAGGTGAAATTCCCGCTGATGCCATTTACGCTGATTTCAATGATACCATCTTCGCTATTGCTGCAAGATACCTCTTGAAGGATCTCATCGTCTAGTTTGAAAGTGCTTGTTTCATTAATCTCAACTTCAAGGGAATCTACGCAATTATTCACGTCATAAACGTAGGCTTGATAAAAGCCTGAAGTTAGGTTTTCAAACACTCCGTCAAGGTTTGAACTGCCATTTAGTTGGAAATCATATGTGCTTGTGCCTCCTGAAGCACTTAATTGAATAGCTCCATTATTTGCACCCTGGCATCCGGCACTGGAAACGGACACTAATTCGAGTACGAGTGGGGTAGCAGCAAGAATTTCAATCGATTCTATTTGAGTACAGCCATTGGCATCAGTAACAATAATATTATAATTATCGGCAGCTAGTTCATTGAACAAGCCTGTATTATTTTCCTGAGTATTTAAGTTGAAGGTGAAATCGCCAGCTCCTCCATTTGCATTTATTTGAACGGACGCATCCTGGGAACCGAAGCAAGATGGCGCTTGAATGTTATTGACCGAAATATTGATTGGGTTGATGGTTTCAATTTCTGCTAAAAGAGAATCCTGACAATTATTTTCATCCGTAAGCATTACCAGATAGGTATTTGCTTCCAGGTTTTCAAACAGGCCGTTGTTGTTACTAGTATTTCCTATGGAGTACGTATAATTTCCGCTCCCGCCTGAAGCGCTAAACTGAAGAGAACCGCTTGCTTCGCCAGAGCAGGCTACTGCTGTACTTTGATCCATTTGTAGTTCAAGAGCTTCCGGTTCTTCAATAGTAAAGTCAAGAGTTTGGATACATCCATTCTGATCACTGACTTCAAGCGTATAGTTATTCGAAGGCAGAGCTTCAAAAAGGCCGCTTGCATTATTTTGACCAGATAATTGGTAGTTGTACGGGCCTTCTCCGCCCAGTGCGTTAAATTGTACGGCACCATCAGATGCACTGGTACAACTGACATTTTGAATGAAATCCGTTTCTAAAGATATGGAATCGTTTTGATTAACAGAGATGTTTAAAGTATCCGTACAATTATTTGCATCTGTTAACACAACATCATAATTAGCTGAAGCTAGGTTCTCAAATATACCGTTTGTATTGGTTTGCCCTCCCAGTTGATAAGTGTAGGGGCTTTCTCCACCATTACCGCTGAATTGAAGCATACCATCTTCAAGGCCATTACAACTAACATCCTGGACCAATTGGTTTTGAACTTCTAAAGGATCAGTTTCTTCAATAGTGGCATTTAGTGTGTCCTGGCAGTTCTCACTATCTGTTAAAATGATTTGATAATCTCCGGCTGTTAGATTTTCAAAAAGGCCGTCATTATTGTTTTCACCATTGAGCTGGTAATCGAAAGGCCCTTGTCCGCTGATAGCATTTAATTGAATCTGACCGTCATTTCCACCATTGCAATTTACGTCTTCAATTAAAGTAGCTTCCAATTCCACAGGTAGGCTTTGTTCTATCGATGTCTCCAAAGTGTCTGTACAATTATTGGCATCTGTAAGGATGATCTGGTAGTCCCCTCCAGCCAGTTGTTCGAACGTTCCGGTGTTATTGCTATTTCCATTTAGGGTAAATGTATAGTCACCATTTCCACCTTCTGCGGATAAGCTAAGGCTACCAGAAGCTTGGTTAGAACATTCGATAGAGTTAGTTTCCTCTAAATTCAATTGTAATGCGGGAGGATTAAGCAGTTGAGTTTCCAATGTTCCCGAGCAACCATCAGCATCTGTTACAACTACATCATAAAGACCCGCTGAAAGGTTTTCAAACAAGCCTTCCGAATTTGTAAGGCTTCCCAATTGATAAGTGTAATCCCCGTTGCCTCCGGAGGCAGCGAGTTGAAGGGAACCATTAGATTCTCCATTACAAGAAGGTGAGGAACTATTGATCTCAGAAACTTCAACAGGAGGATTAGCAACTATTTCTACATTGAGAGAGTCCACACAGTTGTTGGCATCATTCACGAAAACGGTGTA
The DNA here is from genome assembly GCA_964537285.1 of uncultured Saprospiraceae bacterium. Classification (GTDB taxonomy): domain Bacteria; phylum Bacteroidota; class Bacteroidia; order Chitinophagales; family Saprospiraceae; genus CAZHZT01. The sequence continues at coordinate 7,715 of CAZHZT010000044.1, read as the reverse complement.
AGTGCCTGTGGAGAGGTTGTCAAATTGCCCGTCCGTATTCTGGTTCCCGTCCAAAGTATAGATCAAGCTTCCTGTACCTCCATCGCCGTTAACAGAGAAGCTTCCCGAAGTTCCGCCTTCGCAAGATGCTGAGGGGGCATTCTCTATTTCAAGGGTTAAATTGGCTGGTTGAGCAACGGATAATTCAACCACTCCGGCACAACCATTATCATCAGCTACAGCAACAATATAAGAGCCTGCTGCAAGTCCTTCAAAAAGCCCCGTAGAATTGGTTTCTCCATCTAAGTCGAATGTGTAATTTCCGGTTCCCCCGGAAGCACTCACTAGTATATCAGCATTTTCTTCACCAAAACAGCTGATCTCTTCTTGTACTTCTGCCTCCAAAGAAAGTGGATCTGTAGACAGGATTTCAATGCTTGTGGTATCTTGACAATTGTTAGCATCCGAAAGGACTAATGTATAGATTCCGGAAGCCAGGGTTTCAAATTGACCGGTCGTATTGGTTATACTATTGAGGTTGTAAGTATAGTCTCCGGCTCCTCCCTGACCACTTACCTGTATACTTGCATTTGATGCTCCACAATCGGCATCTGTTTGGTTGTCAATGGATAGAGATAAAGGTGCAGGAGTATCTAAAGTAGCTTCTACATTTTGCGAACATCCGTTTTGATCGCTAATCTCTACTGAGTAAGAACCAGGCGAGAGGTTTTCAAAAAGGCCGGAAGTATTCGAAAAGGTATCTATAGTATATTCTAATATTCCGGTTCCCCCCGAAGCAGAAATCTGAAGGCTTCCATTGGATTGGTCAGCACAAAGAGGCGCTTGAGAAGACTCAATAATCGCTTCGATAGTTTCTGGCTCATTGATTTGAATTATTGTATCCTGACTGCAATTCAGGGTATCTTGAATAGTAATTAAAAAAGTATCGCTACTCAGGTTTTCGAAGAAGTTATCTGTTTTTAATGGCCCTCCATTTAAGCTGAAGGAATATTCCCCACTTCCACCTTCGGCAGAAAGCTGGATAAATCCATCATTGGTTCCTGCACAGCTCAAGTCGAGTACAGAATCATTGGTAATGGTAATAGCTTCATTTTGAATGACCTGAAAAGTATCCATAATCTGGCATCCATTAGAATCGCTAACCATCAAAGCGTAAACTCCTGCTGAAAGGTTATTGAAATAACCTGTATTCAAGGAAATTGTATCGTTGTTTAGGTTGTATTCATACCCTGGCATTCCCCCTCCGGCTTGGATAAATAAGGTTCCTGTCGTATCTCCAAAGCAATCAATGCCTGAAATGGTAGAGGTGTCAATATAAAAAGTATCGGGCTGGGCAATTTCAAAGGGAAATTGAGAGGTGCACCCATTTGTATCCAGAACGGAAAATGTGTATGCTCCAGGTGTCAATCCTTCAAAGACGGTATCGCTTTGATAGGGGAATGTATCCATGGCAAAGGCGTAGCCTGGAGTTCCTCCTTCCGCATTCAAAATGGCCTGTCCGGAACTGTCTCCAAAACAAAGGATCCCCTCAACAGCAACGGAAAGCGAAATAGAATCAGGTTCATCTACGACAACATTGCTCAATTGAAACAGGCAATTACTGGCATCACGAATATAAATATCAAAAGTATCTGCGTCTAATGAGGTGAAAACCCCATTGTTTTGGTAGTTAATATCATCCAGAGAATAAGAGTAAGTAGGCGTTCCTCCGCTCCCTACAACAAGGATTTCACCGTTCTCTTCTCCATAGCAGTCTGTTGGAGTTGTTTCAAGTACGGACGGTGTAATGGGGGGAGGCCCTTGGAGTACTGTACTCGTAGTACTTATACAACCGTTAGCATCCGCTATAGAAATAATGTGGGCTCCTGCGGGAAGGTTAAAGAAGGTATTTGCTGGTGAAAAGCCTCCATTGTTGATACTGTAGGTATAAGCTCCCGTACCTCCCTGGCCGTTTGCGGTAATTACACCGTCAAAACTATCAAAACAAGTTGGATCAAGCTGGGAGGTTACAAAAGTACTTAATAAGGGCGGCTCGGAAATCGTTACGTCGATAGTGGCAATCGTTCCATTCGCATCTTGTATGCTAATGATATGCGGGCCTGCAAATAGATTGGTGAAAAGGCCGGAAGCTTGGGTCGGGCCATTATCAATGGAGTATAGGAAACCAGGCGCCCCCCCTAGTGCAGCTACTTCTACCGCCCCGGAACTCTCTCCAAAGCAAAGTGCATCTGTAATTGAAAGGATTTCAACACTTAACGGAGGGGCAAGAGAACAATTTGTGGCAGCGGATGAATTTAATGAAGATCTCGAAGTACTCAAGATCAAATTCATATAGTCTCCTTGTTCTGTGGAAAAGGAATTCATACAAGCATCGTTCACATAATCCATATAGTTCATAAACATATCATTCGAGCCACAACTTACATGTGGGTGGCTCGGGCAACCGTAATTCGGCGCATCTTGAACGGGTGTATCGGATATGTTGTCATCTACACCACATCCTCCTCCGCCATTCCCCCAGACGTGGAAAAGACCGAGGTAGTGACCGATCTCGTGGGTTGCAGTTCGACCTAAATTATATGGCGCACCAGTAGCATATCCGGGGCCGCCAAAAGTACTGGTGGCTACAACTGCTCCATCAAGGGTAGGGTTCGGTAAGCCCGACGGATTAGGAACGTAAGCCCAACCCAGTACGCCACCAAGGTTAGGACCTACCCAAATGTTGAGATATTGATTGCGATCCCATCCGGTAGCACTTTTTATGGCAAATTCATTAGATGATAGGTTTTGATTCGTTGCGTATCGAGTTACACCATCTGTCGGGTTTCCTGAAGGATCGACTGACGCAAGGCAAAATTCAATCATGGAGTCATCTCCCGGGAATTCAGGGGGCATATTTGCAGCGTCAGCATTCATTCGACGAAAATCTTCGTTGAGCACAGTGATTTGGGATTCAATGTGGTCCATACTCAGGTTAGAGCCTGTCCCAACTGCTTGTCCGGGAGGATGTACAATAATAACATGAACGGGAATGGTAACCACACTAGAGGAGGCTCCTTGCTCTGGTAAGGAATGAGGCATTATTGGGAGGCCATTTTTGTCAAAACCTGCTTTATAGGCGGGGTCTTTCAAAAAAGCTTCCTGCATTTTTTGTGTAGTATAGCAACGTTCAGGTGTTTGGGCTATACTTAAACTCCAGGAAATAAAAAAGATGATGAAGGTAATGAATAAGCGGACGAAGACAGGAGAATCTTTCATTGTTTTTTTATTTAAAACAGTTTTAGTCTACAAATTTAAAAAAAGCAGAATGGATAACGAAGGAAATTCTGTCGGCTGTGAGGTAATTGCCTCGGAAAGTTATGGAGGGGGTATAATTTACAGCGATTCTCGCTTTGGAAAATAAACGCGCCTACGGCGCGAAACTCCTTTGAGAGGGAGGCCGAAAGGGCTATTTTGCGAAGCAAAATAGCCCTTTCGGCCTCCCTCTCAAAAGAAAGTATCGCCGCGAAGCGGCGTAAATTTGGTTTTGGATTTCCAAAACGAGAATCGCTGTATAATTTACGTTCAAATAGTGTAAACTATTTGGAAATCACTAGTGCTCTTGCTTTTTCAATGGCAGCATCAAGTCCACTGGCATCTTTTCCGCCTGCTGTAGCAAAGAATGGCTGGCCGCCGCCGCCACCTTTGATTTCTTTGGCCAGTCCTCTAATTATTTGGCCCGCATTCAGGCCTTTACTTTGTGTAAGGTCTTTACTGATTATAACCGTAAGTTGAGGTTTGCCTTTAATTTCCGCACCAAATACAATCACAACATTCCCCAACTCTTGTTCCAATTGGTAGGCTAGATCTTTTATAGCCCCACCGTCTTGAAGTGGTAAGCGAGTGCTTAGGAAATTTATTCCATCAATATCTTCAAACTTAGCTTTCAGTTCTCCTTTTAAAGCACCAGCCTGAGCCGCTAGAAATTTTTCAATCTCTTTCTTCAGTTGTTTATTTTCTTCCTGCAAATCATTGACTTGCTTAACCACATTTTGTGGGCTTTTAAACAATTCGCGTATTTGATCCAGCTGCTGGAGTTCATCCTTGATAAAGGCCTGAGCATGATCTGCTGTCACCGCTTCAATACGACGGATACCGGCTGCAACGGCACTTTCAGATAAAATCTTGAACAAACCGATCTCTCCGGTAGCTTGTACGTGCGTACCTCCACAAAGCTCTCTGGAATAACTTGGATCAAAGGTGATCATTCGGACCAGATCGCCGTACTTTTCTCCGAAGAGCATCATAGCACCAGCTTCTTTAGCTTGCTCGATAGGAATCGCGCGGTCTTCCTCTAGTGGAATATTTTCCCTGATCTTTTCATTTACCATGGTTTCGATACGCTCTATTTCATCGGTCTCTACTTTTTGAAAGTGAGAAAAGTCGAAGCGCAGGCGGTTAGGGTCTACGTCTTGTCCTTTTTGCAATGCATGCTCCCCAAGAATTTCGTGTAAAGCTGCATGCATCAAGTGGACGGCGGTGTGGTTTTTAGACGTTCCAGCACGTGCAGGAGCGTTGACCTCTGCTTTTACAGCAGCATCAATTGAAGCCGGAAGCTTTTTAACCATATGAATGATGAGGTCATTTTCCTTAATGGTATTAATGACCGGAATTTTTTCTTCGCCAAACCAAAGTAAGCCTGTATCGCCAGCTTGCCCACCACTTTCTCCATAGAAAGGAGTTTTGTTGAGAACGATTTGATACTGTTCTTTGCCTTTAGCGGTTACCGTACGATATTTATTAACCTTAGCACCTTCTACAACAAGTTCATCATAGCCAACGAATTCCACTTCTGAAGAATCCTGAACGACTACCCAGTCATCAACAGTTTTTTGCGCATCTTTTCTGGATCGGTCTTTTTGCTCTTTTAATGCAGTTTCAAAGCCTGCTTCATCTACTTCGTAGCCTTTTTCAGAAGCAATCAGGCGAGTGAGGTCAAAAGGAAAGCCATAAGTATCGTAAAGTTCGAAGGCCGTTTGCCCGTCAATTGTCTTATCATGTACTTCGAGACTTTCAAATCGTTTTAACCCGTTCTCGAGTGTATTCAGAAAAGTTTTTTCTTCAGCCTGAATAACTTTAGCTACTTGTTCCTGTTGAGCGATCAATTCAGGGAAAACCTCTTTAAACTGCTCTGCCAGTTGTGGGATAAGGGTATAAATAAATGGCTCCTTAATGTCGAGAAATGAGTAATAATAACGGATCGCTCTTCTTAAAATTCTTCTTACCACATATCCTGCACCAGTATTGCTTGGCAATTGGCCATCAGCAATGGTGAAAGCAACGGCTCTCAAGTGGTCTGCGACCACCCTCATGGCAATATCTGATTTGGCGCTGAGATCGTAGTTAAAGGTGTATTTTTTTCCTGATGCTTTTTCAATAATCTGAATGATAGGTGTAAAAACATCGGTATCGTAATTGGAGGTTTTCCCCTGAAGGGCCATGCACAGGCGTTCATAGCCCATACCTGTATCAATATGTTTTTCAGGTAACTCTTCCAGCTTGCCGTCGGCTTTGCGATTGAATTGAATGAATACCAGGTTCCATATTTCAACCACCATAGGATCATCTTGATTGACAAGCTTTCCTCCGTCTAATTCTTTTCTGTTTTGTTCATCCCTTAGGTCGATATGGATTTCGGAACAAGGGCCACAAGGGCCGGTATCACCCATTTCCCAGAAGTTGTCCTTGCGGTCAAAAAGGAGTATTCGTTCTTCCGGAACAAATTCTTTCCAAAGTTCTACTGCCTCATCATCCGCAGCGAGGCCGTCATTTTCATCCCCTTCAAAGACCGTCACGTAGAGGCGGTCTTTATCAAGGCCAAATTTTTCCGTTAGTAATTCCCAGGCCCAGGCGATGGCTTCCTTTTTAAAATAGTCACCCACAGACCAGTTGCCCAGCATTTCGAACATCGTATGGTGATAGCTATCGATACCTACTTCTTCGAGGTCATTGTGCTTGCCGGACACTCTCAGGCACTTTTGGGTATCTGCAATCCGTCGATTGTCAGGGGTTTGATTTCCCAGGAAAAAATCTTTGAATTGGTTCATGCCGGCGTTGGTGAACATCAAGGTAGGGTCGTTCTTATTTACGATAGGGGCGGATGGAACTATTTTATGGGCTTTAGATGCAAAAAAGTCGAGAAATGTTTTTCTTATTTCTGCTGATTTCATATCGATTGCTTGAATTTTTTTTAAACTTTTTTTTTAATCTTGCTGTGTTAAATTTTTAGGGTGTTTGTTTACAACTTTATATCGCTTTAATTGTTAATTGATTGAAAATTAAGTGATTAATAATTTTGGCTTTATTTTTGAGTCATTTAATTGTAAATTAAAGCAGTCAGGTTTCATTAAAATAAAATGTTTTTAATCTTTTTTGTTTGGCATTTTTGGGTTTGAATCATTTTTTTTTAAATAAAAAGGTTTAAAACTAAAAAATAAACCTAAATTCTTTGAAAAATCAGTTTTGACAAACTATTTTTGATTTTGCAAAACAAAAGGCCGCACTGCTTTCTTTTATTGCTTTCAAAAAACGGCATAAAAGTAGGCAAATTTGTATAACAACTAAAAATTTATGAGCAGGGAAAAGTTTTTTTATAATAAACAGACGCTGCGTTACGAGAAAGTTACCGAACCTGTAAAGACGAAAGTATTCCGTGTACTCGGATTTATCTGCGCCGTTCTGGTAACGGCTGCCATTTTTCTCTGGTTTGCTTATTCTTATTTTCCTTCACCTAAAGAAAAGGAATACGAACGTGAATTGAATGCACTGCTTCTGAAGATCGAAGCTTTCAATCTTGAACTTGAGAGAGAAGAAAAGGTGCTCAAGAATATTCAGGACAGAGATGCGAGCGTTCACCGCCTGATGTTCGGGATGGATCCTATTGATGAGTCTCTCTGGAACGGTGGAATTGGTGGCCATGATCCTTATAGCGATCTCTCTAACTTTAAATTATCTGGGAGTCTGATCAAAAAAACTCAGGAAAGAATAGAAAAGTTAAATCGTCAATTAGTGATACAATCCAGATCCCTGGATACTATTATCAACTTGGCAAAGGATAAAGAACGTATGTTGGCTTCGATTCCTTCTATTAAACCCTTAAGAAGCGATAAGTTAAAGCGAAAAATAAACCTTTTGTCAGGATATGGCTGGAGAATCCACCCAATCCATAAAGTGGCTAAATTTCATAAAGGTATCGATTTTACCGCGCCTCCGGGCACCCCGATATATGCCACAGGAGATGGAAAGGTGGTGAGAACAGAAAAGCGAAGCACCGGATATGGCTACAATGTAATTATTGATCATGGTTATGGTTATCGAACGCTTTATGCTCACATGAGTAAGATCTTAGTAGATGAAGGACAAACAGTCAGAAAAGGTCAAGAAATCGGTCATGTAGGTAATACGGGTACTTCTACTGCCCCTCATTGTCATTATGAAGTTCATTTTAATGGTAATGCTATTGATCCTGTGAGTTTCTGCCTGGATGATCTTTCTCCAGAGGAATATCAAGCACTCGTAGATTTAGCAGGAACTGCTAACCAGTCCTTTGATTAATAAGCTTAAGCGGCATAGAAAGTTGGTGGTTTAACGTTAAACTTTCTGGTTCTTTGACATAAATTGTGATAAGGGATCAGGAAAATAATACCCTACCCATTTTACTTGTCCTTTTTTCCTCA
>CAZHZT010000043.1:0-38652 GCA_964537285.1 uncultured Saprospiraceae bacterium | reverse complement strand
TGAATACAGCCTTGATTTTTTGCTACTTTTTCATCAAGGAAAAAGTAGGTAAAGCCTTGATTAACAGAATTATGTAGAGTTTTTTTTTTACAAACATAAGTCATCCCGAATTTTCGGGATGACTCATGTTTATTCAATTTCATCTATTTAATCTGCGATCACCAACGGATCACCCGGGTATAACTCCTCCCACCGCCTTCCAGCTGATACAAATACTCCCCGGGCGTCAAAAAGTACTGATCCGGGTGAAAAACAAAGGTATAGCTACCTTTTTCCTTAAATTCATTTACCAATGTACGCAACAATTGTCCTGATTTTGTCCGAATCGTAAGGCGCACATTCCCCCTTCTTTTCAACGCATATTTAATTTCAAAGGCGGTCCCTCCCTGATCATTAGCAGGATTATGGCCGAGTAAAAGAGCCACCTCATTAGAACCTTGAGGAGGATCAGAATCAGGCAACAATCCATCGATAATGCCCAGGTCTTCGCCAAGGATATGATCCGTGACTGCATCCGGAGCGCAAAGCCAGTTACCAAGCACAGATGCATAAACCGAACGGAAATCCACATCATGTTCCGGATCACCATACGGATTTACATTAACCAAGTCAGGAGGAGTACCATGAAAACCCTGACCAATATCGTCACCGAATAAGAAAAGCGGTGCTCCGGTGCCATGATCCGTTCCAACGGAACCATTTTCATAAATGGTACGGCCAAACTCAGAGAAGGTCATGGCGAGTACATTCTGCGAATGCCCGCTGGCCGCCAAATCATCAAAAAAAGCTTTCACGGATGAGGCCAGATAATTGATTAAGATTGGATGGAAAGAAGCTTGGTTGGCATGTGTATCAAAACCACCAATAGAGACCATAAATACTTTTGTACCTAAATTTCCTTTAATCAAGCGGGAAACAATAGCCAATTGCTCGGCTAAATAGTTGTTGGGATAAGCGACCTGATTGTTGCCCATATTATAGGCCCCCTGAATAGATTCTGAATAGCGGAAAGCACTATTGGCAACAGAGCGGACAAAAGTCAGTTCTTTTTCGTTAGGGATGTTACCTAGAGTACCTGTCTGATATAGCTCCCCTGTCTGTGCTATTTGGTAGAACTCCGTAGGATTACTAATAGCAAGCGCCATATTGCCATAATCAGCCCGGAAGACCATATTAGTCTGAATGCCAATTTGCAAAGCGGGAGGTATTACAGGAGGCGCACTTAAAAAAGCCGGAAAGTCTTTATCCAGCCAACGGCCCATCCAGCCTGTTTGTATTAATTCATTGCTTGCCGAGGCGGATGCCCATATATCAGAAGAACGGAAGTGCGAGTAATTTTGATTGGGATAGCCTACATTATGAATGACTTTCATTTTTCCTTCCTGCCACATCGGTTCCAGATCGATCATTTCATTGGGCATACCATAATCATCATTCAAGGCCCACAAACCAGATTCCGGGACGGCCAAGGTAGGGCGAATATTGTAGTATTCATCATTATCGCGCAGAATGACCGTATTCAAGCCATCGTTTCCTCCATTCAGCCGGATTAAAACGAGGATACGATCACCGCAATCACCCGAAGTAAGGGATTGTAAAAAACTATTGGGAGCGAAAGCTTGAACCGGACTGGCCCCTAACATCATAGCTCCCCCCATTGCCGAAAGGCCTGTCATCTTCAGAAAAGTCCTTCGATCCCAGGCTTTATGCGCTTCTTTATGCGCTTCAGCTTGTTCCAGACTGGCGCCAAACTTTTTCTTATAATGGTTTTTAACCTTGTTATTTATATGTTTAGGATGATCTTTTTCGCACATGATTTAAAGGTTTGTTTGGATTAGCATAATTGCCATTCTGGCAAGCGCACTAAATAGGACAACAAGCTTAATATTTGCTCCGGCACTTCATCGTAGTATAAGTTCCAGCTGCCATCATCGAAGTAGTTTTCAGGTACATCGGCTTTGAAGTAAAGCACTGCTGTATCGAGCAACTGAGGATCCAGTTCGGTATTTAAATAGAAGTTCACCAATGCTTCCGTGATCACTTGAGGATCATTTTCCTGTGGACTCGTCAAGTCCATCGCTTGTTGGCGAAGCTTTTCAAGAATGTTTTCAGAAGCTGCAAAAATATTGAAAAGGATTTGTGACCCATAGCTCCAGCGGCGGGTAAGGCTGTTTTCACTTAACCAGGAGTGATATTCCGGCCAACCGGCTACATTTATAGGGTTGAAAATGGTTTGTCCAAGATCGGAGGCGGCATAGACCAGCCCTCCTGCCAAATCAGGGCCGCCATAATCCACATCATATTCTGCACCAACCAACTTAAATGGAGCTGTAAGGTTTTCAAATGGACTTCGAATGCGCGCATTAATGAAGCGATCCTCAAAGAAGTGCTCGCTTTGGAAGAGCTGCTGGAGCACCGGAGCAATTTCCCAATCGTTTTGCTTAAAGGTATCGGCTAATCCCTGAATAATGGCTTCATCAGGCGTCTCGTAAACGAAAAATTTATAAATTTTGGAACATATGTAATGCGCCACTTCATTAGCCCGCAAAGAAAAGATCAGATTGTGTACGCTGGTATAATTGAAGTTGCCCGTCTCTCCAAAAATGGTCTTAGCGCCATTATCAAATAAGCCAGGGTTAAAAGTAACCTGATTGACACAGGTATACATATTGACTTGCCAACCGGTCAATGCTCTGGCGACTGCAACCACATCATTTTGAGTATAGCCGTTTCCCTCTCCCATCGTGAAAAGCTCCATAAGCTCGCGCGCATAATTCTCATTAGGCTGAGCAGCGACATTCTGATTGCCATTCAGGTATACCAACATAGCTGCATTTCGCCCCATTTGCTGTACAAAAGTCTTGAAATTCCCCAATGCATATTCGTGCAACAAGGAGTAATAAGACCACATAAAGGAGTTGCAATTGTACACCAATTCTTCTGTCACAAAATGATTGTGCCAGAATAAGGCTAATTTGCTGCGAAAACCTTCCGTAAGCATTTCACTCACCCATCGGCCGAAGAATTCATTTTTGACCTGATTGTACAAAACACCCCCATCATTAGGGTATTGAGCATAAGACCAATTTGCCCAGTAAGGAGCATCGGGGGCGGGCAAGGCTTCCATGTCATCCATTATTTGGTTGACCAGGGCCTCGGGGGTCATGGTCAGGCCTGCATTAATGGTGGCCAGATCAGCGCCAAAGCCCATCCTTTGGTAAAGATGCTGCACCCTGGCGGCCGTCCAAGGCTTGTCGGGTGAAGGGATATAAGGATCAAGCGTATTTGCCATTTTTAAAGTAAATTAGAATAAAATATCTTTCTGAATTATTTTTGTAAGGCTATATTAAGAAAAATTTTAAAATTAAAGAATAATTATATAGTTTTATCAAGGCTTTTTGCCTTAAAAATATGTGCCACATCGTGTCAGAGACCGCTCACGTGCGTTCCCATTTTAGCGATCCAGAGGCACTTTACATTAAGATAAAATCAAAAACACAAAATTTTGAGCCAGAAATTCTACTCCCCCATTTTTATATTACTTGTCCTTTTAAGCAACTACCAGCTAAATGGTCAGGCAACGCTCTTCGAAGAGGATTTCAATTCCTGCGATCTATCTTCTAAATGGCAAGTAACAACCACCGGAAACCCCGATGCCGTTTGGTATGTAGGAGAACCACAAGATCCAAACTCGGACGGTACCTCCATCGATGGCAGCTGTATGCTCCTATTCGATGATGATGCTACCGGCGATCAGACTCCCGAATGGGAGGTAACCTTAATCTCCGAAGAATTTGATGGCACTGCCTGGCCGGAAATCGAATTATCCATAGACGTAAGTTTTAGAAATTATGACGAGGCAGCAGGTTTTGGTATTTATGTAAATGATGGCCAGGAGTGGCATACTCTCTCTATCTGGAAAGAAGCTTCTACCCAAACTGGCGAACAACTGTCTGACTACGTAACCTTTACAGCTGATTTAAGTTTTTATGCCAGCACAAACATGCGTATTGCAATGCTCTACAACGATGGAGGTAGCTGGGGCTGGTGGGCTGGCGTAGACAATATAACCGTCTCAGGTAAAGGGGATGGAAACAATGTTTTGCTAGAGAATTTCAATAACTGTAGCCTGCCTGCCGGCTGGATAAACGCTGTCCAAACCGGCAATGAAGGCTGGAAGTTCGGATTGATTGAAAATAACCCCAATACTGGTGGGGTAACTTCAATGAATGGCAGCTGCTTTGCTTATTTCGATGATGATATACAAGGACAAGATGCTGCGCCTTCCTATGCGATTCTTGCGTCTCCGATAATCGACGGTTCTGAATATGCGAATTATTACCTTGATTATGATGTTATTTTGAGAAGGTACGCAGACTTGGAGAACCTCTCTATTGGTGTTTATGATGAAGAGACCACGGAAATCTTTTGGGCCGTGAGTTATTACACAGATATGGGAGGGCCTGGTTTCAATGAATACGTTCATGAAACAGTAGATCTTTCTGCTTATCGTCGGCCTCAAATGCGTATTCTTTTCTCTTACAGCGACGGCAATGCCTGGGGATGGTGGGCTGGTATCGACAATGTTAAACTTGTCGGTGAAGGCTTTATGAACGACATTTGCTCCCAAGCTCAGGATATTCAGTTAAATCAGCCTTGTACCATTCAGGAAAATGCCCTGGCTCTAAATTCCAGTCAGACTTATTCTTGCAGTAGTGCCGATGAAAAAGCTTTATGGTATCGTTTTGAAGCACCTGGAAATGGTTTAGTGCAAGCTATCAGCAATGCTGGTTATAATGATGTTATTACCGTTTTAAAAGGCGATTGTGATAATTTAGAGGAGTTGGCATGTACGAATTACGACGAATTCGGATTTGCAGGAGAAGAACTGATCTGGGAGATGGAGGCGGGTGAAGCCTACTTCATTCGACTAAGTGGCCATTTAAGTGATTTTGGAATTTCCAGAGGGCAGCATTGCCTGGAACTCATACAAGTAGACAACTACCCTACTCCACCCGATAATGAAGACTGTGGCTCTGCTATAAGCCTTGAAATTGACGGAGATTGTATTAATGGCAATAATTTCAATGCTTACTTTGACGATCCCATTCCTTCTTTAAATAATAAATCTAAGGCTGACGTTTGGTATACTTTTGAAACAACCTCTGATCAATCCCTGGAAATCCTTTCCAAAGCTGATTTTGCAGATGTATTGACCATCTACAAGGGAGATTGTAATCAATTAGAAGAAGTAGCTTGTAATGAACTAGGACAAAGGCTTATTTTTGAAAGCCCGGTGGCAAATGTTACTTACCTTCTCCAAATTAGTGGCTACTTCGCTACTTTAGAAGGCAATTTATGCCTGGAAATCAACACTTTAGATCTACCTATCTCTACAAATAAAGATTGTATTTCAGCTATTACCCTTACGCTTGGCGAAGATTGCATAGAAGGCAATAATGAAGGAGCCGATTTTAGTGGCCCCATCTCTTCTTGTGATATTTACCTGGATCATAGCCTTTGGTACACTTTCGAAGCACCAACTTCCGGTCGGATAGAAATCAAAACGGAAGCGACTTTCGTGCATTCCGTTTCCATCTTTGAAGGCAATTGTAATGAATTAGAAGAAGTTTTTTGCCATACCAACCCATTGGCCTGCGAAGGAAACAGCATGGCGAACGGCCTTTACCATGGGCAAATCTATTATTTACGGATCAGTTCTCTGGCCGATATTACGGGCTTGTCGGAAAGCGGTGATTTCTGCTTATCCCTTATCGATGGATTGGATACGGAAGAATATACCCCCATTGCATTATCGGGATCTATTGAGTGCTATGACAATGGAACCGCTCAGTTGCTTTACGAAATTTCCGGCGGGCAAGGCAATTACACCATTGAAGGGAATGCTAGCGGAGAGATTCTGACCTCCGGAACATCTTATATAGTACTGGTTACGGATGAGAAAGGTTGCGAAGCCTCTTTGTCTGGAGAAATAACTTGTGCAGTAAATTGCAATTTAAATGCCACAGCTGAAGTGCTTTCAGGTAATGATTGTCCGAATGATTATACTGGAGCCATTGCGCTCGATGTAGACGGCGGAGACGGGCCTTTCGAGTTCAATTGGTCAAATGGAAGCACGGAGCAAGATTTAAGCGATGTAGCAAACGGCTTTTATTCGGTAACCATCAGTGATACAACGGGCAATTGTGTAATTTTAGCAACTGCCGAAATTCCTGGCCCTCCTGCTTTCCAATTCGAAATTGAAGAAATTGTAGATGCAAGTTCTACAACCGCTTCTGATGGTGCTATTGATATAAGCTTCCTGGGAGGTACACCACCCTATTCATTTAACTGGTATTTGGATAACGAATTGGTTTCTACGGAAGAAGATCCCCAGGAACTTCTTGCCGGCGAATATACCTTGGAAGTCATTGATGGAGATAATTGCATGGAAACCTACGAGGGAATTGTTGTTTCTTCTCCAAGTAATGCCGGAGAATCGGCTTCTAATGCTTACTTCGACCTTTATCCAAATCCAACGACTCAACATTCTTTTCTGGAATGGCAGTTAGATGGGCCTAAAGAAATACAAGTCAGTATCTTTGATGCTTCAGGGAAAGCTATTCAGCATTATGCTCCTTTAAATAGTAGGAAAGAGAAATTGCTATTGAATTTTGAAGGGCAAGCGGCAGGATTGTATTTTATCAGATTGCAAGTAGGTGATGAAATAATGGTTAAAAAAGTGGTGGTTACCCGTTAGGAATTAGCAAACAGGGGAATACCAGAATATTGAAGGGCTAAGCCCTTCAATATTCTGGTATTCCCCTGTTTGCTAATTCACATATATTTTTTCTTGAAATAGCTTTTTACTCGAAAGTTCTGCCTGAATTACATACACGCCTGCTTCTAATTTGCTCACATCAATTGACTTTCTGTCTTTAACAGTTCTCCAGTCAGAAGCCTTAAACTTTTGCATAGCTCAAAAATTAAATAGTTAAACAATGATTTTTGAGCGCTTAAAAATTTCCAGGCGATTCAAGAGCAAATTATGTTAAATTATTATAAAAAACAATGTTATGCATGCCCCTTTAAAGATTGATCAAGCAAGGATGAGCTTTTTGTCTGCTGTTTGGCAGGATTTCCTTTTATTTAAGAGGCATTCGAGGCTTTTCGAAGAAAAGCCTCGAATGCCTCTTAAAAGAGAACTATTACTTCTCATTTGTTGTTCGTGGATGTTATTAGCCACTGATGGGCTCAGCCAGCCTAAATTTATCCTTAATGGAGACGCTTTTCGCCTAAACGATACTTGTTATCGCTTAACGACCGATGATTTTAATAAAGTAGGCTCTATTTGGAACGAACAAAAAATAAACTTAAATGAATCTTTTGAAGTACTGGTTTCAGTCAATTTAGGTTGTCTGAATGAAGGAGCCGATGGTATTTTCTTTGGATTCCAACCATTGAGTACATCAATTGGTGGTGCCGGAGGAGGGCTTGGAATTACAGGCGTAAAGCCTTCTATCGGCGTAGAGATTGATACCTGGCAAAATATTCCTATCAATGACCCGGCCTACGATCACATAGCTATAGTACGAGATGGAGATCTGGATCATCAGTCTATTAACAATTTAGCAGGGCCCATACAGGCATCCGCTACGAGCAATAATATAGAAGATTGCGATTATCATGAATTGAGAGTTGCCTGGGATGCTGCAGCTCAGGAATTAGAAGTAGCATTCGATTGCGTTATTCGCCTCACCTACACAGGAGATATTGTTAATGAAGTCTTTAATGGTGATCCTGAGGTTTTTTGGGGGTTTACTTCTGCAACAGGCGGAGCCTTCAATGTTCAGGAAGTTTGTTTTAATTACACGACTTTTCTCGATGAGCTGCCTGATGCTGTTCTTTGTCCGGGAGGACAAGTACAGCTTTTTGCTAAAGGAGGAAAAACCTACGAATGGTTTCCCAAAGACGGACTCAATGATCCTTTTGTTCAAAATCCTATTGCAAGCCCCGGGGAAACTACTACTTATTTAGTAGAAATAACCGACAATTGTGATTTTACCTTTTTTAATGAATTAACCCTCTTCGTAACTGGAGATTCGGTCTTTTTTGATCTAGGCCCTGACACTACTATTTGCGAGCTTAGGAGCCTTGAATTTGATGTTACTACACCTACCGCCGAATATCTTTGGTCTACGGGAAGTACACTACCCAAATTAATCGTTAATCAGGAAGGTGAATATTCCGTTACCGTTACCCGTACAGATACTTTTTGTATTGCGGAGGATTGGATAAAAGTTGAACAGATCCAGATTCCCACAGTAGACCTGGGGCCCGATACGGTTTTGTGTTTTGGTAATCAGCTCCTTTTGGACGCATCCCATCCTTTTGCCAATGGATACGAGTGGACCAATGGCCTCCAAACACCTTCTCGCGAAATTACTCAAGCGGGTATCTACAAAGTATTCACTTTTAATAATTGCGGTACTGCCCAGGATGAAATAGAAGTACAATACGAAGATTGTGAGGGATACTTTTTCCCCAACGCCTTTTCGCCTAATCAGGATGGCCTGAATGATCTTTTCTTCCCCAGCCATCGGCGTTCAATACAGCAGATCAATTTTTTAAGAATTTTTTCCCGTTGGGGTGAGCTCCTGTTTGAAGCAAAAAACTTCCCTCCCGACGACCCTACTTACGGATGGGATGGCACATTTAAAGGAAAGCCTTTACAACCCGGCACTTATTTCTGGTTGGCTGAAATTACATTAAGAGAGGGCAATAAAAAATTAGAAACAGGATCAATTAATTTAATACGGTAAAAGAGTTGAGTAGTTCACGGGAAGCGGATAAGAAAGAACGACAAAACTCATCTTTTTAAGTGATAAAGATCATAAAAAATCACTATCGACAAGAATAATTTAGCCATCGGTAAAACAATTTCTTAATTTAAACCAAGTATTATGTTTCTTATCAACTGGCTGGAAGCAAATATCATGATGGCTATTGTTGTTCTTATTCTGATTGGAATTCCATTATTCATTGGAATCACTTTCTTTTCTAAGAAACAGGGAGGTGGTGAAGCAGAATAAAGATATGTGGAAAAAAAATGCCCCAGAAAAAACATCTGGGGCTCCAAACAGGAATGCTAACCTCCAACAAAAGAACCTTTATATCTTAAATAATTGATTGTCGTTTCAGTGTTTATCATTGATTACACTACAAAGATGAAGAGATTAGAGAATAAACTCCATTACACTTTTTGATTTTTTTTGATTTTTTTTAACTTTTTATACAAATAAAAAAATCCTAAAGAATTGTTTTTCAAATCTTTAGGATTTAATTATTAGAATTGATTATTGAATTTTTAACTCTTTAAACTCCTAAAACTCTTTTTTTACCACCTAATCAGGTTAGCTCCCCAGGTAAAGCCACTGCCAAAAGCTGCCAGGCAAACCAAATCTCCTTCTTTTACTTTACCGCTCTCCCATGCTTCACACAAGGCAATAGGAATAGACGCAGCTGTTGTATTTCCATATCTTTGGATATTGTTCCATACTTGCTCGTCTTTTAAACCCAAGACCTTTTGCACAAAAGTACTGATGCGCAAATTGGCCTGATGAGGCACCAATAGATCAATATCCTTGCTCTCTAAACCAACTTTATTTAAGGCTTCAAGTATTACCTCAGGGAATTTTTTTACTGCCATTTTAAAAACAAACTGCCCTTCCATATGTGGATACAAATGGGCGTTATCCTTCATTCCTTGAGTAACAAATATTTCACCATATTCCACCTCCGGAAATGAATAATCAACTGCCTCTTCTAAATATTTGTTGTGATACCCTCCGTGGCTACCCGGACAAATAAAGGATAATTTCTCCGCCAGGGTGCCATCAGAGTGCAGACAAGAGGTAAGTACTCCTTTTCCTTCTTCTTCAGTAGGTTGAAGAACAACGGCTCCGGCACCATCGCCAAAAATTACGGTGACATTCCTGCCGCGGGTACTGAAATCCAAGCCCATAGAATGCATCTCAGCCCCTACCAAAAGAACATTTTTATACATGCCCGAACGGATAAATTGATCCGCAACAGATAAGCCATAAACAAAACCCGTGCATTGATTGCGAACGTCCAAGGCACCAATTTCGGTTTTGGTGATTCCCAATTCCCTTTGTAATAATACCCCACAACCAGGAAAGTAATAATCTGGACTAAGCGTAGCAAAGATGATGAAATCAATATCTTCCTTTTGGATTCCTGCACGTTCTATAGCAATTCTGGCAGCTTTTGCCCCCATGCTAGAAGTGGTTTCTTCATGTTTTTTGCCGTAGCGTCTTTCCTGAATTCCAGTTCGTTCCTGAATCCACTCATCAGAAGTCTCCATGACTTTTTCCAGATCTGTATTTTTTACAATACGTTCCGGAACATAGTGGCCGATACCAGCTATTTTAGTTTGAAACATTTGTTACCTTAGATTTTAGTTCTTTAATAAAAATCGTTCTTTGACAAATTGTGGAAAATGGAACTTCAAAAATTACAATCCCTTCATTTACAAGGATTTTAAGGTAAAAAAAATTCTTATTCCACACAATTTTTTAAAGAATAAAATTTATTTGCAATTATTTAACAACACAAAATCGATAATTTTGAGCAGTATTCAAAATTATATTTCTTTTGATAAAAGGCTTTCACCGGGTGCATTTCATTTTGTCGCTACCGGCAAGAGAAGAAATTATTTTTATAGAGTCGAAGGCAACAGACTAAGTTAATTAATGATTATGCATAAATTGGTATTTCTTATCCTGGCAATATTATGTGGGGTTTCTTGCAAAACTCCGAAGCCTAAAACAAACTTCAATCAAGAGCCCAGTAAATTAAGTTTCCAGTACTATAATCCTGAATTTAGACTTTCGAATTTTGCAAGTTCTCTGCGAACGGACGGTCTTTATTTCAGGCTTGAAGGAGAAGATCAGTTCGGTGACAAATACCAAATTCTCCGCTTTTTTGACTATGGGCTCGTAGTCTTGGAAAATGTTTACAATACTCCTGATGAAGTCATTAATTACGAGGCTCTTTCAAAAGGAAACATACATGGATACTACAGCATTGATAACGATTCCTTGTTTTTTACAACCAAAGTTTATTACAATCATAATTCTAAACGCTATTCTGCCATTGTAAAAAAGGATAGCCTCGTTTTTTCTGAATTTCCGGATGATGTAGCTTCTCCGGTTTTTTATTTCTTTGAAAAATAAAGTGCCTTTGCTAGGGGCGCGATTCATTTTTTAAGATTTTTCTTCGAAAAATCTTAAAAAATGAATCGCGCCCCTAATAGAAAATATTACCATCAGGAGCTAAGGATCACTTTTTGGGCAGCTTTCTGTGGAAAAATTGCAGAGTCAAACCTTGATTTTTATAAAACATTTTTTTTATATTGTACATTATTACCCCTTAACCTGTTTTTTCCCGATTATCATTTTGAAAACAAAAAATTAAGATCACATGAATCAGGCAAATGCTTTAGAAGCTTTAAAGAAATACTTTGGTTACGACGAGTTCAGACCTAATCAAGCAGAAATTATTCAGAATATTTACGATGGTGGTGATACTCTGGTATTGATGCCTACAGGCGGAGGGAAATCTATTTGTTATCAAATACCCGCAGTTACGATGCCTGGTACTTGTGTAGTGGTGTCTCCCTTGATTTCTCTAATGAAAGACCAGGTAGAAGCCTTAAAAGTAAATGGTATAACATGTGCATTTATCAATAGTAGCCAAACAAAAGCAGAACAACAAAATATTGAGGATGATTTATACTACAATCGCCTTCAACTCGTGTATGTTTCTCCCGAAAAACTGGTTTCCCAATCTTTTTTGCCTCTCCTCAAACGGATAAAGATCAACCTTTTTGCCATTGATGAAGCGCATTGTATTTCTTCCTGGGGGCACGATTTCCGCCCGGAATATACCCAGCTCCAGTTTTTGAAAAACCAATTTCCGGAGGTACCAATTGTTGCCCTGACAGCTACAGCAGATAAACTCACTCGCCAGGATATTATTACTCAGCTGGGTCTGGAAAACCCCGAGCAGTTTCTTGCTTCTTTCGACAGGCCTAATTTAAGCCTAAGCGTACGTCCCGGACAAAAGCGCCTACAACAAATTATTGACTTTATAAAAGAGCGCCCCGGGCAGCCAGGTATCGTTTATTGCCTTAGCCGGAAAAACACAGAGGAGGTCTCCTCTAAACTAAATGCCCTTGGGCTCAAGGCAGATTATTATCACGCTGGTATGTCGAGTTCTAATCGCTCTAGTGTTCAGGAAGCCTTTCTGAATGACACCATTACAATTGTATGTGCCACCGTTGCTTTTGGGATGGGCATCGACAAGTCCAATGTGCGTTGGGTGATTCATTACAACCTGCCTAAAAATATAGAGGGTTTTTATCAGGAAATTGGGCGTGCCGGAAGAGACGGTGCCAAGGCGGATACGCTTCTGTTCTATAGTTACCGCGATGTAATGGTAATGAGGGATATTTTGACCCAGAATGAAAGTGATCTGACGGAAGTGAAGCTGGCCAAATTGGAACGCATGCAACAATACGCTGAATCCCTTACTTGTAGAAGGCGTATCCTGCTCAGTTATTTTGGCGAAGCTTTCCCTGAAGATTGTGGCAATTGCGACATTTGTTCCCACCCTCCTACTTATGTGGAAGGAAAAGTTATTGCCCAAAAAGCTCTTTCAGCAATCTATCGGTTAAAAGGGAAAGTAGGCATCAATACTTTAGTAGATGTGCTGAGGGGATCCGGGAAAAAAGAAATCCTTAACAAGGGCTATCAACATATTAAAACTTATGGCGCTGGTAGAGATATCAGCACAGGTGCCTGGAAATACTACATTACTCAACTGATTAATAACGGTTTAATTGAAATTGCCTATGATGAGCATAATGCTTTAAAGCCTACCCCTGTAAGCAAAGAAATCCTTTTTGACAATAAGGGAATCCAGTTGGTTCAATTCCAGTCAGCCAAGGCTTATCAGGAGAAACAAGCTAAAGCCGTTAAGGTGAAATCCCGCAAACAACAGTTGGAGGAAGAATTATTTGAAGTACTGAGAAAACTGCGCCGCGATATTGCTCAAAAGAAAGGGCTGCCTCCTTATATCATTTTCGCAGATGCCACCCTTAACGAAATGGTGGATGAAAAACCGGTTACTGCCGAAGCCTTTCGCAATATTTCAGGAGTCGGAGAGCAAAAGATGAAGCAATACGGTAAGGAATTTATGGCCGCGATCAGAAGCTTTATACGAGACAAAGGGAAGGAAGGGGTACGAATAACGGGCTCTACTTACGTAGAAACGCTGCAATTGGTCAAAGAAGGCCTTACAATTGAAGAAATTTCTGAGAAACGAAGCTTAAGCCCTAATACTGTTGCTAGCCATATCGCTCATTTATATGAGAACGAGGAAGATATTTCTATCAACCAGTTTGTAACGGAGTCAACTGTAAAACTGATTGAACACATTCTTCCGGGGCAAGAGCGACCCTACAAGCTAAAACCAATTTATGAACAACTGAATGAGGAGGTTTCCTACAATGAAATTCGATTGGCTCTGGCAAGCTTAAAGCGAGACGGGAAAATATAAAGTCAGTTATCGGCGGGCATAGTTTGCTGACAGCAAACTATGCCCGCCGATTATTTAGAACACATTCACCAAGGCAATCCTTCCATTTCCATTTAAAGCCAGGCGGGTAATTTTCTGTAACCCCAAATCACTAAAATCAGCAATTTCAAACCACCAGGTATCCCAGCCTAATTTGTATTTATACAACTTACTTCCTTTTGCCATAAATAGCACTCCATCTTGGGTACACACAAAATCTTCGCTTCCGGACAATGTTTCAATAACTGCTTCATTCTTAACTTTAAAAAGAAAATTGTCCACTTGTTTGATTTGCCAATCCGTTTTTTCTTTATCAACAAATACCAGCAAGCCATCTGGAAGCTGAAAAAAACAACGACCTATATTGTCATCTATCTGTGTTTTTGAACCTGTTCTAAAGTCTTTTACTGTAAACTTTACTGGTTCGGCAACTTCAAAAAGAGCTATTTGATAAGGCTTTAACCAATGGTAGTAGCCAACGTTTTTAATAGTAGAATCAATGCAATACCCATAATTACTTCTGTTTATTGAATATCGCCAAAGTAATTGATCTCCCTCAACACTAACTCTTACCGTTGAAAAAGCATTGCTCTCCGGAATGGCTTTGGCAGAATATTCCGATTCAATCGTAGAAGTGATCTGTCGTAGCTTTTTCTTTCTCAGATCGATAGAATAGATATCTGTATTACTTGCTGTATCTCCAAGGGCAGCCGTAAAAAAGAGCAATTCTTCGGAAAAGAAAGCAGGTTGGTTGTTGTATCCATCCGGGTTGAAAGAAGTAAGTAATAAGCCATTTTCAAATAAATAAGCAGAGTCATTTAAAGCTTTGTAATCAAATATGTAAATATGGCTATTAGGAAGTTGAGCGGATAAAATACTGTAGAAAGCGAAAAAACACAGGATAAGTAAATTATTTCTATAAGCCGTTGAATAATAAGAATAGTTCATTGCTCTATCCCGAATACGTTGGACCATTGTTTTTCGTTTATGTTTACCCAAAACTAAGGAATCTTTGAACGCTTCTCTAATTTTTTTAGTTAAAAACCAGATAGTGTTTTATATTTATCCCTTAATTAATGTTAACAGGGAGCTTGTTGCCAACGCCACGAGCTCTCTGTTAACATCAATTAAAAGAAAAAGAAGTATTTTTAAAAAACGTATACAACTATGACAATTGAACAGTTTAAGGAATGCCAGGATCGTTTGAACGCTTTAAAACAATATCTTTGACGTCGATAAACGACTTCTTGAAATTGAGGACAAAGAGCAAATTACCCTTGATCCCAACTTCTGGAATGATCAGGAATATGCTCAGAAAATCCTTAAGACAATCAAAACCAACAAAAACTGGGTTGAACGCTACCAAAAAGTAGCTACTCAGATTGATGAGCTGGAGATTCTTTTCGAATTCTTAAAAGAAGGGGAATCTTCCGAAGAGGAAGTAGATAAACAGCTAGAAAAGGCCATCGCTGCCATAGAAGACCTTGAGTTTCATTCTACCTTGAATCAGCCAGAAGATGAACTTAGTTGCATCCTTGAAATTAATGCCGGGGCTGGAGGAACGGAAAGCTGCGACTGGTCGGAAATGCTCCATCGGATGTATGTGATGTGGGCAGAAAAGAAAGGGTTTAAAGTAGCAGAACTCAATCGTGTTGACGGGGATGTGGCCGGAATAAAATCTGTAGAACTGGAAATACAAGGCGACTATTGTTATGGTTTATTAAAAGGCGAGAATGGTGTGCATCGATTAGTCCGTATCAGTCCTTTTAATGCTCAGGGCAAGCGCATGACTTCTTTCGCATCTGTCTTTGTGCATCCTATGGCCGATGAACGCATCGAAATAGACGTTAATCCAGCTGATATTGAATGGGATACTTTCCGCTCAAGTGGTGCCGGAGGACAGCACGTCAATAAAACAGAATCCGCTGTGAGGTTACGACATTTACCTTCTGGAATAGTCGTGGAATGCCAGCAGGAACGCTCCCAACATCTCAATCGAGATAAAGCAATCCAGATGCTTAAATCGAGGCTTTACGAACGCGAACTGGAAGCTCAGCGCGCAGAGCGGGATAAAGTAGAATCCACTAAAATGAAGAACGAATGGGGTTCTCAGATCAGAAGCTACGTTCTGGATGACAGAAGGGTCAAGGATCATCGTACTCAACACCAAACAAGCAACACAGATGGCGTGCTCGATGGTGATCTAGATGATTTCTTAAAAGCTACTTTAATGTGGAGTAACAGTTAATAATTTGAGGGGTTGGAAAAGGGCAATTTGGCTTCGCCAAATTGCCCTTTTCCAACCCCTCAAAAAAGAAATTTCGTGCTTTAGGCACGTTTATTCTCCCTATTATTTTCCTTTCTCTGATTTTAATACAGAGAATACTTCCTTACGACTATCAGTGTAATGTAATTTCAAATAATAAACTCCGGTTGGATACCCTGTTAAATCAAACGTAACATTTATACGGGTATTGGCTTCAAATTCCATCGACTGGAGGATGACTCCTTTGGAATCGTAGAGTTCAATTGATGTTGGGAAATCAATTAATCTACGCGTATCCAGAGTGATTTTATCTTTAAATGGATTCGGGAAAACCAGCGTTTTCTTAGCCACATAAGTTACCTCTTTTACGTCAGAGTAAACTAATGCTCCATTTGCATCTTCAAGGCGAATCCGATAATAATTCTTACCTTCTCTCGGAGCTTTATCGATATATTTATAGCTTTTCTGACCCAGGCTTTCTTCTAATGTAACCATTCCTAAATCTTTGAAATTTGTTTTATCATAAGATTTCTGAACGTAATAAACATTTGTAGGCCCTTCCTCGCCCATTGTCCAGGATAACTCTACACCTTCTACCCCAGCATTTGAATTGACATCCATCAGCAGGAATGGGGTACCGCAAATATTCGGATCGTAAGGAATCACAGTAATAACCACAATATTGGATTCTCCTGTATATTCTTCACAGCCTTCATATCGCGCACAACGAATAAAAGAAGTCGTCTGATAGAGTTGTCCGGGCTGAAGACTTGGCGTATTCGAATTTGGTACAATTTGCCATGTACTTGGATCAAAAGGCATTCCAGGAATCGTTGTAAACATCCATAAGTATTCAACATCTGCCAAACCAATACCTGGTGTTTGAATGTTCTCGATAGGATCCGGGAAGAATCCTGCACAAATGGTTTGATCATATCCAATGGCTCCTCCGTCATACAAAGGAATGCAGATGATGTTTAATCCGGCATCGAAAGAAAGATCGTCATCTTGACCATCAACAATTGTAAATGGAGCGGTCGCTCCTGTTAGCGTATCTGCATCGCTATCTAATTCATCATCAATGCCTTGGTTCGGAAGCGTAAATTCATAGTTGTCAGGAACAGAGAATGGGTTGAATACAATTTGGTAGTCACCCGGTTCAACACATTCAAATAAATAGAAACCTAAATTATCCGTAAAAGTTATTTCCTCAGTAACGTCATCTGCAGTACCAAACTGACCGTCAGGTCCTGCCGTATTTAAAAATACCTGAATGTAAGGTACACCTTGTAAATTACCGTTCTGAATACCGTCTCCGTCAAAATCATACCATACATAATCTCCCACATCAATACAAACATCGCATTCTTCTACCAGGATCGGAGCACCGGGAACATCCAATGAAGCACAAATGGCTCCCCCACCCTGGACTAATAAGTTATTCACCTCAACACCAGTTGTTACACCGATTTGAATGATGCTTAAGTCAAGTGTATTGGGATCGTAGACTAAAGTGTGAATGGTATAGTTGCCTTCTGCAAAAACGGTAAATTCAGGATTGAGCCCTACTTGTTGAATAACCAAGCTGCCTCCTTCTGTCAATACATAGCCAATTTCGTATCCTGTTGGAACAGTAGCGTTTCCATCTGGAGTAGCAGATATTGTCGCCTGCCCATTATCAAGACAAACCTCATCTTCATCAGCTGTTAATGTTCCTGCATCTGGATCTTCTACTATGATTTGAGCTCCCGTCACGTCCAAAGAAGCACAAATATCTCCTCCACCCTGAACGAGTAACCCATTCACATCAAAGCCAGTAGTTACTCCAGGAATTACAATACCCAGATCAAGTGTTGCGGGATTATATACAAGCGGATGAATGGTGTATAAACCACCAGTTGTAACCGTAAATTCCGGATCTGAATTCGTTCCGACTATTACCAGTCCCGGGCCATTGGTCAACACATAAATTAATTCGTATCCGGCAGGAATATTAGCATTGCCATCAGGCGTAGCACTAATCAATGCTGATCCATTGTCTAAACAAACAGGGGTTGTGTCCGCAGAGATGGTTCCGGCATCAGGTGCTTCAACAATGACAGGAGCACCAGTTACATCCAGAGAGGCACAAATGTCCCCGCCGCCTTGCACAAGTAGGCCATTTACATCAAAACCAGTGGTTACACCAAAAACAATCGTAGTAAGATCCAAGGTATTTGGATCGTATACAAGCGTATGTATCGTATACAAACCAGGCGCAGTTACTGTAAATTCAGGCTGATTATTAACTTGTTCAATAATCAAACCAGCAGAAGAAGTCAAAACAAAAATTTGTTCATAACCAGCTGGAATATTAATATCACCATTTGGCGTAGCAGACAAGCTTGCCTGGCCATTTTCCAAACAAGCTACATCATTATCCGCTGTTAATGTACCTGCATCAGGGCCAACTACATCGAAAGGCGCACCCGTAACATCCAAAGCAGCACAGATAAGCCCGCCTCCTTGAATTAAAAGCGCATTTACATCGAAACCAGTTGTAGTATCCGGTACAATAATACTCAGGTCAAGTGTACTTGGGTCATAAACTAAAGTATGAATAGTGAAAAGCCCTTCATCATTGACTGTAAAAGTGGGTGTTGGATTAGCTGCTTCGATCACTAGACCTGCTCCGGAAGTAAGTACATAAAGTACTTGATACCCGGCAGGAACAACTGCATCTCCGTTGGGAAGAGCTTCAAGTGTTGCGCTACCATTGTACAGACAAACATCAGGAACGTTGGTTAATGTACCCGCATCGGCCTCACAACAATCATAAACCTCAGCAGAGGCTCCGGTTACATCCAGAGAAGCACAAATATCTCCTCCCCCTTGAACCAATAAACCATTTACCTCAAAACCTGTAGTCACTCCAGGAGTAATAATGGAGAGATCAAGTGTTTGTGGATCATAAACCAATGTATGGATCGTATAAAAACCTAAGTCATTAACAGTAAAAGTTGGATTGGCATTGGTTTGAAGGATGACCAAACCAGGCCCCGAAGTTAAAACATAGACAATTTCGTATCCGTTGGGTACTTCGGCATCGCCGCCAGGAGTGGCTGAAATGGTAGCTGCCCCCAGCTCCAGACAAACACTGTCAGCATCTATCGTTAAAGTCCCGGCATCGGGATTGGCTCCCGTGATTTCTGCCATAGCTACTGCTACGCAATCATTCGCATCCGTAACCATCACGGTATAGGTGCCGGTAGTAAGGTTGGTGATGGTTTTTGTAGTTTCATTAGTATTCCAATCATAAGTATAAGGAGGCGTACCTCCGCTAGGATTAGCAGTAATACTGCCGGTACCTCCACTCTGGCAATCAAAATCAGTAACTACCAGATCTATATCTAACACCGGTGGCTCGTTAATAATAGCACTGTCGATATTTGTACAGCCGTTTACATCCGTAACGGTGACAAAGTATTTACCAGGGCCAAGGCCTACAGCTTCCTTATCGGTTTGCATAGCAGGATCACTCCACTGATAAGTAAAAGGAGGCGTTCCGGTCATAGCCCCAGCATAAGCTGTTCCGTCCATAGCCCCAGCACAAGTAACATCCGTCTTGGTGGTCATTATCCAGACACCTTCAGGAGACACCTCTACAGTTACAGTAGCAACGGTATTACAACCATTAGCGTCCGTGATAGTAATTTCATAATCGCCGGCGCAAGCATTTTCTAAGAACCATTCTGTATTGTTCGTAGGGTCATTCCAAAGGAAAGTATACGGAGGTGTTCCACCTGAAACAGAAACTACCCCGGGAGTAGCATCGCAACTTCCAATACAAGTTTCAAAGTTAGAAGCTGTTTCCCAAATGATGGAATCTTCTGTTAGCGTAATTTCCCCTATGTCGAAAGCCAGATCAATATCTGTAACTGTAACCGTGTAAGTACCAGGGCCAAGGCCGGTAATGGTTTGAGTAGTGTCTCCGGTACTCCACTCATAAATATAAGGCTCCCAGCCTCCGGTTGCGGTAGCTGTTGCCGTTCCGTCCATAGCACCCGGGCAGCTGGGATTGGTACCGGTAACGGTTACTTCTACAGGATTATCAGTCGATGCTGACAAAGATAAATTCGGGGCGAGCCCAAAGAACAATAAGAGGATAAAAATTTGTTGTAATTTTAGTTCCATATTTCTCATACGTAAGTTTGTTAGGATGAATTCTCTACAAAATATATACCAATAAATAAATACTATACAGTAAGGTCAACTCATGTTGACAAGGGAGGCATTCCATTTATTCTGTTACGTGAAAGGCAGCAAAAGGTTTGGGGAATTGCTTTAAAAGTTAAATGACTGCTAGGAGGATTGTGTTTTCACAAAGAAACTTTTTTTTCTGTAAAATTCAAAGCCATTGTTGAGCAAAAAATGTTTAAATAATTGTAAACAATGGTGTTGAGTACTCTGGCACCTAAGTTAATGAATATTTTGAACGAGGGGATTTTTTTCTTTAACAAGGCAAAAAACGTAGGCATAACTTGTCCCGGATGCCTTCGGGAACCTTAGTTACGGCGAGGCTTTTTAACGAAGTTGAAGGAAAAAAGATACCTTCAAAATGTTTATTAACTTAGGTGCCAGAGTACTAAGTAAATATTCGTCTAAAAGTTTTGATAATTCCGCAAATGTGCCGGAAATTAAGGTATAAAAGACAAGTTCCATGTTAAAAAAAATTAAGCGATTTTTTATAACTACTTTTATTGGGGGAGTAATTGTTATTTTACCAATTACCATTTTTGTGGTTATTATCAATCTGTTATTCACCTTTGTGCAGCAATTGATCCGACCAGTCAATCAATTAATTAGCTTCGGTAAAATAACTGATCAGTTAATTATTGATCTGATTTCCATAGGTATCATTTTGTTGTTTTGTTTTTCCGTGGGTTTGTTTGTAAGAACCCAGTTTGGGAAGCAGTTGTTTCTCTTCGTAGAAGCCGGACTGTTATCCTATTTACCCTTCTACGACACGATAAAGGAAACGGTTGAGCAATTTGCCGGGACCAATGGGAACTCAGCATTTTCCCGGGCGGTGATTGTTGATCTTTATGGCAATGAAACCAGAATGACAGGTTTTATAACCGATGAATTGGACAATGGTTACTTCACCGTTTTTGTTCCGACAGGACCTAACCCTACAAACGGATTAATATTCCATGTTCCGGAAAATAAGGTGGAGTTCCTGGATGCATCTATAGAAGAAACGATGCGCTCTGTCATTGGTGTGGGAGCCGGTTCCTCTAAAATTATTTATTCGAAGAACAATAAATTTAATAAATAAACATATATGCACTCTGTAAATATTCCAGATACAGATCAAAAAAGGATTGTAATCATTGGGGCTGGTTTTGCGGGCCTGACCCTTGCCCAGGCACTGAATAAAACAGAATATCAAGTGGTTTTAATTGATAAGAACAACTATCATCAATTCCAACCTCTATTTTATCAGGTAGCCATGTCTGGTCTGGAGCCCGGTTCTATTTGTTTTCCGCTTAGAAAGATCTTTCAAAAGTCTCCGAATATTTTTATAAGGGTTAGCCCTGTAGATGCGATAGATCGGGATAGAAAAGAAATCATAACTCAATTAGGTACTCTAAAATATGATTATTTGGTCATTGCAATAGGTGCCAGTACTAATTTCTTTGGGAATGATGTAATTCAAGGACAATCGATCCCAATGAAATCGGTCTCTGAGGCTTTATACCTTAGAAATGCCATCCTGGATGATTATGAAAAAGCCATTACGACTACTGATTACGATAACCGTCAAGGGCTTATTGATATCGCTATTGTAGGCGGTGGGCCTACAGGAGTTGAAGTAGCAGGCGCTTTAGCTGAAATGAAAAAATATATACTGCCAAAGGATTACAGAGAAATAAATCCTGAAGAAATCGATATTTACCTCATTCAGGGAGATGACCGCTTGCTTCCCGGGATGTCCGAGGCTGCTTCCGCAGCTTCAGAAAAGTTTTTAACAGACTTAGGAGTGATTGTTTTGAAAAATAAATTTGTAGTAGATATTGACGATGAATATGTATATATGAATGACGGCACCAGTGTACAAGCCAGAAAAGTAATTTGGGCTGCCGGCATCAAAGGAAATCCAATTAAAGGGCTTCCCAAAGATTCCCTATTGAGAAATAACCGCATTGCAATAGATGAGTACTTCAAAATAAAAGGGACAAATGATATTTATGCAATCGGAGATATCGCTGCCATTATCAGCGAAGCCTTTCCCAACGGGCATCCACAAGTAGCACCGGTAGCCATTCAGCAAGCCCAAACGGTAGCTAAAAACTTCAAACGAATGCTAAAAGAGCAAGAAATTCGCGCATTCAAATATAAAGATAAGGGATCAATGGCAACAATAGGAAGGAACAGAGCAGTAGTGGATTTAAAGCACCTCCGCATGAAAGGCTTTCTTGCCTGGGTCATCTGGATGCTGGTACACCTATTTTCTTTGATTGGCATTAAAAACAGGCTCTTTGTACTAATCAATTGGGTGTGGAGCTACTTTACATATGATCAATCACTTAGGCTTATTATACGCCCAAGGATAAAACCTTACGAGCCGTTTAAGAGTAAGGATAGTGAGTTCGTCTAACATAAAAATAATATGAGTCATCCCGGATTTTCGGGATGACTCATGTTTAGTCTTATACCTTATTTTTTCACTACTAAGCTTACACTTAGGTCAAACTCATCATAAATTGTTTTATCCCCTAAGTTCTCAAAGAAACTTCCGGAACCATAGCGTACATTAAACTCAGAGCGGTCGATCTCCATGTCTGCAGTCGCTTTTATCATTTTTCCTTCTTCTGTTACATTGGTGTAGAATTTGATCTCTTTTGTAATATCTTTGATTGTCAAGTTCCCAACAACTTTGTAATCACCAGGAGTACCTTTAGGCACCACATTTGTAATAACAAATTCTGCGGAAGGATGATTTTCAACGCCAAAGAAATCAGCAGATTTAAGGTGACCTTCAAGTTTACCTTTCATGCCACCCGACAAATCCGTAACAGTGATAGACGTCATGTCCATTGTGAATCTACCTCCGGTTAAGGCTCCATTTTCCATTTCTAACTCTCCGTCCTTGATTTTCACAATACCTTCGTGTTGGCCCGTTACTTTATAAGCTTTCCAGTTAACCACACTTTGGTTGGTGTCAACTTTGAACGTATCTGTTAGTTCATTTGTCAATGTAAAAGCAGAAAATACAATTAAGCCTAATATGGCTGCGAATGAAAATACGGTATTCTTTCTCATGGTAAATAAGTTATTGATTTTTTAAAAAAAAGTTACTACAAATAATGTATATACAACTTTATAAGCAGAAAAATTACCCCCTGAGTTTGTCCAGCAAGGTATTCAATTGATTAGCTTCTTCCGTTGATATTTCGT
The DNA here is from genome assembly GCA_964537285.1 of uncultured Saprospiraceae bacterium. Lineage (GTDB taxonomy): Bacteria > Bacteroidota > Bacteroidia > Chitinophagales > Saprospiraceae > CAZHZT01. The sequence goes on along the minus strand of CAZHZT010000043.1, from coordinate 15,284 downwards.
TTAAATGGGTGTTCATATCCTCCTCTATTACCTTTGACGCTTCGCGAAGCAATTTCAGGCCTTCCTCGGTTATCCCGACATCTACTTTCCTTCTGTCTGCAGGGCATTCCTTTCGCTCTACCAGCCCCTTTTGCTTTAACTTTTCTACCAACCTAGATGCATTTGACATCTTGTCAATCATACGCTCAGTTAATAGCTTGATTGAAGCTGTGTCAGGGTGCATACCTCTAAGAATCCGAAGGATATTAAACTGTTGCCAAGAGATTTTGAAGGGTTTTAATAAATCACCTGTTCGCTTTGTAAGCCAGCTTGCTGTGAATAAAATATTGATCTGTACCTTTTGGTATTCGCTTTTGAAGTGCTTTTGTCTTATCTCCTCTTCTATTTTCATAATCTTGTTTTGATCACGCTGCAAATATATGTATATACATCGAATGTAACAACATCACTATCGATTGTTTTGAAAATTTTAACATTTATTTATCCATATTGTTGAAGGACAAGGTTTCAAAAACGCGGGAAGGGCCGTTGGTTTCTGATTAGAAACCAACGGCCCTTCCCGCGTTTTTGAAACCTTGTTAAAAGGCTCTATTCTTATCTAAACAAAGTAGTACTTCCTTTATAAATCTCCACGTATCCATCTTCATACTGGGCTTCGACAACCCAGATATAAGTACCCGGATTTAATACGCTACCTCTAAACGAGCCATTCCAGCCATATTTCTGATCGTTGATCTGGAAGTCTTTCGCTTCAAAAAGCATTTCTCCCCAACGATCATACACTCTGAAAGATTCGATTAAGGTTCCCGGAAGCCCTCTTACTGTAAGCACATCGTTCTGATCATCGCCATTAGGAGAGAAGCCGGTAGGCACATAAACCCCTCTGTTAGCTCTCACAAAAATAGTGATTCGATCTTCTGCACGGCAGCCATTAACATCTTCGATTAGCAACTTATAGCTTCGTGTAAACCTAGGGTATGCATTTACAAATGAGCAATCATCCGCGATGCAATCCAAGCTATCTAACGGAGTCCAATCATAAAAAACAGGCTCTGCTGCATTAGCCAGTTCAGGAATTATCAAGATTGAGTCTCCATAAATAATTTCCTGATCTTCCCCTAGTTCGACAGTAATAGGTTGAGGTTCTGTTACTTGTACAGAACCTACATAGAATTCACAACCAGCGGCGTCTCTCAAATAAAGTTCAGGGTAAAAACCAGCATCCAAACCAATTTGAATACTAGAGCCATTGTAATTTTCACCATCAATGCTGTAATCATAAGGAGGGGTTCCACCCTGCGCATTGAAGAGAATTCTACCATCTGCTCTTCCAAAGCAAGAGACAGCTTCAGTGGTGATAGAAGCCGTAGCCGGTGCGTCCGGCTGGCGAATAGCCTGAATGATTGAAGTTTCGCAACCATTGGCATCGGTTACACTCAGTTCATAGGTGCCAATAGGAAGTGATTCGATGGAGGCACCGGTTCCTCCATTGCTCCATTGATACGAATACGGAAGCGTTCCGCCTTCAACGATTACAGAGATGGAGCCGGTAGATTCACCAAAGCACCCCACATTTCTAAAGGTGATATCATCGACTAGCAACTGCTCTGGTTCATTTATTTCGAGATTCGCATAGGCCTGGCAGCCATTTTCATCAGAAATGGTTACGGTATAATTACCTGCTTCAAGATTTTGGGCAGTGGTTCCCGTTTGATTACCTGCCTTAGCCCCCCAGAAATAGGAAAGCGTGCCTGTTCCGCCACTAGCATTTACAGTAGCTTGGCCATCATTGCCTTCAAAGCAGGAAACATCTGTTGTCTGAGCAACGGAAGCAATTAACTCAGGCGGATTACCAATCGTTATTTCCTGAGCCGCTCCACAATTGGCTTGATTTGAGACAACCACAAGATAAGTTTCTCCCGCTTGAAGATTGTTCGCAGTTTGTCCAAACTGATTAGGAGATGAGTTCCACAAGAAATCAAACGCATTCATATCGGCAGGCACTCCGTCGTAATATATTTGGAGCACCTCAGCAGATCCATCTGTACCATTGAAACAAAGCGCGGGATCCTGGCTAAGGTCCATAGTTATTTCTCCGTAGGAAACAATTTCCGTTTGGTCAATAAATTCACAGCCATTCATATCAGAAACGGTAACGGAGTAGCTTCCCTCTCCAAGATTAACAGCAGTAGCTGTCGTTTGACCATTGCTCCAAAGATAGGAGTAAGGCCCAGTGCCACCTGTAACGGCTACAGTAGCTGTTCCATCCTGGGCACCCTCGCAAATTAAGTCAGGAGATGCAATAGAAGTAGTAACAGCCTCAGAGGGTTGCTCCACTAAGACATTATTCAAGGTTGAAGTACAACCATTATTATCGGTTAGGGTCAGGAAGTAATCCCCTGCGGATAAGTTTTGCAGATCTTCTGTACTAGCGATAAACCCTCCGGGACCGGTCCAATCATAGGAATAAGGCGTTGCTCCCCCGATGACTTCAATAGAAATAGCTCCATCATTTCCTCCATAACAAGATACAAGATCAGCAGAGAAATTAATTTCAATAGCCGGAGGTTCAGAAATAGTGGCGGAAGTCACTTCTTCGCATCCATTAGCATCCGTGACTGTTACGCTATAAGTTCCGGCAATTACACCAACAAGATCTTCTTCAATAAGGGTGTTATTCCAAAAATAGGTGTAAGGAGTTGTACCTCCGGATACGGTGATATCTATTGCACCGCTATTATTACCAAAGCAATCCACGTTGGTAGTCTCTGTGGAAATTTGCAAAGCAGCAGGTTGTTGTATATCCCAACTGGAAACGATGGTACAACCATTAGCATCGGTAACGGTAAGTGAATAAGAATCGCTGCTTAGGTTTTGGGCTAGAGGAGTATCTCCGATATTTGCATCGCTCCACTCATAGGAATAGGAACCTGCGCCCCCTGAAACGGATACTTCAATGGTGCCATCTTCTCCATTATTACAACTAACATCTTCCAGTGCAACAAGATCCAGAACCAATGCATCAGGCTGGTCAATATTAAAAGTATCTGTCAATTCACAGCCATTGGCGTCCGTAATAGTTAAATAATGCGTACCCACATCCCAGTTTGACGAAACAGAGTCTATTTGGTTATTGCTCCATTCATATTGATAAGGAGCAGTGCCCCCGGAAGGAATTACAGAAGCCATTCCATTAGCCTCGCCATTACAACTAATATTTTCAGGTAAGATAGTTGACTGCAATACGGGAGGTTCGTTAATTTCGATTGAAGCTTCTGCCTGACAGCCATTATCATCTGTAACTTCTACAGAATAAGTTCCGGCTGGCTGGTTTTGTATTTCAACAGTCTGATCGCCCTGATTCCAAAGATATTGGAAATTACCTGTTCCTCCGCTGACTAAAACCTGAGCACTACCAGAAGATTCGCCAAAGCAGTTGACATCCATTTTATTCAATTCTAAAATTATACTATCCTGAGCTTGAATGGAAAACGAATCAACTATGGAACAGCCCGAATCATCGGTAACCGTCAAAATATAAGCTCCGCTTGAAAGATTGGAAACATTTTCGTCTGGTACGTTTCCGTTGCCCCAATCGTAAAGGTAAGGGCTGGTTCCACCATTTACAACAGCATTGGCAGAACCATCTTCCTGCCCGGCACAAATTTCATCAGTAGTTGAGATAGATAACTCCAGAGGTGTAGGAGAATCAATTTCAACCTCCACCAGACCGGCACAGTTATTAATATCCACAACAGTAACAAAGTATTGGCCGGGCGCCAAATCTTCTCTTATTGCAGATGAAGTAGTGCTATCAACCCACATGTAGGTGAAGGGCCCTACCCCACCCTGAATATTTAAGGTTGCTGATCCGTCTTCAGTGTTGAAACAAGAAGTTGTTTCGGCGGTGAATGTTCCGGTAATTTCTTCGGGGGAATCCACATCTACATAGCCGGTATCCACACATCCCGCGGCATCTGTAACAACCACCAAATAGTTTCCTGCAGGAACATTATAAGCCGTATCGGCTGTTTGGCCAACGAAGTCATTCCATTGGTAGGTATATCCCGGCAAGCCACCAGTTACACCTACATGGGCTTTACCTGTAAATGTTCCAAAGCAACGCACATCTTCTCCACCGGTTGTAAGGATCATTTCCGGATTTTCATCAATGAACACATCAGCAAAGGTGGTACAACCTACGGCATCTTTGACGGTTACAGCATAAGTACCTGTCCCAAGGCCTGTAACCAAAGAATCGGTAGCATTATTCGCTTCAGGGCCCCATAGGTAAGCATAAGGAGGCACTCCTCCCTCAGGTGTTGCGATAGCAATCCCGTTGGTTTCCCCGAAACATGGAACCGGAACGGAAGCCATTCCAAGGAATAAAGCATCTTCTTCCCCCACCTCTACTGTGGTTTCGGCAGTACATCCGTTAACATCAGTCACCGTTACACTGACATCACTTTGTGCCAGGTCAACGGCGATGGAATCCGTTTGTCCATCCTCCCATGCAAAACTAAATGGCCCTTGCCCTCCATTAATAATTACGGTAGCAATACCACTTTGCCCGCCATTACAAGCAATGCCGCTTATGAGGTTGGGGGTAAGTTGCATGGAATCAGGTTCTTCGATGGTAATATCAATTAAAGCCGGACAATTGGCATTATCTACCACTTGTACCACCCAATCCCCCGGAGGCAAGCCAAAGAATTCGCCGGTAGAACTCGGCCCAAGATCAATAATTGAATAAGTAAATGGAGGGAAGTTCCCAGAACCTGTTACTTTCAGGTATCCATCACTACCTCCATAGCACGAAACCCCTTCGATCGCATCAATAGTCACATCAGGAGGTGTACAAGGAGGCGTACAACAAGTGATAACGGTATTGGCTCCATCGCATATGCCATAAGCTCTGACCTGCACATCATAACAAGTGTTCAGGATAAGATTGTGCAGTGTGACGCCAAGTGTATCCATTGGGCCCGTGTAAGGAACCCAACCACTGCCTATATTTATTTCATATCCGATAGCAGCAGGAACAGTGTCCCAGGTAAAATAAATTGAGGTATCATTCAATAATTCACAAGAACCTACAGGAGCAGGCAACGTCTCAGGTACTGTAATCGTAATGGTGTCATAAACTTCGCAGCCATAAGTATCAAAAGCTCTGAGGATATAGGTAGTAGTCGTATCTGGAGAAGCTATCGGATCAGGACAATCCGCGCAACTCAGTCCGGTGGCAGGCGTCCATTCATATTCAATTTTATAAATAGGCTCAAAGGTAATGGTCCAGCTAAACAAAGTTCCGTTAAACCCAGGCGTATCGTCGGAAAGTCGCAATTGCCAGGTTCCGTTGGCAGGATTTTCTCCGTCCCAGAGATCTTCCCAAACACCTTCGGGCTGCCAATCTCCCGTAAATGGTAAAGAACTAGCAAAGGCAAAAGGCTCCGGATCATTGATTGGAGTCGTAGCATCTAAGGTAAAACACATATCGATGAAGTAATCGAGTTGACTGCTATTGCCTCCGTCTTGCCCATTATCAGTACTAAGCTCCACGAATTGACCACCGGGAGAAATGAGATAGAGATCCACATCATCTGCCCATTGGTGAGACAAACTATCAATACAAACCGATTGAATCATACCATTCTCCAGAATCGCGGGTTGTACTCCAAAGACATTGATATCAGAAAACTCAGGATCAGGAGGATCCTGATAAGAAAAGGGCACCGATCCATTACTGGAAAAGCTTGGAGGCGGAGGCAAGGTAACCGGTAATGTACCATCCAGCTGAACGGAATCACCGGCACAGATTATGGTATCCGGCCCTAATTGAGGTGGAACCAATTCATTATCGCGAATATTCACCCAAAAAGTATCTCGATTACAAGGATCGCGCTGGATTTCAAAACCGATCGTTTCCAGAGGTTCATTCATATCATCTTCAAAAGCAATTAGAGGAATGGTAATAGAACTATCCCCCGCAGGAATGAAGAGGCCGGAAGGTATGTCGGCGTAATCTATTCCATTGATCGCCGTACCGATTACGGTATAATCCAAAGGAAAATCTGCTTCCACCGGATTAGGCAAGCTAACGGTGATTGTTCCGTCTGCACAACCTTCAGTAATGGTACCATCGAGGCTGACGGTATTTAACTCCACTTCCAAGGCATCCGTTCCGAAACTTTTAGCTTCCAGGAAAACGGCTGAATCATAAGCCGAATCACTTGCATCAGCGATAGCCAACTTGATGGTATATGTTTCGCAAGGAATAACTATTGCCTGTGCCGTAAACACATCTAAGTAGGCGTCATAGGTGAGGGTGTTGCTATTTGAGTTATCATTCCAATACTGGCTATAGTCGAAAGGGCATACGCTCATGGAGTCTGCCACATTGCTAATGGATACCGGAACATTTGTAAACGTTAAACCTGTTGGGTCGGAGGGTTCCGGGACAAGAGCGATATTTTCGGCATTACCAGAGTATGGGCCATTGATGCCCGGGCCGCTTATAAAGAAGCCGAAAGCATCGTTAAAAGAAGTACATGACCATTCCGGATATTCTTCGGAAGCAAAAACGAAGCGAAACCGAAGTGTATCTGAAATTGGAACAAACGTTATTTCATAACGAGCCAGATCATTGATATTAAAATTTGCAATATCAGTCAGGTCAGCATCAGTACTTGGTCCGGAAGTATTTCCTGTAGTAGAACCGGAATTATTAGGAGTTGCGGCAGTTGCGGCCTGACCAGAAGAAAGAACAATTCCTCGTTCAATACCTATATCATTCATACCATCAGAAAAATACCCGACAGCATCATCAGCACCATCATAATTAATGCTGATGACTTCTACACCTTCACCGAGAAATACGTTACTGATAAGGTTTTCAGGGGTAAATGGCGCTACATTGCCAGGAATAACATCTATTTGTCCTTGCCCGCCAGCATATTGGAAAGCGAACAATAACAAAAACATGCAAAACGATTTTAGGGTAGCTGTTAGCTGTTTCATAAGATTTACGTAAATGTTTATGACATTTAAAATTTTGGTTCTTTGACATAAATTGTGATAAAATGGAGTTTAAAAATGATAAGCCCTTCAGCCACCAGTGCATTCAGACTTTATCTTTTTTAAACTCCACACAATTTGTCAAAGAACGAAAGTTTTTACAATTTTACTGAAAAAAAAGCAATTAAAGTGCACGGGAGTTGTCACTAAGGATTCTTTCAGGAACTTAACTTTCGCCCCAAAGGGAAAAATTCAAGCATCGAAGCTTATTGTTAATCTTGTTAATCGGGAGACATGCTTTATCAATAGCTGATACCGAAGTTTTCTCTAAAGCATTGTTGGCAATAAAAATAGGTATTTTTTTGCACGGATCTAGCATTTTTTCTCTTTTTTAAAATTATTAACAATTTACTCTCTCTTTAGAGTATGCTTTAGAGAAAAAAGCTGCTTCTACTCTAAAAAAATGTACCATTTATCTAAAAAGACGGCCCAATGATAGCCTTTCTTTCAACAAATCAGAAAGTAATAATATCTTTAATGGAGTGTATATTCAGAAAAATCAATTCTTTGCTCCTGATAAGGGTCTTTTTATTGGATAGAAGCGCTCACTAAGGGCAAAGAACAGCTTTTGTTGAATTAGCACACTTCATTAAAGATACTTGAAAAAACTAAAAATTAGTATGAGACAATTTTTCAAAATAGTTTTTGCTTCGTGTTTCGGAACCATTCTCGGTTCGGGAGCCTTAATATTGCTTACACTATTAATATTTTCTTCATTTGCGGCCATTTTCGAAGAAAAGCCTACGGTTAAACCGAATTCTGTCTTGAAGCTTGATTTCAGTCAGGAAATCCCGGAAAGAACGAATAATACTCAAATTGAGTTTCAGGATTTTAAACCCAAGAATATTTTGGGTTTAAGTGATATATGTAAAGCGATCAAAGATGCTGCAACAGATGACAATATCACAGGGATCTTTCTGGACCTGGAAAACTTCTCAGGAGGACAAGTCAAGGCCTCAACGATCAGAAAGGCTTTGATAGAGTTCAAAAATAGTGGAAAATTCATTGTTGCTTACAGTCCTTATTACACCCAGGGTACTTATTATTTAGCATCTACCGCAGATGAAGTGTACCTGCATCCAATGGGGAATATAGACCTTAAAGGCTTTGCTGCTTTTGTTCCTTATTTAAAAGATATGTTTGATAAAATCGGAATAAATTGGCAGGTTATTTACAAAGGTAAATTTAAAAGTGCTTCTGAACCTTACAGAGCAAATGAAATGAGCGAAGAAAACAGGTATCAGATTCGGGAATACCTTTCTGCACTATTCGAAGAATATCTCGACGGCATTTCAGTTTCCAGGGAAAAAAGTTCTCCTGAGCTAAAAAAGATATCCAACGAACTCTTATTAAAAAATGCGAAAGACGCCCTTAACTTAGGGCTGGTTGATCAGTTGAGCTATAAAGAAGAGGTTCTTGAAGGACTCAAGAAGCGAGTTGGTTTAAAAGAGAATGAAAAATTAAAGTTCTGCTCTTTACAGACTTTATGGTCTGTGAGTAAAGAGGATAATGCCTTTTCCCTTTCTTCCAAGCCGCATATTGCAGTAATCTATGCTGAAGGAAATATCGTAAATGGTAAAGGCGAAAACGGATCTATCGGAGCAGCAAAGTACACTGAAATGATTCGCAAAATTCGTAAAGATGAGGATGCTTTAGCCATAGTAGTTCGCATCAATTCGCCGGGCGGAAGTGCCGTGGCTTCAGAAGATATTTGGCATGAATTGGATTTGGCCCGAAAGGCGGGTAAGCCAGTTGTAGCTACTATGGGTGATCTGGCTGCTTCCGGTGGGTATTATATTGCCTGCGGTGCCGACACCATCCTGGCAGATCCGGCAACGCTAACAGGATCTATAGGAGTTGTAGGGCTCCTTCCGAATATGCAAGAATTACTTGATGACAAGCTCGGGATTCATTTTGATACGGTTAAAGTTGGTCAATTCTCAGATGGAATAAACGGAATTTTCCCGGTCGCTGACAGAAAACTCGAAATCCTTAAGAACGAAACCGACAGTTTATATCAAACCTTCCTGAAAAGAGTAGCTGAAGCACGCAGCATTAGTGTCGATTCTGTTCACCAAATCGCCCAGGGCCGTGTTTGGGCAGGCAAAGATGCCCTTGAAATAGGGCTTATTGATCAATTTGGCGATTTAGACCAAGCAATAGAAATTGCTCGCTTCCTTACCGGAGAAACTGAAGCAGAAATCCAGGAATATCCCAAAATCAAAGACCCCTGGCAGCAACTTTTGGAAGAATATGTCGGGCTGGAAGAAAGTACAGCTGCCAAACGCGTACTTAAGCAAGAACTAGGCGAATATTATCTTTGGTATGAATATGTTCAGGATGTAAAAGAAATGGAAGGCATTCAGGCTAGATTACCTTTCCTGATCAAACCTCAATAGAAAGAGAGGAACATGGGTCATTCCGAATATTCGGAATGACCCATGTTTTGTAAAAAAAACTCTATACACGCCTATTAATCAAGGCATTCTCTACTTTTTTCTTGATAAAAAAGTAGCAAAAAATCAAGGCTGTATTCAATTCTTAACGCTTTTTGACAGGCTTCCAGCCTAAAATGAATAAACTCGCCAAGGCTCAAACAGTATTCATTTTTTAACGGCTTCCAGCCTGTCAAAAAACTAAATTGAATAAGGCCGGTCCTAATATATTGATTTACAGTATCTTTTTTATTATTGTGACAACATGAAGTTCCCTAATTTTCGGGATGACTCATGGTTCTCTCTTTTTACTATCTACTGATTTAACCCCTTTTTATAGGTTTCTAGGCACCTTTCCCTTGCAAATTTATGTTCGACAATAGGTTTTGGATAATCAGAAGTCCCATATTCTGGCACCCATTTTTTTATATAGCTCATATCCTTGTCAAACTTTTGCTGCTGGGAAGTTGGATTAAAAATTCTAAAATAGGGGGCTGCATCCGTACCAGAACCTGCCGCCCATTGCCAACCACCGTTATTACTGGCAAGATCGAAATCCAGGAGCTTTTTGGCAAAGTATGCTTCTCCCCATTGCCAGTTAACGAGTAAATGTTTTGTTAAAAAACTGGCTGTGATCATGCGTACCCGATTGTGCATATAGCCGGTGGTGTTTAGTTCTCGCATACCTGCATCCACTATCGGATAGCCGGTTTTACCTTCACACCAGGCCTGGAATTCATCCTCCTTATTTCGCCATTCAATACCCGCGTACTTTTCCCGGAAGGGTCCATTTTCAACGTGAGGAAAATTAGCTAAGATCATTGCATAGAAATCCCTCCAAATCAGTTCGTTTAAATAAGTTTCACTCAGTTTGGAAGCCTTTCGTGCTTTCTCGCGGATGCTGATCGTACCGAAACGAAAGTGAACCCCCAGCCTACTTGTCCCTTCAATAGCCGGAAAATTCCGATTCTCTCCATAATTTCGAATAATTACCTGTTTAACTTCTCTGCCTGGAATATGGACGTTTGATTTTTTGAAATTCATTTTTTGAAGAGAAATTTCCGGATGAGGAAAAGTTTTAAAAAAATGAGTAAAGTAATTTTCAGTTGAATAAGGCTTGAAATAGTAAGATTCTGATATGCTCTCTCCCGAATTGGAATGATCCAGCAGCCTAGCTTTCCAGCGTTTGCTGAAAGGAGTAAAAACGGTGTAAGGGCTTCCATCCTTCTTTACAACCTCTTTTTCTTCAAAAATGACATGATCTTTATAATCGAAAAAAGGAATGCCCTGCGAAGAAAGAAACGCCTGAACCTCCTCATCGCGTTGCCTGGCATAGCTTTCATAGTCACGGTTGGTATAGACTTCGGCAATCTCAAATTCCTTGATTAATTCCTTCCAGATTTCAATCGGTTTACCATATTTAATGACCATAGAGGATCCCATTTCCTCTAATTGGTACTTTAGTTTCAGTACCTCATCATGTATGAATGTTACCCGGGCATCTTGTCGATCTTCCAGTTTATCAAGAATATCCGTATCAAAAATAAAAAGGGGCAAAACGGGATGGCCCGATTTCAGGGCGTGATATAATCCTGCATTATCTTCTAATCGTAAATCGCGGCGATGCCAGAATACTGAAACCTTGCTCATAAATGAAATATCTTTGCTGTTATTACTTGTTGCGGGTGTATCTCTTCTCTTGCCGGCAGTGATAAAATGAAATGCACCCATTGTTGAGGTACCTAACAGTCGAAATGAAAATCGGTTGAAGGGGGGAGTATGAAAACCTGAGCCATCCCGAAAATTCGGGATGACTCAGGTTTTGCAGAAAAATATTTACAAAGGTATGTTAATCAATAGTCTACCTACTTTTTTCTTGATAAAAAAGTAGCAAAAAATCAAGGCTGTATTCAATTCTTAACGCTTTTTGTCCCGAACTTGATTCGGGACAAAAAGCTAAATTGAATAAGGCCGGTCCGAAATATTGATTTACATCTTCTATTATTAACTATTATGACAACATGAAGTTTCTTAAAATTCGGGATGGCTCATGTTTCAAAGGAAACAACTTGTCTTTTTCAACAAAAACAACTAATTTTAAAACACATTCAACAATAAACTAAATTTATGACCAAAGAAATTACTCCATACCCAACTGAAGACTCCTGCCAAAAAATCCTTCTTTCCGTAGAAGATTATTATCGCATGGGAGAAGCCGGAATCTTTGAAAATAAACCGCGGGTGGAATTGATCAGTGGAGAGCTCCTGCTTCGGAGTCCAATGACGGCCTATCATTCGAGTCATGTGGACAAAATAAACCGATTTTTCACTGGTGTTCTCTCTGATAAGGCTCATATAAGGACGCAAGGGGCCGTCAGATTAGATCATTATTCCGAACCTGAGCCAGATATCGCAATTCTCAAGTTTAGAGAAGATTATTATGAGCAAGCCCATCCAACTCCGGAAGATATTCACCTTCTAATTGAAGTTGCTGTAGAAACATTGAAAAAAGATCGAACAATAAAACTTAGAAAATACGCTTTATCCAATATTTTGGAATATTGGATTGTAATTCCTAAGGAAAAAATTGTCGAGGTTTATCGAAAGCCGGAAAATGGAGCCTATCTGGAAAAACAGGTTTATAATATGGAAGATAAATGGATATTTGAAGCCTTTGAATTGAAAGTTAAGGGCAAAGATTTGCTGGTATAATTGTTTTCCGGACTCTTTACCCCCCTCTAAGACTATAATTATGATGCGGACACAACGGTAAACGGATAACGGTAAACGGGGAACGGTAAACGGATAACGGGGAACGGATAACGATAGCAATTATCAATATTTTGATAACGAACTAATCCTTTTTCCCATTCATTCACCTTTCACCGTTTCCCGTTTACCGTTATCCGCTAATCTTTTTGCATTATTTTCATCATTTCACTTAATTTGATCATGCAATCGATAGGTGTCATAGCATTCAGGTCAAGGTTTTCCAATATTTCGCGGACTTTACCAATTTTTGGATCGGCGGTTTCAAAAATACTGAGCTGCATAGGAGCTGCAGGCATTTCTTTTAAAGCTTCCTGAATTTCGCCCGACTGCTGGCCGATCGATTTTTGCTCGAGTTGATGAAGGATGTCATTGGCTCTTTCCACAATGGTGCGAGGCATACCGGCCATTTTGGCAACGTGAATACCAAAGCTGTGCTCACTACCCCCCGGAGTGAGTTTTCTTAGGAAGATGACTTTCTGGCCAACTTCTTTGGTAGAAATATGGAAGTTTTTGATGCGCTCAAATTTGTGAGCCAATTCATTCAGTTCGTGATAGTGTGTTGCAAACAGCGTTTTGGAGTGCGCAAAAGGGTTGTTATGAAGAAATTCAGCAATAGACCATGCGATAGAAATACCATCATAAGTACTCGTCCCCCTTCCAATTTCATCCAGAAGAATCAGGCTTCGGGGAGAAATATTATTCATAATACTAGCCGTTTCATTCATCTCCACCATAAAAGTAGACTCTCCCGAAGAAATATTATCACTTGCCCCTACCCTGGTGAAAACCTTATCGATCAGACCAATCCGCGCAACATTTGCAGGAACAAAGCTTCCCATCTGAGCCATAAGACAAATCAAGGCAGTTTGCCTTAGCAAAGCCGATTTACCCGCCATATTAGGCCCGGTGATCATTAAAATTTGTTGACTTTCATTATCTAAAAAAACATCATTAGGCACGTAGGCATTTCCCGGGTCCAATTGCTGTTCAATAACCGGATGCCTTCCTGCCTTGATTTCAATAGAAAAACTTTCATCGATTTCAGGTTGGCAGTATTGTCTTTTAAGGGCGATTTGTGCAAAAGAGAGCAAGCAATCCAGCTGGGCAATCTGATGCGCATTAATCTGCATCGGGGCGATGTAATCAGAAATTGTAAACAGCAATTGCTCATAGAGCTGGGCTTCAAGCGTGAGTGCTTTTTCTTCGGCTCCCAGGATTTTACTTTCAAGCTCCTTCAGTTCTTCCGTGATATAGCGTTCAGCATTGGTCAGGGTCTGCTTGCGCGTCCAATTATCAGGTATAAGGCCCTGGTTTTTGTATTTATTTGTAACCTCCAGATAATAACCAAATACGTTATTGAACCCAATTTTTAAGCTAGTAATGCCCGTATTTTGAGCTTCTTTATCCCGAATGCCATCAAGGATCTCTTTTGAATGGTGGATAATGTGTCTATACTCATCCAGTTCTTCCGAAACGCCATCTGAAATGACACCGCCTTTGGTTAAATTAACGGGGGGATCAATATTTACCGTTCGGTTAATTTCGTCGCGCAATTTAGGACAAGGAACGAGTTTTTCAGCAATTCGCTCCAGTCCGGCCTGACCTGTTACGGCCAGCCTTTCAATGATCGGCTCGATAACATTGAGTGCTTTATGCAGCTGACGAACCTCACGCGGATTAATTTTCAGCATAGGCACTTTGGAAATCAAGCGCTCAATGTCTCCGATTTGCCGAATGAGTGGGCATAGCTCGTCGATAAGCAAAGTATTCGAAATGAAGAAAGCCACTATTTCCAATCGTTGATCGATTTCGGCTTTTTTTTTCAGAGGTAGTAAAACCCATTTTTTTAGTAATCTCCCCCCCATTGGAGAAACCGTCTGATCTAAAACATCTATTAAGGTTACTCCTCTTTCATTAGGACTCGAAATTAGTTCAAGGTTTCGGATGGTAAAGCGATCTAACCAAACGTAGCGATCCGGATGAATACGCGCAATCCGGTTGATATGGCGAGCGTTGTTATTTTCGGTCGTTTGTAGATAATGGATAATCGAACCCGCAGCAATTTGTGCCAACTCCATATCCTCTACCCCAAATCCTTTCAGGTTCTGCACTTCAAAGTGCGTTAGCAGCTTCTCGCGTCCATAATCCTCTGTAAAGACCCAATCTTCCAGAGAAAAAGTGTAGAATTTATCACCGAATTGATCTTGAAAAGCATGTTTATGGGCCTTACAGAAGAGTACTTCCGCCGGTTGAAGGCTTTGAAGTAATTTATCGATATAATCGGCCTCTCCTTCAGAAACGACAAACTCTCCGGTAGAAATATCCAGCATGGCCAGGCCAAAGTTCTTTTTTTTCCCAAAATGAACAGCAGCAAGAAAATTATTAGACTTGTGATCGAGTAACTTTTCACTCGTAGCCAAGCCAGGAGTTACGATTTCCGTAATTCCTCTTTTAACTATCTTTTTTTCCTTACTAGGTTTTTCGAGTTGTTCACAGATCGCTACACGGAAACCCGCACGCACTAATTTAGGCAAGTACATATCCATTGCGTGGTGGGGAAATCCCGCCAATTCAATATCGCTGCCCCCATTATTTCGGCTTGTAAGGGTAATCCCCAAAGTACTTGAAGCTTTTACTGCATCTTCGCCAAAAGTTTCATAAAAGTCCCCTACCCTAAAGAGCAAAATCGCATCCGGATGCTGAGATTTGATTTTGAAGTATTGTTTCATCAGGGGGGTTTCCTTCTTGTTCTTAGTCGCTGCTCTTGCCAATTTAAACTATTTTGTCTTCAAATTTCATAAAAATAAGGGCTTTTTGAGGAAACTCAAAATGGGTTTATTAACAAGGTGTGGATTAATGAAAATAAAGTCTGAAAAATATGAGTCCTCCTGAAAATTCAGGATGACTCATATTTGTTAAAAACATTTGCATAGCTCTGTTAATCAAACATCTATCTACTTTTTTCTTGATAAAAAAGTAGCAAAAAATCAAGGCTGTATTCAA
>CAZHZT010000042.1:9754-38875 GCA_964537285.1 uncultured Saprospiraceae bacterium | reverse complement strand
TTAGGCTGCCAGCCTTCCAAAAAGCGTTAAGAATTGAATACAGCCTTGATTTTTTACTACTTTTTTATCAAGAAAAAAGTAGATAAAGCATTAATCAGCAGCAAAATATAAAGATTTTTTATAAATATTTACCAAATAAAAAAAATCCTGCCCAAAGGCAATGAATTACAATTTTAGGACTTCCTGTCAGGGTTCTTTTTGATGAGAATATAACAATTCCTTAAAAAAATAGTTAAACATTCAAACAAGCGATTTGAGAAGGTAAGGTCTCCATATCATTAAAAAGCGCTTCCAACCATCTTATCATGAAACCAAAAAAATCCTTCGGGCAACATTTTCTTAAAGACGAAAGTATCGCAGAGCGCATTGCAGATAGCCTCAGCAACAATGGTACTTATACAAACCTCCTCGAAGTTGGCCCCGGAAAAGGAATGCTCACCAAGTACTTATTAGAAAAAGAGTTCGACCTCCGGGTTGTGGAAGCAGATCGAGACATGGTCAGTTATTTGAATGATTTTTATCCCCAGTTACACGGACGCATTCTGTCTCAGGATTTTTTAAAGAGCCGTCTTGAGCAATTATTCGAAGGGGATTCATTTGCGCTAATCGGCAACTTCCCCTATAATATCTCATCTCAAATTGTTTTCAAAATGCTCAAGTACCGGGAACGTATCCCGGAGATGGTCGGTATGTTTCAAAAAGAATTGGCGGAGAGAATTGTGGCGCCACCTGGAAGCAAAACTTACGGGGTTATTAGCGTACTTACTCAAGCTTATTACAAAGGAAGCTTGCTTTTCAATGTTGAAAGAGGGTCTTTTGTACCACCTCCTAAAGTGCGATCCTCTGTTATTCGCTTGGAAAGAATTAAAGATCAGGAACTTGGATGTGAATACAAATCTTTTAGGCGGATCGTCAAGCAAGCATTTAGCCAACGCAGGAAAATGTTGCGAAATACAATGAAAACCTTCATCAAGGGAGATGAATTGCTGAATACACCAACCTTTAGCCTGCGCCCCGAGCAGCTTTCCGTAAAAGATTATGTAGAACTTACTATCCAGATAGAAGAACGAGCAGTGAAAACAAAGACATTGTGATTACCTTTACGAATGTTAAACATGTTTTAAAATGTCCCCTTGCGGAAGTTTGGATTCCTAAAAATTTACGAACTTTGATGATATCAAAAAGGCTTGGCTTAATAGACTTTTTGCTTATAAAACAATTTTGAAGTAAAGTCTAATAAAAGCTGGAATAATTTAAATTATTAAAAATTAAAGAAAATGAAAATTGCATTTTTAAGTGTTGCTGCGCTAATCTTGGTTGCTGGTTTTGGGTACCGCATGTCTCAATTTGATGAAAGCTCTTCTACTACGATTTCCGATGGTGAATTAAGCTGGGAAACGGACTATGCTGCTGCTGTTGCTCAAGCTAAAGAAGAAAATAAGCGTTTACTAATTAACTTTACCGGCTCCGATTGGTGTGGATGGTGCAAAAAACTGGACCGGGAGGTGTTTTCTCAGCCTACTTTTATTGACTTTGCTAATGATAACCTGGTATGCGTTAAGCTCGACTTTCCAAGATCTTTCCGCTTAAGTGATGAAGAGAGAAAGCAAAATAATACCCTTGCCAGAAAACATGGTGTACGTGGTTATCCTACAATCTTAATTTTAGATGCGACCGAAAATACTTTGCTTCGCACAGGATACAAGCGCGGAGGGGTGGAAAATTATATCCGGCACCTTCAGCCTTACATGGCGAAAAAATAAAATAGTAAATATCAAAGAACTATATCTAATAGCGAAAGGGGGGACGTGCATCCGCACGTCCCCCCTTTCGTTGTTAGATATTTACTATTTTATTTTTTGCTTTCTTATCTTTGCAAAAAAAAATAGATCAGTCATGAGTTTGGAAAAAAAGATTTTGGAAGATTTGAAAGCTGCCATGAAAGCCAAAGACAAAGTCGCTTTAAGAGGGATCAGAGCAATCAAGGCCGCTATTCTTTTGGCTAAAACAGATGGTTCAGGCGAAGAATTCACGGAAGAAAAGGAGATTAAAATGCTTCAAAAACTTGTGAAGCAGCGCAAAGAATCGGTAGAAATTTACGAAAAAGGCGGGCGAGATGAACTCGCTCAGACGGAAAAAGAAGAAATCGAAATCATTGAGCGTTATCTTCCGGCTCAACTTTCACCAGAAGAATTGGAAAGCGAAGTTAAGGCTATTATTGATGAGGTGGGAGCAGAATCTATGAAAGATATGGGCAAAGTGATGGGGGCTGCCTCAAAAAAGTTCGCAGGCAGAGCCGACGGGAAAGCTATTTCTGCTACTGTTAAAAAATTGCTGGGCTAAAAACGGTATGTTCTTTAATACACCCGTGTGTTCGTCGCAACTGGTAGGAAATTTTCTTTTTTGAGGGGTGTTCCTTTTTTTGGGTTCTAGATGATTTCATTTGGTAAACATTTTAAGAACAAAAAGCAGGCCTAACGGCCTGCTTTAAAGACTTCCCAAATTAATTTCGACCAAATGAAATCATCTAGAACCTAATTTGTTTATAAAGTTCACAAACTTTTTGTGTTTTATATTCGCTTTTAATAAAAATCGTTTATCTTTGATGTAAAAAGATAATGTATTATCTGCCTGCTTTTAGGTCAATAGCCAATGAAATACAATCCATCGAGTGTGTGGAGTTAATTGAGTTTCAAACCAGCCCGGGAGTTGATAATGCCAATGCTTCACTCCCTATTCTTCCCACTTCCATTGCTGATTTTCTTAGAGAATCGAACGGTCTTCAACTACATTGGGAGGCTGGCAGCAAAGAGGGTTATATCCATCTGTCTTCCTTAGAAGAAGTAGTTAAAAAAGAAAGCGAATTACCAGACTGGATCTGCATAGTTGTTCTGCCGGATGGGAACGAAATCGGCATTGTCCACAAAGAGAATGATTTGTCCCCTACGCTCTATCTAAAGGTTGAAAATCATCTTCAAAAAATAAACGCTTTACACGGGATTGAATCTTTATTTGCCTTTCTCATTTCCTGTAAAGGTTACCTCGGGCAACAAAATCAGATCTTTTACGACTCAAACCTTGGTTATGAGGACACTCAGGCTTCTTTGTGGAAACAAACGCCTCCTTCTTTTTCTTTCAGTATGCTGTCCAACAGCCTTCGGTTTCCACAATGTGATTTATTGGGGCATTCAATGAATCATCTGAATCAGGTGATCATGCACCAAAGAGCTTTGCAATCAAAAGAAGTCAATCAGACATCTGTTGTAAAGGCTTTAGATGAGCACGCTAAATTTATTCACTCAGGGGGGGCTGGTGGTCGCTGGATTTGCTTACATCTAAAAGGTATTTCTACCGGCATATATGAAGGTCCTGAAGCTAAAATTGGCAGGCAAGCACAGTTTGAATATGCCCGGTTTAATAAAAGTGTGTCATTCCGGGGAGCCCTCTTGGCTTTTAGTAATTTCTGTGGTACCTTGGCTTCTGATCTGGATTTCTCCGGAGCGGAGTTAAGTTTCTGTCTTTTTACCGACGGGCAATTCCAACAGAGCAATTTCGAAAATGCCCAATTGAGGAAAGCTGATTTTTCGCGAGCGAACCTTCAAAAAGCTTCTTTTAAAAATGCTGATCTTACCGGAGCAGATTTCGAAAATGCGGTGTTAATTGATGCTGATTTTTCAGGGGCTGTTTTAGAAGGCGCTCGGTTCCCGGGAGCTGTATTTTAAAAAAAATCGCCTCTAAAGCTATCAAGGATTTAGTTCCTGAAGCACTAGTGGCTGAAAGGCTTATCATTTTGAAGTTCCATTTTCCACAATTTATGTCAAAGAACTAAAAAAAATTCACACAATTTATCAAAGAACAAAAAAACAAAAGCTACTAACATGAAACCGACTTTGATTTTCCTTAGCCTTCTATTGTCTTTTTGCCTGAGTGCACAGCACATAACTCACGGCCCTGTGGTCGGCGGCGTTAGTAATTCCGGCGCTCGTATTTACGTGAAAACCGGAACGCAAGCCACTGAATTTACTCTGGAATTAGATAAAAGTGCTTCTTTCCCTAACCCCTCCTCCTACATCGATAGCACCCGAACGGATTTGTTCGGCAGTAATATTATAACCTTAGATGGCCTGGATAGCAATACTGAATATTTCTATCGATTTCAATTCAATGGAGATACGGATCTTCGAACCGGAAAATTCAGAACTTTCCCGAATAATGATTCTGAAGAACCGCTCAGGATTATCGTCGGATCATGTAATTATGAATCGAATCCTTCCCTTTTTCAACAAATAAAAGATTTTCAACCACATCTTTTTATTCATCTTGGCGACTGGAACTGGCCACCCGCTCAGCTTGGGAATGATTATTGCCTGGATCCGCAAAAACGGGCCCAATCCTTTGCTCAACGATATGCGGATCAAAGTATGATGGAATATGTACTTCCCTTCATGCCCGTAGAGTATATTTATGATGATGATTACAGTTATAACGACTCTGAAGGCTGGACTTATCCTTCTTTTGAGGTCACCGTAAATGGGCCATTGGCAACAACAGAGTTATTTACTAATGCAATGCCTCCAGGTATACGGGAAGGGGCTATAGAAGGCTATTTTGATCATTTTCCCGCTTATGCAGCAGTCGATACTGCCGAAGGCATTCACCACCGTTTTCGAATGGGTAACCTGGAGCTTTTTATGCTGGATGCCCGCAACTCTCGTACTCCCCGACACGATGCGTTTATCCAGGATCCTGTTACCGGGCTTTGGGATTTCGCGCCTGATTCTACTAATCATACTATGTTAGGAGCTGCTCAACGACAATGGTTATTAGATGAGCTGGAAGAATCGGATGCAGATTGGAAAATTATTGGAAGCAGTGTGATTTTCAATACTTATTATGCTGAAATATTAGATGTTGCAATGGGTTTACAGAGCTTTGCCATTAGTCTCGATGGTTTTGATGGATCCGGAGCAACTCTGGCTTCAAATATTTCTTATAATTGGGCGGGGTATCCTGCTGATCAGCAACCCTTGCTCGATCTTTATAAAAGCGGGGCGGTGAAAGATTTACTACTTATTTCCGGCGATTCTCACAGCTCCGCTTTAGATGATGGCGAAAACTCAGGGATCCCCGAATTGAACTCAAGTGGATTAGCTGCCGGAAATGAAGGTATTATCAATTATTACGTCGATTCAATCAGCGCCTTATTCAACTTCCCTCCTGTAGAAGAAGCCCTGTGGAATGGAGGCGGTAATGGGGTTGGCAATACTAATTTTAATGATTCTTACGGGACAATAGAAGTGTTCGGCAAAGATTCTCTTCGCTATTGTGCAATTGATGAATTTGGACAGGTTTTTGGCTGTATTACATTACTACATAGTAGCCTGAATACTTCCTACAGCACTATTTTTTCCAAACCCTCCGACGTTTTTCAGCTCATTTACCCGAATCCAAGTCGAAACTTTCTGCATGTCGTGTTCGATGAAAAGGTTTCTTTTCAAAAAGGAGAAATGCTGATATTGACCAATGCTTCGGGTAAAAAGGTAGCTTCCTTTCAACTTATTGACAAAAAAGTTGTCATTCCTGTAGGATCTTTTCCTGAAGGGCAGTACTGGATCAGTGTTCGCTACAAGGGAGAAATGATCAGCAAAACCGTTATTTTCCACGACAATTAGTGGCTTTTACAAATCTTTAACAGTAAGAAATTTGTTACTCTTAGAACTCAAACTTAATTTAGAGTTTCTTAAGCGCTAAGGAAAAAAAAATATAATAATGGCTCAATCAAAAGACAACTACCAGCTCCTCATTGAAAAACTCGATCAGTTTACCCGAAAATATTATCTCAATCAATTAATCAGAGGTACCTTATATGCCGTTGGCTTGATCTTACTTCTATTCATTGTAGTCAATGTACTAGAGTATTTCTTTTACTTCAGCAAGCCTGTACGAAAGTCAATGTTTTTCTCTTTCATCGGTACAAGTATTACAGCTTTAGTTTATTGGGTATTCCTGCCTCTAATGCGTTATTTCCGCCTTGGTAAGCTTATATCACATAGGCAAGCTGCCGAAATTATCGGAAAGCACTTTACAAATGTTAAAGATAAACTGCTTAATGTGCTGCAGTTAAGAGAACAAGCCGACCAACAAGCTACTAGTCGTGAGCTGATCCTGGCCAGTGTTAACCAAAAATCTGAAGAGATTAAACCTGTGCCCTTTCCAAAGGCTATTAACCTTGGGCAAAATCGCAAATATTTGCGCTATGCTATTCCGCCTCTTTTACTTCTGCTGATTCTTTTGCTGGCAGCTCCTAGTGTTATTAAGGATGGAACAAAAAGATTGATAAATAATAATAAGGATTTTGAACGCGAAGCACCTTTTCAGTTCCTTGTTGATGCCCAAACCCTTAAAGTCGTTCAATATGAAGATTTTGACTTAAATGTCGATGTAGAAGGAGAGATGCTTCCGAATGAAGCTTTTATTAACATTGATAATTATCAGTACCGACTGAATAAAGAGGATCAAAGCAAGTTCTCTTACACTTTTAAAAATGTAAATGAGGATATAGATTTTTACCTTTTCTCGAGTGGTTTTAATTCTGTTCCTTACAAACTGGAAGTCCTGGAGAAACCTAATATCCTTGGATTTGAGGTCGATCTGGATTATCCTTCTTACACCGGACGTAAGGACGAAAACCTGAAGAATATTGGCGATCTTGTTGTGCCTGCAGGAACAAATATTGATTGGTTGTTGAACACTGAGAATACCGATGATATCCAGCTTAAGTTTTCCGGGAAGAATGACCTGGAAGAAGTAAAGCAAATTGCTCAGGGAACCTTCAATTTTAAAAAGCAAGCTCTGAAAGATGAATCTTACAAACTGTTCATCTCCAATGATCAGCTTCCAACCGCCGATTCCATTGCGTACACATTGACGGTTCAACCGGATCTTTATCCAACGATTTCCGTCGAAAAATTTGTGGACAGCACAAACACAAAACTTCATTATTTCGTAGGAGATGCTTCTGATGATTATGGCTTGGCAGGCCTGTATTTTAACTACAGCATCCTTAAACCGGATGGTAAACAGGGAGATCCTCAGCGTACTCTTGTGCAGAAGAACTCGAACAAGCAAATCCAGTATGATTTTCAATGGGATGTAGCTACCCTTTCCCTGGAGCCTGGGGATCAAATTACTTACTTCTTCGAGGTATTTGATAATGATGCCATTAACGGAAGCAAATCTGCTCGTACAAATATTATGACCTATGCCAAGCCTACCGTCGAAGAATACGAAGAACAGGCTGACCAAAACGATGAAGAAATAAAAGACGAGTTAAAAAAAGCGCTTGAAGAGTCCAGGGATATTCAGGAGGAAATGAAGAAGTTGAGAGAGAAAATGCTTCAGGAAAAAGACCTCGACTGGCAAAATAGAGAAGAGCTTGAGAAAATGCTTGAACGTCAAAAAGAACTTGAGAAGAAGATCGATAAGGCGAAACAGAAGTTCGAAGAAAATATGAAAAATCAGGAGGAGTTCGAACAGCCTGAAGAGGAAATTCTCGAAAAGCAAGAGCAGCTCCAGGAAATGTTCGAAGAACTGATGAGTGAAGAAATGAAAGAACTTATGGAGCAAATAGAAGAACTGCTTCAGGAACTTGAAAAAGACGAAGCTCTGGAAATGATGGAGGAAATGGAAATGAGCGATGAAGAGTTGGAAATGGAAATGGACCGAATGCTCGAGCTTTTCAAACAACTCGAAATGGAGAAAGAACTCCAGGAGCAAATCGATAAGCTCAATGAATTGGCCGAAAAGCAGGAAGAACTGAGCGAACAAACGAAAAATGAGGAGATGGACCAAGAGGAGCTTAAAGAAAAACAAGACGAAATTAACAAGGAGTTTGAAGATATTAAGGAAAAACAGGAAGAACTCCGCGAGAAAAATGAAGAACTGGAATCGCCTAAAGAAATGGGCGATGAAAGCGAAGAAAAAGAGGAAATGGAGGATATTCAGGAAGACCTTAACGATAGCAAGGAAAACCTGGATCAACAACAGAATCAAAAAGCTTCTGATTCTCAGAAAAACGCTGCCCAGAAAATGAAGGAAATGGCCGATAAAATGGACTCTGCTATGCAGGCCGGTGAAATGGAGCAAATGCAGGAGGATATGGAGGCCTTGCGTCAGTTGCTTGAGAACCTCGTAGGGCTCTCTTTTGATCAAGAGGACCTCATCGAAGAGTTCGAAGAGTCTGATCCTTATACGCCTCACTACACCGGCTTAGTTCAGGGGCAGTTCAAACTCGAAGACGATTTTAAACTTATTGAAGATAGCCTCCAGGCCCTCAGCAAACGTGTATTCCAAATTGAATCTTACATTACTGAAAAAGTAACGGAAATTAAATCCAATATGCGCGAAACGTTAGAGCAGCTTGAAGAACGTAAAAAAGCTCCAGCCGCTGAACACCAGCAACGCGTTATGAAAAATGTAAACGACCTTGCACTAATGCTTAGCGAAACAATGAACCAGATGCAGCAGCAAATGGCTGGTATGATGGCTGGTAGCCAAATGTGTAAAAACCCGGGGGGTGCTAAACCGAATGATAAGGGGAGCAAACCCGGCGACAAGATCTCCCAGGGGCAGGAGTCTTTAAACCAACAAATGCAAGGCCTTAAAAAACAACTCCAGAAAGGAAAAGGCAAACCTGGTAGCATGAGCAAGGAATTCGCCCAAATGGCGGCTCGCCAGGCTGCTCTTCGCAAGGCACTCAAGGAAAAACAGCAGCAAATGCAGAAAAATGGCGAAAACTCTACTGAACTGCAGGAATTGCTGGATCAAATGGATCAAACGGAAACAGATCTCGTTAATAAACGGCTCACTAATGAAATGATGAAACGCCAACAGGATATCCTGACTAGATTGCTAGAGGCAGAACGCGCTGAACGCCAAAGAGAATTTGACAATAAACGCAAATCGGAAACCGGAGATCAACGGGAACGAAAATTACCGCCTTCCCTGGAAGAATACTTAAAGAAAAGACAGGCACAAGTGGATTACTACAAGCAAGTTTCTCCTTCACTTAAGCCTTTTTATAAACTCCTGGTTGAAGAATACTATAAGTCTCTAAAAACAGACTAACTCCTCGATACCCTTAAAAAGAGTGGTAACAGAAAGAGGGAAGGCGGCCGCCTTCCCTCTTTCTGTTACCACTCTTTTCATTTTTAACACCTCTCCTATTGACAAGATGAACAATTTTTTACATTTTTACGTATTATAAATGAAAGCAGGTTATTTGCAACATTTGTTTACTAATATTAAACTTTCCTTATCGGTATTCTACTGTGAACAATCGAATTCATACAGGCATTATACAAGTCTGTTTACATCGTAACTAATTGATGCGGCTTTAAACAATATTTTGAAATGAAAGCGACGCTAGAAGTGTTAACAATAAAATCAAATCCTTCCAATATCACAAAGGTAGAATCCTTTGTTCTAAGTGTAGTTGAAAAATACAACGTAAAACCTGAAATCTACGGCAATATCCTTATAAGCCTTACCGAAGCTGTTACCAATGCTATTATTCACGGCAACCAAAAAGATGAATCCAAGCATGTTGAAGTTAAGCTAACTAAGAAGCGTAATCAGTTAGCTTTTTTTGTTTCTGATCAGGGGCCTGGCTTTGACTTTAAAGAACTTCCAGACCCCACTTCGCCCGAAAATATCCTTAAAGTTGGGGGAAGAGGTGTTTTTTTAATGCGCCAACTTTCTGATAAAGTGGTTTTTTATGACGAAGGCAGCACCGTCGAAATTAATTTTAATATATAATGATGATGCAGGAACTACCTGCCAACGATTCACCCCTGATTGAATTCCATTCTGAAGACGTTGATTTCCAACTAGCCCAACCCCTTAATCTTAGTAATTGGCTGCTCTCAATAGTAGAAGAGGAAGCTCATAGCTTATTATCACTGAATGTAATTTTTTGCAGTGACGATTATTTGCATAAAATCAATCTCGATTTTTTGCAACATGACACTTACACTGATATCATCGCCTTTCCTTATAGTCAGGACCCTGTTCAGGGCGATTTATTCATTAGTATTGAGCGGGTTAAAGAAAATGCAGCATATTATGGGGCTTCCTTTGATAAGGAACTTCAGCGTGTAATGGCCCACGGACTGCTCCATCTTTTGGGATATAATGATAAAACGCCTGGTGAAAAAATCAGAATGGTGGAAAAAGAAAATTATTATATTGAAAAAGCACTTTTTTTCCTATCTTGAAGCACTAGCAGATTGGCTTTCACAGTCATTTTTGGTCATCTTTCGTAAAAAAATCCCGATGAATAAAATAGATCCAGCTAAATTGTCCTTTGAGGAATTTATTCAGTTAAATACGGAACCTTCAGATATTCACCTAAAGCAAGGTGAATGGAATACTCCGGAAGGCATTACGACAAATACACAACCAACACCGGAAGCAATTAAAGATGCCAGGCATTTACATTTTGCAGCCGGAATTCCTCCTTTTCTGCGGGGGCCGTATAGCTCTATGTATACTGGCAGGCCGTGGACAATCCGCCAATACGCGGGATTCTCCACCGCTGAAGAAAGCAATGCTTTTTATCGTCGCAACCTCGCAGCAGGTCAGAAAGGACTCTCCGTAGCTTTCGACCTGGCAACGCACCGAGGTTATGACTCTGACCATGAAAGGGTTAAAGGAGACGTCGGCAAAGCGGGTGTGGCCATCGATACCGTTGAGGATATGAAGATTTTATTCGATCAGATTCCCCTCGATAAAATGTCTGTTTCAATGACAATGAATGGCGCGGTGATTCCTGTCATGGCTTTTTACATCATTGCGGCAGAAGAACAAGGAGTAAAGCCAGAACAACTCAGCGGAACCATTCAGAATGATATTTTAAAGGAGTTTATGGTCCGTAATACCTTTATCTACCCTCCGACGCCTTCTATTCGAATCATTGCAGATATTTTCGCCTATACCGCCAAATACATGCCTCGCTTCAACTCTATCAGCGTAAGTGGGTATCATATGCATGAAGCCGGCGCCACCGCAGACCTGGAGCTGGCTTATACCATCGCTGATGGCTTGGAATACATCCGGGCGGGCTTGAATGCAGGGCTTAAAATTGATGATTTTGCTCCACGGATTTCTTTCTTCTGGGGGATTGGAATGAACCATTTCATGGAAATTGCAAAAATGAGAGCAGGCCGTTTGCTTTGGGCTAAAACGGTTAAACAGTTTAAGCCGCAAAAAGAAAAATCAATGGCTCTGCGGACCCATTGCCAAACTTCTGGCTACAGCCTTACGGAACAAGACCCTTTCAACAATATAGCCCGTACCTGTATCGAAGCAATGGCCGCTGCCCTCGGAGGAACCCAGTCCCTACACACGAATTCCCTGGATGAAGCCATTGCACTTCCAACGGATTTTTCCGCTAAAATTGCCCGCGATACTCAGATCCTCCTTCAAAAAGAGACAAATATCACTAAAGCTGTGGACCCCTGGGGAGGTTCCTACTATGTTGAATACCTGACTGCTCAATTGGTTGAAAAAGCATGGAACCTGATGCAGGAAATCGAAGCACTTGGAGGAATGGCTAAGGCCATCGAAAAAGGAATTCCAAAAATGCGTATTGAGGAAGCGGCCGCCCGAAAACAAGCCCGGATTGATAGCGGGCATGACAAAATCGTCGGGGTTAACATCTTCCGGCCTGATTCAGAAGAAAATATAGAGATCCTTGAAGTGGATAATTCCAAAGTCCGAAATGCTCAGATTGAAAGATTGAAAAAGGTAAAAAGGGAGCGCAATGAGGAATTGGTGCAGGCTGCCCTGAAAGATCTTGAAGAAACAGCGCGCACTCAAAGTGGTAACCTTCTGGAGAAAGCCGTCATTGCTGCCCGCCACAGAGCAACCCTGGGAGAAATTTCCCTTGCTATGGAAAATGTTTTCAACCGTTTTGTGGCGAGCAATAAGCTTGTTTCAGGGGTTTATTCCAAGGAAATTAAACAAGATGAGGCTTTTATGAAAGCTTGTGGCCTTTCTGATCAGTTTGCCGCAGTAGAAGGTCGCCGCCCAAGGATCATGATCGCTAAGTTAGGGCAGGATGGCCACGATAGGGGGGCAAAGGTAATTGCTACAAGCTTTGCCGACCTCGGTTTTGATGTGGATGTCGGGCCTCTTTTTCAAACACCTCGTGAGGCGGCTTTACAGGCTGCTGAGAACGACGTACACATCCTGGGGGTGTCTTCCCTTGCAGCGGGCCATAAAACCCTTGTGCCGGAGACTATAGAGGCGCTGAAGGCTATTGGTAGAGAGGATATAATGGTTGTTGTGGGAGGTGTTATCCCTGTGCAGGATTATGATTTTCTCTACGAGCACGGAGTTGTGGGGGTTTTTGGCCCCGGAACCGTTATCGCTAAAGCGGCTCAGCAGATTTTGGAGTTGATGTTGTCCGTTCCTAATTCGTAAAGACTCTGTGAGAAATATGGGGTTGTTTCTATTGAGGGGGGGATTTTTACTAAAAATTTCAAAAGAGGCTCTAGATGATTTCATTTGGTCGAAATTAATTTGTAAAGTCCTTAAAGCAGGCCGTTAGGCCTGCCTGATCGTAGCCCCAGGTTTTCCTGGGGAAAGGATTTACACCTATATTTCTTCCGCGTAGCGGAAGCACATCATAGGCTATTGCTCTAGTATTGTGGGCTTCCGCTAATGTCGTCAACTTATGCTTTTTCTTTGCCTGGCGCTTTAGCGCCAGGTGTAGTGTTAATATTTATCGGGGCTTTAGCCCATTAATAACGAAGGGGCTAAAGCCCAATCTGACAACTATTCCCCCCGGCACTGAAGTGCCGGGCTATAAAGAGTTTAAGTTGACGACATTGATGCTAGCACTACTAGAAGAAATTAGGCCTGCTTTTTGTTCTTTAAACGTTTACCAAATGAAATCATCTGGAACCTCAAAAGAACACCCCTCAGAAAAGAAAATTTTCTACCAGAAGCTACGAACATACCTTATGGTGCAGCCACGTGCTTATTTTATTAGATCCCTCCGAACCACTGGTTGAAGTATTGACCAACAATCGGAAGCTCCTGATCTTTTTCCTGTAAAGCATTTATGACGCCGATAATTGCGAGGATCAAAAACCCGATGTAAATAATCCAGCCGATAAATATTCCGGATAGAGCAAAGCCTACCACACCGATCAGGCCGGTTCCCAATGCCATCCGCATATGTGTTTTTAAGAAAGAAGAGGGATTGTTATTCTTATTATTCAATACATAAGCTACTAACCAACCTACAATAGTTAGATAAGCAATGAGCGCTATTACTTTAGGCTCGGGTGCATTGGTTTGATTTTGTTCTTCAGACATGATTAATATTTTTTGGTTAATTCACTTTCAAAACTAATCCTTTCCAATATTATAACAAAAAAACTTAGATAATTGCTAGGTCAAATCGGATAAATAAGGAATTGAAACGGAGAATTACGGAAACCCCTGTCTCTGACATGGGAGTTTATTTTGGTGAGCCCTGCCAGCGATTCTCGCTTTGAAAAATGAACGCACCTAAAGCTCGAAAATTCTTATTAGTGGCAGCTTTACACGCCGGTTTTGTGGAGCAAAACCGGCGTGTAAACTGCCCGTAGAGGAAATACTGCCGCGGAGCGGCATGAATTTATCTCATCGGGTTTACTTTTTAAATACCTCAATTTCATGATTGCGCACGACGAGGTCTGTAAATTTACCTTTGAAACGGGTGGCTTTAACGATATGATTATCAATCCAATGGTAATTACCTCCGCGAGGTTTTCCCATGAGAAGGCTGTGGTATTTAAAGTTGAATTCTTTTAACCAGGTTTCAGTGATTTCGCGATGTTCCTCGGTTCTGGAAGTGAAAAAAGTAATAATATGCCCCTCTTCATACCATTTATTAAGAATCTTGAGTGCATCCGGATAGGGAAGAACGCTTTTCATCCTTTCTGGTTCTTCATTAGGTACGTCGTCGCAGATGGTTCCATCGATATCAATAAGGAAGTTCTTTACGCCATTGGGAAGTTGAGGGCTGATAGATTCACCCTTTTCGTTGAAAGCCTCTTCAAGGTGCACGTTTGTATCGTTCATGATAAGCATATTTTACTCAAAACTAATATAATCTGTTGGGTCTAGCGGTTTCCCATTATGCCACAATTCAAAATGTAAGTGAGGGCCACTTGAAAGTGTACCTGAATTCCCTATGATGGCAATAGCTTCCCCAGCTTTTACAAAGGTACCTACTTTTTTAAGCAAAGACGAGTTGTGCTTATAAAAAGTGAGAATATTATTAGAGTGCTGAATTCCGATGGTATGGCCGGTTTCCAGTGTCCAGTCAGAAAAAAACACATAACCATCCATTGCTGATTTGATTGGCGTATTTTTCGGGGAAAGAACATCTACTCCAAAGTGATTGCGGTTGAGCATGAACCCTGCGCTAATGGTTCCGGATACCGGAGGCATAAGGTAAATTTGTTCAATGGGTAAATTACGGGGAGAAATATTTACGGACCTATTGAGTAGTTCACGCTCGAGTTCCTTTCGGTCCAGTTCTATTTCCTTGCGAAGTATTTCATCTTCTTCAATACGTTCCACCAAGAGCAAGCTGTCTGAGTTAAGGAATTGATCTTCAGGGAACTCCTGAGGTTGGGGGGGCTCTATATCTCCGACCAGTAATTTCTTAAAACGTTCCGCATAGAGTTCATTGGCCTCTAGTTTCGCCTCTAAACTTGCTAATTCGCGGCGCATCTCAAGTAATATGGCGCCCTGGTCAACTTGATCAAAGCCCGGAAGGTATCTCTTTATAGGAGTGAAAAAGAATAATGCTCCCACAAATAAAGCCACAGCGACAATAAGGATGCTTAGCCAAACGTAAACATTTAGGAGCGTAAGCCGGTAAGAACCCACTTCCTCAAATGTTTCATCATTCATGATGACTAAGCGAAAAGTGTTTCGCATCCGGTTCCACCACATTTTCCAACCTTTTATTTGTTCCGCCATCTTTCAAATTTTGGATTTATTAAAATAACTTTGCCTAATTAACAGTTATGAAATTGCATTTATTTTATTGGGAATTATTTAATTGCTGGCAATTGGCTTTTAGTAATAAATGACCAAACCCTTAGAGCAACACTTGCTCTGCAATGAATCGCAACTTGCATTAAATAATTACAAAAATACATTGTTTTGAGAAAGATTGGCTTACTTTTACTCTTACTTATACCCGTTATTTTGACAACGGCCTGCAAAACGCAGAAAAAACGCGGCGAATATTCCGCTTTTGGAAAATTTTGGCATAATACCAATGCTTATTTTAACGGCTATTTCAATGCCAATCTTTTGCTGGAGGAAAGTTTTATTGCGCTTACCGATCAGCATGAGGAAAATTACAATAAAGTCTTACCTGTGTTTCCTTATGTAGAAGCCGATAACCCTCAAGCCGTTGCTGCTAACCTTGATATAGCAGTAGAAAAAGTTACCGTCGTAGCTACCATCCATGAATTTAGTAACTGGACCGATGACTGCTACCTGATGATTGGCAAATGCCAGTATCTTAAACAGGATTATGAATCTGCGGAAGAAACACTGGAATACATGAGCCGGGAGTTTACTGAGGAAAAGATCATGGAAAGCAGGCAAAAAGTAAAAAAGAGCAAACGAAAAAAACGCAAGCGAAAGTCT
This sequence comes from uncultured Saprospiraceae bacterium, assembly GCA_964537285.1. Lineage (GTDB taxonomy): Bacteria > Bacteroidota > Bacteroidia > Chitinophagales > Saprospiraceae > CAZHZT01. The sequence continues at coordinate 23,152 of CAZHZT010000042.1, read as the reverse complement.
CCTAATCAACGTCGCAGGAAAAAAAGTAAACGCAAGCGAAAGAAAAGTAGTTCTAGCAAAAAACAAAAGGAGGCGAGTAAAGAAGAGGAAGAGTTCGATGATACTTTCTTCCTCAAACACCGACCCGCTCACCAGGAAGGATTGCTTTGGCTCGCACGTACGTATGTGGAAAGAGACCGCTTCAGAGATGCTGAAAAACTACTGACAAAGCTGGAGGAAAACAAAAAAACGTATGAAGAAATACGGGATCAGCTTGCTCCGGTAAAAGCACATTTGTATCTGCGCCGGAAAAATTATACGAACGCTATTCCTCCGCTGGAAAGAGCCGCAAAATCAGCCAAAGAAAAAAATGAACGGGCCAGATACTATTACATATTGGCTCAGCTCTATGAAATGGAGGATCAGAACTCGAAAGCTTTCGCTTCCTTTGAAAAGGCTGCAAAGTACAGCAAGTCCTATGATATGAGCTTCCATGCCAGGCTAAGTATGGAAAAGAACTCTTGGGCAAAAGGAAATACATCTACAGAAGAAGCATTAAAGCGATTGGCTCGCTTACTTAAAGACGATAAGAATAAAGAGTATATCGGCCAGATCTATTTCACTATGGCAAAAGTGGCCCTTAAGCAGGGAGATAAAAAGAAAGGAATCGAATACCTTGAAAAGTCAGTTAATGGGGCAGGGTCTACTCCTTCGCAATTAGCAGAGTCTTATTACCTGTTAGCTACCTTGTACTTTGAGGCAGAAGACTTTGTGAACGCCAAAACCTATTACGATCAGGCGCTCTCTGTGTTAAGTGAAAAAGATGAACGCTATGATGAGGTAAAATTGCTTAGCGAAAACCTTGCCGATATCGCAGCCAACCTTGAGATCATTACCCTTCAGGATAGCTTGCTTAAGATTAGCCAAATGAGCGAAAAGGAACAAAAGGAATTTGCTGCCAAATTGGTGAAAAAACGCAAAAAAGAAGCCGAAGAAAGGGCCGCTGAGTTAGCTGCCGCAAATAAAGCGGCTGCACCAGCGCCTCAACTCAGAAACCTGGCTAACAGAACCGGTGCCGGAGGTGGAAAGGCCCCTAGTACCTACGTGTTTTACGATCCCAATAAAGTAACCAAAGGTATTCGTGATTTTGAGAAAGTATGGGGCACCAGAACCCGCGAGGATAACTGGAGGAGGTCTAACCGCCCTGATAAGAACGAAAACCAGGCCCAGGATACGCTCGCAAACTCCAATGATCTGGTTTTGGGCGATTCGAAAATGGAAGAGGTGCTTAAAGATGTTCCGAGAACACAGGAGGAAATCAATGAGGCAAACGAAAAGATTAAAAATGCCCTCTTTGAACTCGGTACCTTATATCGCGATAAGCTAGGATATAATGAAAATGCTGTCGAAACTCTGGAAGAATTGCTCAATAGATATCCTGGCAATGATCACGAACTGGAGGCTTTTTATTATCTCTACATCGCTCATACCGACTTGGGGAATATTCAAAAAGCAAAGGAATATTTCAATAAAATTTGTAATAGTTATCCGGAATCTATCTACTGTAAAATCTTACGAGATCCTTCCTACGCGGAGGAGGAGTTCAATAAGGAGAAAAAGCTCGATGAGTACTATGAAATTACCTACGACCTGTTCGATCAGGGAGAGTATCAAAATGCTTTGGATCGATCTCAGCAAATACCGGAAAAATTTGAACAACTCATGGATAACAAACATCCATTGAGACCTAAGTTTGCTTTGCTGACGGCATTTTGCCTCGGCCAATTAAGCGGTGAGCAGTCTTACGTAAAAGCGCTCAAGGATGTAGTGGCCAAATATCCGGATACTCCCGAAGAAACTCGCGCAAAGGAAATCCTTCGTTTCTTTGAAGGTGGTGGCGGTGAAGAAGATCCTAAGAATGATGTTTATGTAACCGAAGATGATAAGCTGCATTATTCGATCATCCTGTTGAAAGATAAAGGTATAAAGCTCGATGATGCTAAAATTGCGGTCTCTAATTTCAATACCAAATACTATCGCCTGCAGCGTCTCCGTATTTCAAATATTTTCCTCGGAGCAGATACGGATACGCCGATCCTCGTTATCCGGCGCTTCAAAAATAAAAAGGATGCCATGGATTACTACTCTGGCGTACAAAACAACAAGGCCGATTTTATTACACCAGATGGGGCATATGAGCTTTTTATGATCAATCAGTCCAACTACCGCCAGATTATCAAACAGCGTTCATTGGATGGCTATAAAGAGTTTTTTGATAAAAATTATTTGAAAAACTATAATTAAAGAAAACACGTATTAGAAAAATAAACAAAAAAGGGCGTGAGCGTAAGCTCACGCCCTTTTTTGTTTATTTTTCTAATACGTAGAACACTCCTACGCCAAAATTTGGTGCAGCCAAGATATTCTGTCCACTTACTGCGGTGCCTACTGCAACAGAAACACCAATATTATTGTTGAAAATATGGTTAATTTCGGGAGTAATAGAGAAATACTCTACATTATTCCCAAACAACGAGTTACTGTTCATGCCCATAGCCCCATTGTCTAAAGCCATAATATGATACCATTTCAAAGCAAAAATCCAGGAATTGGTCGGGCGGTATCCGAACTCGCCCCCCCAGTGGAACTCATCGTTAAATTCAACATCTTCCATAATGCCTGCGGAGAACTCGAAATCTCCGCTTGTACGGTTATTGAAGCCTACAAATAAATTTGCGTAGGACTTAATCTTTGAAAAAGAAGACGAAGCAACAAGCCTGAACAATTGATTGAACTCCCCGTCACCCGTCTGAAGCAATTCTGTATCACCACCAACATTTTCGCCTAGTGGAATGCCCACATAAGCCTCTGCGGCGACTACTACCGGGCCATTGGCCACCAAGCCATACTTCAGGCCAATCAGCGGGTCTCCAAAGCCATTGAGCTCATCTCCGGGCTCCACCACCTGATTGACGGTAGATTCCCGCTCATTGATAGTGGACCGCACGAAGAATGGCAGGTAGGCGATCCCGGTTAGTCGTTTATTAATACCGTATTCCCCGTAAAAGCTACTGATATAAACGGATGTGGTTGTAATGTCCGTCAGTTCACCTTCCGGGTTGAAAAAAGATTCGGCTACCAAAAACGATTGCCCGAGCTTGAAAAAGCCTTCTCCTTTGGCTTTTGTCCACCCATTTTGTGCGCTACTCAAATTGATCGCACCAAATAATAAAAAAATAAAAAGGATATATCTCATCATTAGTTGTTTTCAAAATTTATAAAAAAACGGGACACGGGACACGAACGACGGGAAACGGGAAACCGCCGTTCCCCGTTTCCCGTTAGCCGTTAGCCGTAATTCAAGTACGGGAGCTATCGGGAAATCGATAGGTACCTCAGTAGTTCTGTGCACATAATTACTAATCGTTTTTTCACCGACGAGTACGATTGTATCGGTCAAGTTTTCCTTGGTATAGCCAGCTGCGAAGAACTGGGTCAAGGCTGCTTCGTCCGCTTTTCCACGGTTTACGGTAATGCTTTTCGCCAATTTTACAAGGGCATCGTATTTTTCATTAAAAGGCGCATGGCCTGTGCGAATTTCTATAATTTGTTCATCTGTAAAACCATTCATTTTGCCCACAGCCGTGTGCACGCTTTGGCAGTAGCGGCAATCATTCACCTGGCTAACGATAAGGTTTACGATCTCTTTTTCTTTATTGGATAAAGAAGTCTTGCCGTTCTGGAAAGTAAGGTAATTAGCAAGGGCATTTTCTGAATAAGCATAAGTCGCAAATAAGTTAGGCACAAAGCCTAATTTCTTCTCAAGTTGGTCAAAGATTTGCTGATTTTTTTCTGAAACTTCTTCTCTTGTAGGGACATTAAACGCTTGCATCTTTAGTGATTTTTGTTGTGTTACGTTATCAATTAATTACGATACAAAGATGCAGGCAAAAAGGAGGGGAAGGTTAGGCAGGTTTTCCTGAAGGCTTATCAATTTTTCCCTTTGTACAAAAACGAACTGCGCGGCAAGCGGGTTAAAGCCCACCTGCCGCGCAGTTCATTTTAGTACTTTGGGAAAAAAGAGCGTTTTAAAGTCCTAGTTTTGCTTTCACAAGTTCCATTACATCATCAGCATCCTTGGCAAAAAGGACAGAGTTCATGACGCTGGTATCGAAGATCATTACGTAACCGTTTTCCTTGGCCACTGAATCAACTGCATCTTGAATTTTTTCTAAAATGGGGCCTAGCAAATCACGACGTTTTTTCTCCAGTTGCTGAATGGTTTCCTGTTTAAAAGCCTGGATAGCCTGTTGGTCGGCTTGCACTTCCTTTTCTTTTTCCTGAATTTGGAGAGGAGATAATTCCTGGATCTTTGCCCGAATTCGAGTTACTTTTTCTTCCAATGCTTTAATTTTAGCATTTTCTTCAGCAATACGCGCATCGCGGAATTTAGCCAGTACATCGTCGGCTTGTTGGCGTTCGGGAAGCAATTCCAGTAGGTTTCCAAGGTTCAGGTGGCCATATTTTTGGGCTTCTAAGCCAGACATTCCGATGAAGAGAAATGCCGTTGCCAGGATTAGATATTTTAGTTGCATATTGATCTTTCAAAATTTTTTAAAAAATAGTATTTCCAAAAGTTTTGCAAAGGTAGCAGTTTTAATAGACTTCATTCCCTTTGTAAAGGATAAAGATGATTAATAAAGGACAAAAGTTGTACCGGGAAGGCCAGATTGGGGATGTAGAGCAGGGGATTAACAAGGAATTAACAACAATCACAGATTACGCTGATGGCGCAGATGAGTTGGAGCTGCGCTCCAAGGGAGTTTTGGGTCAACCTTCGGCCGCCTTTTGGGGCGCACCAAAGGCACGGCCGCAGGCCGACCAAATTCATTACATTGGAGCGCAGCTCCAATCCTATCTGCGCCATCCGCGTAATCTGTGATCAAAATAATAAGGAGACTTGAAAAAACCAAGCCTAAATGCCCCAAATTCCCTATTTTAGCCCCAATCAAACAACCAAATTATGTCATTACTGCCAGAAGTTTACTGTCATCCAATTACAAAAGACCTTGCCTGCGAAATGGTGCTGGTGAAAGCCGGAACGTTTATTATGGGATATGAAGAAGGAAATATATATTTTGGAGAAAAACCAGAACATTGGGTTCGCCTTACCCAAAACTACTATATCGGCAAATACCCGGTAACCCAGGCAGTATGGTCGGCTATTATGGATGGCCACAACCCTTCTTATTTCAAAGGGCAAAACCGCCCTGTAGAATGGGTTTCCTGGCTAGATATTGTAAAGGGAGGGGAAGATGAGGCAGTTCCTGAAGCTTTTTTAAAAAGGTTAAATCAGAATTATTCAATTAAAAACGATTTACTGACTAATTTTCGTTTCCGCCTCCCCACTGAAGCGGAATGGGAATATGCTGCCAAAGATGGGCATAAAAGAAGCTTACAAAAGGTCGAACCAAGACTTAAATCTGCCGATATTTATACAAGCTATGCAGGGGGGGATAAGTTGAAACAGCTTGGTTGGTATGATCACAATAGTCATGGAGAAACTAAAGAAGTAGGTCAAAAACAGCCAAATACGCTTGGAATATATGATATGAACGGAAATATAGATGAATGGGTTCACGATTGGTATGACGGCGATTATTATCAACATTGTCGAAATGAAGACATAGTAAACAACCCAACGGGTCCTTCTAGCGGCCAGAACCGCGTTATTCGCGGCGGCGCGTGGGACGACAGCGCCGAGAACTGCCGTGTCTCGGACCGGTTCTGCCGGCTTCCGACGGACCGCTTCTTCAACGTCGGCTTCCGTTTAGTCTTGGCCCCCAGTTCAGCGGAGGCAACGAGCCCTCCTCCCGGAATGGAGTAGGCAAGTACCGCTGCCGGCAGGCGCGGGTACGCAGCCTACGGAGTGGAGGTAGGGGGGCGAGGAGAGAAAACCACAAATAGAAAGAATATGCAAATAAAGTTTTTCACTATACCTATAATTGGCGGCGAGAAATTAGAAGATGATTTGAATGCTTTTCTTCGGTCAAAGAAAATTTTACATACCGAAAATCAATTGGTGAGCAATGCACAAGGATCTTACTGGTGTATTTGCATCACTTATCTTGGGAGGCAAGAGCCTGGGTTAGCGAAAAGTTCCAAAAAAGAGAAGCTCGATTACAAGGAAATATTGTCAAATGAAGACTTTAAGCGTTTTGACCGGTTTCGTGAAATCAGGAAAGGTATTGCACAAGAAGAGGGGCTACCTGTATATGCGGTTTTTACAAATGCTGAACTTGCTGAAATAGCCAAGCTAGGAGAGGATGCTACCTCTTCAATGTTGAAAAAGTTGGACGGAATCGGGAAAGGCAAAGCGGATAAGTATGGAATATATTTCGTAGCAAAAGGAAAAGATGAAAAGAGCTAGTAATTTGATCATTCAGATAATTGAACCCGAAAACCTGAGACTTGCCTTTTGGAAAGCTCAAAAAGGTAAACGTTTTTCTAGGCAGGTTCAAGCGTATAGAGGAGACCTGGGTGAGAATTTAGCTATTCTTCGAAGTCAAATTATAAGCGGTAGGGTACTAGTAGGCGATTATCACCTTTTTACCATATTTGATCCTAAGCAAAGGGAGATCTGTGCGCCGGCGTTTCGTGAACAGGTATTGCATCATGCATTAATGAATGTTTGTCATCCTTATTTTGAGCGTAAGCAAATCTTTGATAGCTATGCCGGTCGAAAAGGAAAAGGCACTTATGCTGCTTTGAATAGGGCTGGTTATTTTACCAAAAAGTATTCATTTTTTATAAAGCTGGATGTGCGAAAGTTCTTTGGAAGTATTCCGCATGGATTGTTGAAGAAACAATTAACAGCTATGTTTAAAGAAAGACAGCTACTGAGTCTTTTCGGCAAGATCATTGATAGTTATCCGAATAAAGCCAAAAGAGGGCTTCCTATTGGGAATTTGACCAGCCAATACTTTGCAAATCATTATTTGTCAGGTCTGGATCATTTCATTAAAGAAGATTTGAGTTGTAAAGCTTATATGAGGTACATGGATGATATGATAATATGGGGAAATGACAAAAGCCGATTATTGGAAATACATCTGGAAATCCTCAAATACGTTCACGAAAAATTACAATTAGAATTAAAACCACTCATTTTGAATAAATGTCAAAATGGAGTTCCTTGTTTGGGATATATGGTATTTCCGTATTATATTCGTTTATCTCAAAGAAGTAAGCAGCGTTTTATTAGAAAGTTAAGGATAGTTGAGGCTAATTATGCTTCCGGCAATTGGCCGGAAAGCTATTGTCAGCTCAAAGTATTACCCTTATTGGCTTTTACAAAGCACGCGGATGCAGAGCTGTTTAGACAAAAAGTACTTTTGAAACTAGAAAATAAAGGTTGATCATCGTACGGCCAGAACCGCGTTATTCGCGGCGGCGCGTGGAACAACAACGCCGAGAACTGCCGTGTCTCGAACCGGAACAACCGGCATCCGACGAACCGCAACAACAACGTCGGCTTCCGTTTAGTCTTGGCCCCCAGCTCAACGGAGTGCTGGATAGCCTCCGCTGAACAGATGATTATCCTGCCCTCTTTTGAGGCAAAAAGGCAGCGGTTCGCTGCTCGCAGTATTAGTGCTAGTAACTGGTTTGAACGCTCTGATACTGCACCTTTTTAAGAAACAAATAAATGTCTATTGTAGTTATATTAATTCAATCAAATGAACAATGAAACATCTCTTCCCAACCATTACAATCACCCTATCGCTGAAAACCTATACTATGAAATGGTGCTGGTGAAAAAAGGGCTGTTTATTATGGGGAGTGGGGAAGGAAGCACAGGTTTTGGAGAAAAACCAGAACATTGGGTTCGCCTTACCCAAAGCTACTATATCGGCAAATACCCGGTAACCCAGGCAGTATGGTCAGCTATTATGGATGGCCACAACCCTTCTTATTTCAAAGGGCAAAACCGGCCTGTAGAAAAGGTTTCCTGGCTAGACATTGTAGAGGGAGGGCAAGATGAGGCAGTTCCTGAAGCTTTTTTAAAAAGGTTAAATCAGAATTATTCAATTAAAAACGATTTACTGACTAATTTTCGTTTCCGACTCCCTACTGAAGCGGAATGGGAATATGCTGCCAAAGGGGGACATAAAAGAAGCTTACAAAAGGTCGAATCAAGACTTAAATCTGTAGATATTTATACAAGCTATGGAGGGGGGGATAAGTTGAAACAGCTTGGTTGGTATAATCACAATAGTCATAGTGAAACAAAAGAAATTGGGCAAAAACAGCCAAATGAGCTGGGGATTTATGATATGAGTGGAAATGTATATGAATGGGTTCACGATTGGTATGGCAGCGATTATTATCAACATTGTCGAAATGAAGACATAGTAAACAACCCAAAGGGTCCTTCTAGCGGCCGGAGCCGCGTTCTTCGCGGCGGCGCGTGGTTCAGCTACGCCGGGGGCTGCCGTGTCTCGAACCGGTTCAGCTGGCATCCGACGGACCGCATCGACGGCGTCGGCTTCCGTTTGGTCTTGGCCCCCAGTTCAGCGGAGGCAACGAACTCTCCTTCCGGAATGGAGTAGGCAAGTACCGCTGCCGGCAGGCGCGGGTACGCAGCCTACGGAGTGGAGGTGAAAGGAGGGTGAACGGGAAACGGGAAACGGAGAACGGGGAATGGAGAACGGAGAACGGGGAACGGGGAACGGGGAACGGAGAACGGAGAACGAGATTGAGCGATTTAATTTTTATTCGCAAATAGTTTGATCACAGATTACGCGGATGACACAGATGAGTTTGGAGCTGCGCTCCAAAAAGGACTTAACTCTTCGCGGCCGAAGGCCGCTTTTCAAAATCATTTTGGAGCGCAGCTCCAAACTCATCTGTGTCATCCGCGTAATCTGTGATCAAACTATTTGCGAATTGACCAGGAAAAAATATTTTTTATTCAAAACATAAAACCTCATGACAAAGCCCCGGATCATTTCTGAGATAGAAAAATATTTCAAGCTGGAATTAAAGCCTTCAAAGGCCGAGTCGCCCGAAAGCTTTATGCACTACGGACGAAAAGAGGAGGATAAAAACCAATATCTGGTAGAAGAGGGTAAACTCATTGGCCTGAATCTACGCACCAATGGCTTGACGGAATTCCCCTTCCTGGAAGATCCGGCACTAAGTGATTTAAAAGCCTTGTATCTAACGGAAAACAAATTGCCCGCCCTGCATCTGAGCGAGCAATTTGATTCCCTGGAATACCTGGATATAAGCGATAACGAAACGCTGAAAGAACTCACTTTTGACGGCGATATGCCGGCTTTGAAAATGCTGGATGCCAGTGATTGTAAAATTGAGCGGCTGCGCTTACCCAATTGCCGCCAATTGAAGCGCCTGGATGTGAGTCGGAATGTTTTGAATACCTTTGTTTTTGCTTCAGCCTGCCAGATGCTACGCTGTCTTGATTTGAGTGCTAATTCCAATTTAAGCGAAGTAAATTTTCCAAAAGGTTTTGATTCCCTTCAGTTCGCCTATTTCTACAAAAGTGGGCTGAAAAAGTTGGAAGTTAAAGGAGCTCTGCCCAAATTGAAAGTGCTGGATTTGGAGGATAATCAATTAGAAGAATGGCCAGAGGGTTTTTTATTACCACCTTCTCTTGAAACCTTATATTTAAATAATAATCCTTTGGGCTTATTTGCTGAGGTAATGAATAGTGGGGGAAGAGAAAACTCCGTTAATGGAGTAAGGGAGTATTTGGCGTCAATTCAAAATAAAGAAGAAATTACGTATCTGCATCAGGCAAAGATGATTTTACTTGGGAACAAACTTGTAGGAAAGTCTTCTTTGAGAGAAAAACTATTGAATATAGAGGCGCCTATAATGATGGAGGAAGACCGTACCGAAGGCCTTGATATTGCTATTTCTCCTTATTTTATTGAAAACCTCGAACCCAATATTACTGGCCTTGATGATAAAATCAATTTTCAATTAAATATTTGGGATTTTGGAGGGCAAGACTATTATAGAGAAGCGCAGCAATTGTTTTGCAGCCCTAAATCACTTTATCTTTTTGTGACTTCTTACGATGATGTTCCCAAAAATGAAAACTACGTTAATTTTAATTATTGGATTCAAATGGTAAACTCTATATCATTTGATAGCGATTCGGATCGGCCAAGCCCTGTAATTCGAGTAAAAAACAAAATTGACCTAGAGAAGGATCATAGTTCCAAAAGCTTAGGAACCAGCGAAACATTTAAAAACATTATCGGGCCAATCATTCCGATAAGTTGCCAGGAAAAAGAAGGCTTTGAATTGCTTCACAAAAAAATTCGGGAAAGTGTACCTAGGATTGAGAAAAACATTTTTAAAAGGGTATACAACAAACATTGGCTAAGAATAAAAGATGAATTGCTTCAACGACGATCAGAAAACTATATTTCTCATGAAGAGTTCATTCAAAAGGTGTGCGCGCCGGAATTAGATGAAAATGCAGGCGAAGCTTTGTTACAATTGCTTTCTAATCTTGGAGAGATAGTTTATTTTAGTGGAAATGAAAAGTTGAAAAAATGGATTATCATCAATCCAAACTGGCTCAAAAATGGAATATTTAAAGTTTTTAATAGTGGCTTGGAAAATCCGGTATCTACAAACACTCTGAATAGAAATACCTGGAAAGAATATCCAGAAACAGATCGCAACTTATTACTTATGATCATGTTCGAATATGATCTTTGTTTTGAGATAGAAAGCCTTAGAAAAGAAAATAAACAATTTATCTTTCCTGCCTTACTTTCTAATTATGAACCTGATTTAAAGCATCTACTAGTTGGTAAACCTGTTGAAATTCGCTTCATTTTCTTTCCTTTTATTCCGGCAGGTACAGTTAATAAGCTAATGGTCCGGTTAAGAGAATATATTCCGGATTTTCAGTTGATGTGGAAGAATAATGTGGTTTTTAAGGATCGGAGCTTACCGGGAACTTATGCCAAAGTTGAAGAAGATTGGAAGATCAATGCTGTCAATTTATCTTTATATGGAAAAGAGCCTTCCGCCTTATATATCTTAATTGATGAGACTTTGAAGAAGCTATTAACTAAGTTTAAGAATGATAGACATATCAGGACGGAACTAAAAATAGAGTCAAAAGGATTATATAAGGGAGATTGGATTAGCCTTAATATTTTAAAAACAATCTCTGGATCAGGTTTCGAATTTCTAAAAGATTCGGTAGAAAGGTCAGTTTTAAACCTAAATGAAAGTATTCCGACTGACTTAATTGAAACACGTGCAAGTAAATCAATTACCAATGAATCAAATACATCAAATAATATGGCTGAAATCAATGAATTGATTGGACAAAATAGGCTGGATGAGGCTATTGCCTTATTGAAAGTAAGGGTGCCTGAAAGAATAAAAAACGACGTAAGTTTATTGGAAGGTCGATACAATGATTTGAAAAGGAGGGCTCGGAACGGCTTGTTAGGGTTTAATGAAGAATCTGTGCAAAGGAATAGAATAGTCTTCGATATTATGGAGCTGGCCAAAGAAATTGAAAATGCTATTGATGGAGCGGGAATTTCAAAGCCTCCAACAGCCGGAACTGGTACTACCGACTCTCCTTCAGCCCCCCCGCCTGATTCAGATGCACCTAAAAAGGTCTTATTCATTTGTTCAAGCCCTAAAGGACAAAATCCTCTTGATTTCGGGAAAGAGTATAAAAAAATTCAACAAGCCCGTCAAGTTGCTGACCATAGAAATAAGTTCGAAGAGCTTAGAATTGAAACTGGGGTCGAGGAGGATGTATTTTTGGATTTGATTACTAAATATCAACCGGATATTTTGCATATCTCTTTGCATAGTTCAAAAGCAAATGGCCTTTATTTTGAGGATATCGGAGGCGGGCCAGTAACACTTTCTACAGAGGATTTTGCAGATATTATTTCCTTGTATTGTAAAGATCCCGATGGGAAAGGAAAACTAGAAACCGTAGTTCTATCTTCCTGTAATTCTCATAAGTATGGAGAAGCAATCTTGTCATTTGCAGATAATGTAATAGTAACAAAAGACTTTTTTCCAGATGAAGCGGCTGTGATTTATGCTGAAAGGTTTTATCGTATGCTTTTTAATCAAAAAGATGTAGGGTATGCGCATGAGTCTGCAAAGCTAGCTATCAAAAGGAAAAAATATAAAACAACAGGCACTTCTGTTCCTGTTCATGAAATTCCTGTCTTACTAAAAAATAACGTTCTTTGACAAATTGTGCGGAACCTCAAAATGATAAGCCTTGAATGCTCTTGTGGTTGAAAGATTTGTCACTTTGAAGTTCCATTTTTTCACAATTTCTGTCAAACAAATAAAAACCATAACCAATGACCAACGTAATCCAAAACCTCTTAAAAGATCAAGGCTATGAAATCATTGCCGTTCCAAAGCCTGATTTAACACCGCTTAAACTCCTCCTCAAAGAAAATAAGCATCTTTCGGAATATGGGGGGAGTATGCTGGATTTGTTTGAACCTGATGTGGCGGGCTTACCTGTTATTCAAACAGGAACACCAGACATTAATGGTTCGAAAGCCCTGAAAGCCGAAACATCTGTGGGGCTCGAACTACTTTCTGGTTTAATGGCGGCCTTGCAACTATCTAATTCGGAGGTCGGTGCCAGCTTTGCTTCCGGAAAAGATACAAGTTTGTCTTTTTCATTTCAAAATATCAAGGAAGAAAAGGTAGAGACCATCTCTCTGGACAATTTTCTCATGGGGGCTATTCCCAAAAAAGAAGGCTTTGAACGTTCTCTGGAGCGCTTGAAGAATAGTGAATTATATGTAACTACTTCTGTACTTAAAAGCAATGCCTTTTTCATCGAAGTGAATGCATCTAATGAGCAGGCAGGCAATGTGAAAGCGGGTATTGAAAAAATTGTTTCTGCCAGTGGCCAATTTGAACGGGCCGGCGACAATAGCTTTTCCATTAAACCTTCAGGAGGTCAGTATTTTGCTTTTGCCTACCGTGCCGCCAGAATTATTTTTGACCGGAAGCGCTGGTTCGAGTTCTGGCAAGAGGATGAAAAATTCCAGATCCGCTCAGATAAAGGCTTGGTGTTGAGGAGTCCGGAAGACTTTCCTGTAGTGGTGCTACAGACCGATGATGGTATTAGTCGGTTTTGAAAGCGCAGATGATTGATTAAGATGATTATGACTCGCCAAAAATTGATATCATAAACTTCGTTAGTCGAAGGCTGAAGCCTTCGTCTTTCCACGCATCTTCGTTAGGCGAAGGCTGAAGCCTTCGCCTTTCCACGCATCTTCGTTAGTCGAAGGCTGAAGCCTTCGACTTTCCAATCTTCTTCGTTAGTCGAAGGCTGAAGCCTTCGACTTTCCAATCTTCTTCGTTAGTCGA
>CAZHZT010000042.1:0-9654 GCA_964537285.1 uncultured Saprospiraceae bacterium | reverse complement strand
AGGCTGAAGCCTTCGTCTTTCCACGCATCTTCGTTAGTCGAAGGCTGAAGCCTTCGTCTTTCCAAGTATTTTCTTAACTTGCCCCCATGATAAAAGTAACCGCTGTATCCAAAGAATTTAAGCTCAGCCGCACCCAGCGTCAGCTTTCCAATAGCAAGGAAGCATTCGTAAAAGCCGTCGATGATGTCAGCTTCACCTGCCGGCCCGGCCGCATATTCTCCCTGCTTGGACCCAATGGCGCGGGTAAAACCACCACCCTCCGGATGATATCAACCATTCTGCGCCCTACAGGGGGCAGGATTGCTGTGAATGGATTTGATGTGCTTCGCCAGGGGCAAGAGGTGCGGGCACAATTGGGTTTCCTTACAGGGTCCACAGGGCTGTATGAACGCTTAACGCCGAATGAACTGGTAGGGTTCTTTGCAAAATTGTATCGAGTGGAAAAGCAAGTGTTCAGGGAACGCAAAGAAGCCTTATTTACCCTGCTGGGAATAAACGAATTTGCGAATAAACGGATAGGAAAATTCTCTACAGGTATGAAGCAGAAAGTCTCTATCGCGCGCACGCTCATTCACGATCCGTCCGTGATTGTGTTCGACGAACCTACTTCCGGCCTTGATGTTATCTCCGCAGAAAATATTATCAACCTGATCCGGCAAAGTAAGGAAAATGGAAAAACAGTGATCTTTTCTTCGCATATTATGAGTGAGGTAGAGCTATTATGCGATGATCTGGCAATTATACACCAAGGAAAGCTGATTTATCAAAGCACTATGGAAGAGTTCAGGGCGCAAATGCAAGCCGAAAGCCTTACCAAGGAGTTTATTCGCATCATTAATGAGCAACCGGCTCGTTTACATATATAGTTCTTTGACATAAATTGTGGAAAATGGAACTTCAAAATGATAAGCCTTGAATGCCCTTGTGGCTGAAAGGCTTATCATTTTGAAGTTCCACGCAATTTGTCAAAGAACGACTTATATTAGACTAAGGCAACCGCTTACTCAGTCTTTTGGTAGAAATAATTTTATTTTGTTCGTCAAAAAGTTGTACCAAATAAACGCCCATCGGGAGGTCTTCGATATCGTATCTTTTATCCTTTTGAGCGGAAAAGGTCTTGATTTTCTGACCAAAAATGTTAGAAACGATGATCTTTCTAACTTCTTCTGTACCTTGCACTTCGAAGTAAAGGATAGCAGGGTTTGGATAGAGACGAACATTTTTCTTTGTTTGCTGCTTTAGTCTCAAGGGGGTATACGCATACTCCGTGGAGTTATTGCGATCAGGTGTTCCTTGGCTGTATGCCAGAAAGCATAAACCGAAACAAAATAAAAATAAGAGTATAGCGTGCTTCATAAAATTGGCTTTTCCATTAATGTATAGCCTACAAATTAATACTTTTCCTATGTTATAGGCAATATCTTTTACTATTTTAAACTAAATTTAACTTACTTAACACAATAATTCGAGCAAAGTGCTTAATTTTTAGATATGCATTACCTAGTTATAGACCTCGAAATGTCGGGCGACGATCCGAGCTGGCATGAAATCCTGCAGATCGGTGCCGTTTTGTATACGGATTCCTGGGTTGAAAAAGGACGTTACAAAACCAATGTTTATCCGGAAAATGAAGAAGCATTTTCACAATCTTCAGAAGAAGTACATGGCCTGAGCCTCCAGGAACTGCGCGAAGCTCCCATGTTGAATGAGGTGCTTCCCGCTTTCGAAGAGTGGATCGTGAAAACCCTTGGCCTTCGCCCCGACCCCTTCGATAATTCCCGTAATCTTAAAGGAACCAAGATTGCAGGCCTGGGCATTGTCAATGATTTTGCTTTTCTCCGGGCAGCCTACGGTTTTGATCAGCGTAAATGGCCTTTTTCTTATACGATGCTGGATATGCAGTCCATCACCCACGTCCTCTTCCCAATTCTGCGGGAAGCGGGTATGAACCCGCCCCAGCGCCAAAGCCTGGATGCCATCGCTAAGTTTTTTGGCCTGGAAAGAGAGGGCATGGATCACGATGCCCTCGAAGATGCTTTAATTACAGGGGATTGTTTCCGGGAACTTTACAAACTTATCATACGGTTAACGGTCAACGACATGCGGTAAACGGTAAACGGTTAACGGCCAACGGGAAAGGGCCAACGGTTAACGATAACTTTGCTTCCCTTAACCGTTAACCGTTCCCCGTTAACCGTTGACCGAATTTAAGATTATGGAATTGAATAATTTACTTGAGTTATTAGAGCAGGAAAAAGAAGCCGACCTGGTGCAGTTTCGTCAGAAGGTGCAGCGCTTGTCACTTGCTGAGCGGAAGGAACAAGGCTTTGCCTGGTACCCGGTGAAGGTAGAGAAGACAGGTTACACGATAGGCGAAAGGGCTTTTGTCATTTTGAGAAAAGAAGATACCGGAGAAGATGTAAAAGATCAGTTCCGGTCAGGGAAATTGGCCAACTTCTATACTTTAAGAGCAGAAGAACAACAGCGAGAGTGCTCAGGAGTGATCCATTATGTAGATAAGACCAAAATGAAGATCATCCTGAATACCCGGGACCTCCCCAATTGGATCGGTAAAGATCAGCTGGGGGTGGATTTGCTTTTCGATGAGCGGCCTTATGTGGAGATGAAAAAAGCCTTAAAAAAGGTCATCAAAGCCAAGAAAGATCGCCTGGCTTTAATAAGAGATATCTTTTTAGGAAAGGAAACAGCTAAGTTCAAGGAGTTTTCTGATACGGCCCCTATGCCTCCCCTAAATCAGGCACAGACCAGAGCGGTACATACGATCATGAATTCATTGGATGTGGCTATTGTGCATGGCCCACCGGGTACGGGAAAAACAACTACCCTGGTTAAAGCCATCGAAGCACTTACCCAATTTGAAAATACCGTTTTGGTGACGGCCCCAAGCAATACAGCTGTCGATCTACTTACTGAGCGGCTTACAGAAATTGGCTTAAATGTAGTGCGGGTCGGGCACATTAGTCGTGTAGATGAAAGCCTGCTTCAGCACACACTTGAAGCGAGAGTTGCTAAACATCCGGAAAGTAAAAATATAAAAAAAGTCAAGGTGCAGGCTGCTGAGTATCGCAGAAAGGCACAGAAATACAAGCGTCGTTTTGGCCCGAGCGAGCGGATGGAACGCTACCGGCTTATGCAGGAAGCCCGTGAACTCTCCTCCTGGGCTAACCAGTTAGAGGACCGGCTCATTGATGAGATTCTATCAACTGCTGATGTGATCGCTTGCACCTTGGTCGGTGCGGCCCACCCGGTATTAGAACGCTATAAATTCAGGACGGTAGTCATTGATGAAGCTGCTCAGGCTTTGGAACCTGCTTGCTGGATACCTATTATCAAGGCTTCAAAAGTAGTAATGGCCGGAGATCCTTTTCAACTTCCACCAACTGTAAAGTCTTTGGAAGCTCGAAAAGGCGGATTGGGGGTTACTTTAATTGAAAAGGCGATTCAGCGGTTTGATTTGGTAGAGCTACTTAACGTACAATACCGAATGAATCGACACATCATGTACTTTTCCAACCGACAATTCTATAATTTGAATTTGAAAGCACATGAATCAGTTGCTGATGTTACCTTACCAAAGCCACAAGACCAGCCGGTCGTTTTTGTGGATACGGCTGGATGTGGTTTTGGAGAAGAACTTGAGCCTGAATACCAAAGCCGCTACAATCCGGGGGAGTTTAATATCCTAAGGGAACATTTATATACGCTTTTGGAGGCTTTCCCGGAATCCTTGCCTCCAGCAATTGGTATCATTTCTCCCTACCGGGAGCAAATGCAATTTATCAAACGAGCATTGGCTGAGGATACTGCGTTTGAGCATTGGCCACTTTCCATTGATACCATTGATGGGTTTCAGGGACAAGAACGGGAAATAATTTACATTTCACTGGTCCGCTCCAATGAAAAAGGGGAGATTGGTTTCTTAAAGGATTATCGTCGTATGAACGTGGCCATGACCCGTGCCAAAAAAATGCTGGTCGTTATTGGCGATAGCGCCACCATCGGCGCAGATAGCTTCTACAGCAGCTTCTTAGATTATTGCGAAAGAAAGGGAAAATATCTAACGGCCTGGGAATTTATGAAATAAACTCCAAATCTGTTTTTCGGTTAACGGTTAACGGTAAACGGTTAACGGTTAACGGTTAACGGTCAACGATTACTTAACTTCCGTTCCCCGTTGACCGCTTATCGTTGACCGCTTATCGTTTACCGTTTACCGTTCCCCGTTCCCCGTTCCCCGTTCCCCGTTCCCCGTTCCCCGTTCCCCGTTTACCGTTCCCCGCCGTTTAAGTTCTTCATCAATGATCAGGCCGATGTATTCCAGGGAACCTTTGGAGTTATAAGTGTTTTTGAGATAAAAACTGCCCGCAACGAAGGATAAAAAAGCAACAGGGGAAAGGATCAAAAGGCTTGTTGCCAGCACTGGAAGATTCAGGAATCCGGAGGCCAGAGCAAGAAGAAGGAGCAAAGGCGAACTCATTCCAATGTTTACAAGTAGTTTGTGGAGGCGTTTAAAGGTTTGGAGTCTTTCTTCCCATTTCCCTTTTAGAATAAGAAGGTCATGGGTAGAAAAATAACGGCATCCGATTTCTGCTACCTGCTCAAAGTCATCGGTTGAGCTTTTTTCCAGCTTATTTAAGAATTGATTGATTTCGTTATCGCGCATGATGAATAGATTTAAAACACTGCTTCGGCTATTCTTCTTATCGTGGTTGAATCTCCCATAGTGTAATAGTGTAAACAGGGAGCACCGGCTTCTTTTAGTTCTTTGGACTGATGGATGCACCACTCTATTCCAATTTCCTTAACGTGATCTTTATTAGGAGCTTTTTTGATTTCGCTAACCAGTTCAGGTGGGAAATCTACAAAAAAATTGCGAGGAATGGAATTTAATTGGTATGCTTTAGTAAGCGGTTTTAATCCGGGAACGATCGGGACGTTTATCCCGGCTTTACGGCACTCCTCTACATAGTCGAAATAAGCTTTATTGTTGAAAAACATTTGAGTCACTATATAATCCCCACCGGCTTCGACTTTGGCCTTCGTAAACTCCAGGTCGCTTTGGATGTTAGGAGCTTCAAAATGTTTTTCAGGATATCCCGCCACACCGATACAGAAGTCTGTTTTTTCTCCATTCTCGATAGAATTATCTAAGTATACCCCGTTATTCATGTCCTGGATCTGTTTTACGAGATCAAGCGCGTATTTGTGCCCCCCTTCTTCCGGTGAGAACTTACCCTCAAAGCGATGCGCATCTCCCCTTAAGGCAAGCAAATTCTTTATGTTGAGAAAATTGAGATCGATTAATACATTTTCAGTTTCTTCTTTGGTAAAACCACCGCATAGCAAGTGAGGGACAGCATCAACACCATAGCGGTGCATAATGGATGCACAAATCCCCACGGTGCCGGGGCGTTTACGGATGGCTGTTTTCTCGTAGTAACCGCTGTCGCGTTTTTTGTAAATATATTCTTGCCTATGATAAGTTACATCAATGAATGGAGGTTTAAATTCCATCAAGGGGTCGAGGGTGTCAAAAATGGAACGCATACTTCCTCCCTTTAAAGGGGGGAGTACTTCAAATGAAATAAGCGTTTTCCCACCAGACTTTTCGAAGTATTCGGTTACTTTCATTCTTGCTAAATCAGTGTTGTTTGTGATATAAACGGTTCAGTAAGTTTAAATGGTTTAGACTTCCTAAACTTCCAATCCTACAAAATTACAAAATGTTCCCACCTTTAAAGGCATTCGTATTATTTTGACCACTTTATTACTATATTCGTGCTTCAAAAAAAAGTAACGCCTATGATAATGTCTAAAAAAACAATTGTTTTATTGCTTCTGTTGGCAGGTATTCTAAATTGGTATGCCTGTAAAAAAAGCGAAGGGGGCGGACAGGCTATGGGAGCGTCCGGTGTCCCTAAAGTAGAATACGATCGCAGCGTTGATTATCCGTCATTGTATAAAGATGTACAGCTACCCGCTTTTAAAAATGTCGTCGATCAAAAAGTCACGGAAAAAAAAGGAAAAGACGGGGAGCTGAAAGGCTGGATCTTTAATGTGGAAACAGAGGAGGATATCAACTCCTTCCGCACAAGAGTCATGGAAAATGCCCGTGCCCACAACTGGCAAATTGCTAAGGAAGATTATAAGCCTGATGATAACTTAAAAGTATTCTCAGGGTCTTATAGTTCATTAAAGCATCAATACGTAGTTACAGCAAGTAAACAGCCTAAAGGGAATGTGAAGGTTAATGTTTTCTTGTTGTTACGTTAAGTAGATTAGCAGCGATTCTCGCTTTAAAAATAAACGCGCCTATGGCGCGAAATTCCTTTGAGAGGGAGGCCGAAAGGGCTATTTTGCTTCGCAAAATAGCCCTTTCGGCCTCCCTCAAAAGAAAATATCGTCGCGAAGCGGCGTAAATTTGGCTTTGGATTTCCAAAACGAGAATTGCGGGTAGATTAGGGGAGAAACCTGAGTCATCCCATAACTTTAAGGAACTTCATGTTGTCAAAGTGATTAAAAATAGGTGCTGTAAATCCATGTCTTAGAACCGGCCTTATTCAAAAAGCGTTAAAAATTGAATACAGCCTTGATTTTTTGCTACTTTTTCATCAAGGAAAAAGTAGGTGAAGTATTGACTATCAGTGATTTGTATGGTTTTATGGGCCTGAGCCATCCCGAATTTTCAGGATGACTCAGGCCCATAAAAAATCCTAAGCCTGTAACCACTCTTTATATTTTTCAATAAAAGAAGCGACGTCTTCCTTTTTCTTAGTACTTGAGGATGGAGCTAAAGAAGTTGCTTTTGGGGCAGCCATGCTTTCAACGTACACCGAAGTAGATGGAAAGGCAAACTGAACGCCCAGGTGCTCGGCAAGGCGCACTACGGCAAAAAGCAATTCCTCCTTGGTTTTTAATTCCACGCCAAAATCATTGGTAAAAATAGGAGCCCTGAAAAAGATGTTTAGGGAAGAATCCGCCATGTTCGAGAAAAGGACATAGGACTTTTCTGGATCGGTCAGTGGGTGGGCAGCCAAGATCTCTTTCAATCCTTCGATATAAACCTCGATCAAATCAGGAGGAGTATTGTAAGTGATCGAAATATTGGTGTCGAGCATCCGGAATTCACGAACCCCCAGGTTTTGAATATTCATATTAACGATAGAGCCGTTCGGCACAGAAATGATGGAGCTGTCCGGCCGTCTGATCCGGGTTGTACGGAAACCTACCTCTACGACGGTGCCGGCAAAACCGCTTCCCTCGATCCAGTCGCCGATCTGAAAAGGCTGGTCTACGAAAATAGTAGCTGAACCGATGAGGTTCTTGGCCGTGTCCTGGGCGGCAAGTGCGAGTGCCAACCCACCAATAGAGATACCTGCTATCAGAGCCGTTACATCTACTTCAATTAAGCGGAGAGCCTGAATAATACCAAAAATGATGATGACCGCTTGTAATAAACGATGTACAATCGGCATGAGCTGTTCATCCAGCTTGCTGGTGGTTTGCTCTGAATAACGACTGGCATACTGAATTAAAACATCTATGATCCGCAAACCGATAATTACCAATAAGATAATAGAAACGAAATCGATGGCTGTGACAAGGTAGCCAAAAAACTCTATCGGTAGTTGCAGGGGGCGCAAGAGTACCTTAAGTAAGCGAAAAATGATGAATACGCTTAGCAGCCGGGTGATTTTTCCCAATATCTTTTGAACCGGCTCGGTAAGCTGTAAGCGCGATCTGCTCAGGCGGATGATCAATGGGCCGATAATTCGGTGTAGGATAAAATAAAGTACAAAAACGATTAATAAAATAGCTGCTATACCTACATATTGCCAGACTGCCAGCCCCAGGAACTTGTTGCCTCCTAGTTTGGGGAGCCATGTAAGAAGGAGGTCCGTTCCAAAAGGATATACTTCCTTGTGCAAGGCAGGTATGGCCTCAACGGTAGCTGCGGAGTAAAGCCATTTTCCATTAACTTTTTCCAGGGATACTTCTGGTAATTCCTCTGGAAATAAAGTGAAGAAAGGCTGCCGGCTGAGAGAATCGAGGTAGTTGCTGTCTTTGGGTAAGGCTTCCAGCCTTACATAAAGGCCTTTACCATCGAGAATTTGCTTGAGCCGGATGGCTTTTCTTTCCATTGCTTTCTGGTCAAAGGCGCCTCGCTCATTCCATAGGGCCTGAGCCGCAATTGAGGGCTGAAAAGTTTCTTGCTGCAAATAATACAGGTGTACATAGGCCGTATTATAAGGAGAATGAAAAGTTGCCGGAGGTGGATCGGCCGATTGACAAAAAATAATTAAAGGTAAAAAAAGGCCTAAAAGCGTGATTATTATCTTCTTTTGCATAAAAGTGGTTTTTTGCGAAGATACATTTTTATAAAATTTCTGTGTAGGTAAGCGATTTTTTTTTAGCTTTGCAATGCAAGACCCAAATTATATACAACAAGGCGGATTTCACTTTTATAAAGTACTGAAGAAAATACCCTTAATTAGGTATTAATTTTCAGAATATATGCTTTATATTTGTATTCCGTAATAAATAAGCGAACCCAAATTATATTTTATCCCAGAAGACAAAATTATTTGTTAACCCATGTGAGTAAATTGGAGCTTGTATGTGAGTAAATCTACAAGTATCTTCTAAAAGGAGTTTTTTTTAGTCCTGCGTTGCAGGTTGTTGTTCTTTCCCAAACCGTCCTGATTAATTTTAGGATACATCTCTATAAAGTAGCATAACTCCTTGTAAGTCGGGTTAGTAAGTAGAAAGCAGTTTGGCTTATCGTATTGTAAGATTCCGAGAGAGTTTTACCATATAGATAAGTTTTGTGCTTTTTAGCTTGGAACTATTTTTTGCAGGCATAATTGCCTCAACCATCTATACGCTACGTACAATAAACCATTTTTATAGAAGCTTGTAATGCTTGCCATTACACAGAGCTTGTATTTTTTATCCTTTGTGGACTAGCGCACCACCAAAGGCTTAAGTTATTTTGCGCACTTTTAGATTAGCAAAAGATTATTGTTTCATCAACAAATTTTAACCCATGGAAAAAACGATCTTCAAACACTTCCGCCTACTTCCCAGGGCAGATGCTGTTGCTCCACTAGCATTAGTGGTTTCTTCCATGTTGCTCGTCCTCACGGGCGCGTCTTACATGGAGTGCAATGCATCTTCAATGGGAATAGGTGAGAAGGGTGTTTTCTCTGATGTATATCAGGGAGCAGATCTAAAGGGGGGAGAAACACATATATATATGTGTCATTACTCGGAAGCCCTGCTTAGCAGGTTGGCTTCTGTTGAAATGCGCAATGTATTCGTGCAATCCGCCCGGGAACGAACTTACTTGCAACTTGAAGGTTGGCAGGGTTTTGAAAGCCACGCCATCCGCGGTCCATCCTCTACCGTCTCTTTTACGATTAATTGGATTAAATCCCTGAGTTCAGCACTGGTTAGGAAGCTAGTGACTGGACTATTGTCATTTGTATTCTATTATTAATCTGAAAAATAAGAAATATTATCAAAATTTAATTTACTAATTTAAAATGAAACATTTTATGATTCCGACAATAACACGCAAGAAAAGCGAGACGCTGTGTTGCCATGGTTTCCAGACCATCGGCTTGCTGCGCT
>CAZHZT010000041.1:0-39256 GCA_964537285.1 uncultured Saprospiraceae bacterium | reverse complement strand
CCTTTCCAAATTTTCAAAGAACTTCGTCTTTATTAGTTTTGTATGGTTTCAAAATTTTATACAACTATTGCAATTACTTATCCTACATCGTTGGTATCCGAAGTGTCATTAGTTGTATTTGAAGGTTCTTCCTTTGCACTTCCCAGGTATTGTGGCAAATCCATTCCTGCCATATTGAACAAGTCACTCAATGGAGGTACCGATTTATAAAGGCCGGAAACAAACTTAGAAGTAGAGTTTCCATCGCCATCATTATTGCCATTTTCCCAAACCGTCACTTTGTCAATCTTGATATTTTTGATCGCTTCGACTTGCGTTTTAACCAAGTCTTCTAATTTATCGGCAATCATCATTAATACAGCATCTCTGGCGTTCCCGTGAGCGGCATTGACGATTTGCTGGAAACCTTCTGCCTGGCGCTGAAGAATTTCGTAGAGACCTCGAGCTTCTGCCTCCTGTTTAAGGTAGATAGCGTCAGCTTCCCCTTTTGCCAATCGGCGTATTTGTTCGGCTTGAGCTTCAGCATCGATTTCAGCCTTTTCCTTAGCGATTCGGGCTTGTACAATTGTATCGGCTTGTCTGGTTGCCATCTCCCGCTCAGCCCGTGCTTCCTCTGCTTCTTTTTCTGCCTTGTAAGCTTCTTCAAGGGCTTTAGCTGACTGAATTTTTTCAGCCGCAGTTGCCAGGCGAGTTGCTTCCGCTTCTTTTTCGCGTCTTTCGGCATCAGATTGTGCAACTTTAATCCTTGAAAGGTTTTCCCCTTCTACGGCTAAGGCATCCGCTTCAGCAATTTTGATCCTTTGCAGCTGGCTGGCCTCTGCTTCCCCTGATACTGCCTCCGCTTCAGCATTGGAAACGCTGATACGTTGTTCTTTTTGAGCTTCGGCCTCACCAATCGAACCATCTCTTTCCCTGACGGCTACCCTGACTTTAGCTTCGTTAATGGCTTGCGCTGCGGCTTCTTTACCCAAAGCTTCAATATAGCCCGATTCGTCCTGGATGTCTGTAACATTAACGTTAATCAGTTGCAGCCCGATTTTTCTTAACTCTGCTCCAACGTTCGTTGATACATTGGAAAGGAATTTATCTCTATCAGAATTAATTTCCTCAATATCCATGGTTGCTACAACCAAACGGAGCTGACCAAAAATTATATCTTTTGCTATATCCCTTATTTCAGCATGGGTTCTTCCAAGTAAACGCTCTGCAGCATTCTGCATCACTCCTTCTTCTGTAGATATACCAACCGTAAATCGCGAAGGTACGTTCACACGAATATTTTGCTTACTCAAAGCGCTTTTCAAGTCAACATCTATGGAGATGGGGGTGAGGTCAAGGTATTCATAATCTTGGATGACCGGCCACACGAAGGCTGCACCCCCATGAACACATTTTGCAGAACCTCTGCCTGTACGCCCATAAATAACGAGTATTTTGTCAGACGGACATCGTTTGTAGCGAGAAACGACGAACAGTAGCATGAAAAAAACGAGCATTATAAAGCCCGCGATAATAGCAATAAAAAAAGTTGAATCCATATTCCTTCAGTTTAAGTTGGTGATTTAAGTATTTTGATCATATCACATGTGATATGATCAAAATACTGACGAAAATTAATCTTCAAATAGGTTTTCTGTTAACTCTACAAGTAAAATATTACTATCAAGTACTTCAATTACTCTTACTTTTGCTCCGGTTGGAATCGCATCTCCGTCTGTTACGGCATCTAGTTCCCTTAAATATCCATCAATGTTTAAATGTATTTTACCATAGCCATTTTTATTGGCAGGTATAGATAAATATACATCACCCGTTTTAAAGACGGCATTGTTAATATCTATATTTCCTTCTTCAGTAAGTTTGGAAAAAATATAGATCATGTAAGCTACAATGAACATAGCGATCAGCCCGACTACACCAGCAACTCCCAATGCAAAAAGAGGGTTCGCTCCATTTCTTAGAATGAGCACCCCGGTCCATCCAAAGAAAGTAAAAAAGGCAATAATGCTTCTAACGGATAATAGGGCAAAACTAGGATCGAGCGAAAAGTCGGGTTCTGCATCACTATTGGTTTCCATCTCAAATCCAACTTCCGAATCGCCGTCAAAATCTAAGCCGATGAGGCTGAGTACAAATTGAATCAAGAAGAGGATACTGAAAACAATGGCAATACACCAGAATATTTGTTGAGATAAATTCAGGCTTGCCCACCAATCGCTTAATAAAAACATATATAGTAGCATAAGAATTAGATTCAGTTTTTTGTCTGCTGTTGAACTTTAACTCATCATAAAATTACGTTAAAGTAAATTAAAGTTAGTTTAAGTTCGACGAATCAAGAGTGAATTTCGCCTAAATTTTTTAGGAGACTTGTTCTGTGGCTGCTGCATAAGCAGTCCAATATGCTTTTTTATGGATTCATTAGCAATTAAGGAAAGAAGGTTTGTATTTATTTTTACCTTTGTAGTGTTTTAAGATTGTGGACACTTCATCCTTTTATTTCTATTTCAGATCCCGGCTATATTTTTTTAATATGATCGATGTAAAATTATTTTCAGGTACCTTTTCAAAATACCTTGCCGAAAGAATTGCTGATTATTACGGAGATAAGTTAGGCGATATCTCCTTGAAAAAATTCAGCGATGGAGAGATGCACCCAGTGATCAATGAATCGGTGAGAGGAGCTTATGTGTTTTTTATACAAACCACTATGGCTCCGGCAGAAAATATTATGGAACTGCTTCTTATGATTGATGCTGCTAAAAGAGCATCTGCGGGATATATTACAGCTGTGATGCCTTACTTTGGATATGCACGTCAGGATCGGAAGGATAAACCTAGAGTGCCTATATCTGCTAAACTGGTGGCTAACTTACTGCAAGCCGCTGGTGCTGACCGAATAATGACTATGGATTTGCATGCCGACCAGATCCAGGGATTCTTTGATATTCCTCTGGATCACTTGAAAAGTGAAGCTATTTTTATACCTCACCTAGGCAATTCCGATCTTTCTAAAGTGATTTTTGCCTCTCCGGATGTCGGAGGGGTGAAACGGGCAAGGGCTTATGCGATGCACTTCGATCGCAGTCTTGTCATCTGTGATAAATACCGGCAAAAAGCTAATGAAGTAGCTGGGATTACGGTCATTGGTAATGTCGAAGGAGCTGATGTGATTTTGGTGGATGATATTGTAGATACCGCCGGAACAATGTGCCGCGCAGCAAAGTCAATTATTGATAAAGGTGCAAGAAGTGTAAGGGCAATTTGTACACATCCCGTTCTGTCGGGCAATGCCATTGAAAATATTGAAAACTCCGTGTTGGAAGAAGTTCTGGTATGCGATACCATCCCGCTCCGACAGCAGTCAAAGAAAATAAAAGTATTGTCGACCGCTAAGCTTTTTGCAAGAGCAATTCGGAATACACATGAACACCGGTCAATTTCTGCACTCTTTGTTCAAAGCTAGAAACTCAAGTACGAATTCGTTCTATTGCCTGTTGAAAAAATTCGTTCTTTGACAAATTGTGTGGAACTTCAAAATGATAAGCCTTGAATGCCCTTGTGGCTGAAAGGCTTATCATTTTGAAGTTCCATTTTCCACAATTTATGTCAAAGAACTAGAATATTATACCTGAAGTGAATGTTTAGGGATCAGGAAAATAATACCCTAACCATTTTACTTGTCCTTTTTTCCTCAGGCTGTGTTGGAAAGCCTCGCCGTACCTTTGGGTCCCGAAGGCATTCGGGACAAGTTATGCCTACGTTTTCCGCCTAGCCTGAGAAAAAAATTACTTCGCAAAATTTGGGTAGCTTATTAATTGCCTAATCCCTAAAGATTTTTTCTAAAATAAAGAGATTTTAAAAAAAAAGATTTATCTTTGCGATCCTTATCGGAAGGATAAAGATAATTTCATTTCTGTGTTAAAGAAACTTAATAATGAAAAAGATAGAATTAGCTGCAGAGGTAAGAACTGATCTAGGGAAGAAAGCTGGCAGCCAAGTGCGTAAAGCCGGTAGAGTGCCGGGCGTTTTGTATGGAGGAAAGGATATACTTCACTTCAGTGTGGAGCCACTTTCTCTCAGACCTTTTATTTATACACCTGACTTTAGCGTTGTATTGTTAAAGCTGGATGGGGAAACTTATGAGTGTATTTTGAAAGATGTGCAGTTCCATCCTGTAACAGATAACATAACCCATATAGATCTGCTTCGATTAACCCCTGGTCAGGATGTGAAAGTTGAGCTGCCTGTCAAGTTTAAAGGAGTTTCACCTGGTGTAAAACTTGGGGGTAAACTCAGCCAAAAAATCCGTAGGGTTAAAGTTAAAACGGTTCCTGAGAAATTAGTCAATCAGCTCTTTGTGGATATTTCTACTATGGAACTAGGCCAATCTATCCGAATCAGAGATATTGAAGTTGTAGAAGGAATCGAAATAATGAACCCTCCTGCAATTCCGGTTGCTACCGTTGAAATCCCTAGAGCATTGCGTTCTGCTGCTGCTGCAGAGAAGAAGGCTGAGTAAGCTGGTATAGATAGAGTTTATCGTTACAAAATAAATGCCCTAAGGAAGAATTAATTCTTCCTTAGGGCATTTATTTTGTACCGATAAACTAATATATTTGATGTAAATTCAGATAATCAATGAATAACCTAAAGATAACCAGTTTTCAGGTAAAGCTTGCCTGGGAAGATAAGGACAAAAACCTTGACTTGTTCAGTAAGTTAATTGACGATATTGGGCAGAAAACGGATCTGGTTGTGCTTCCAGAAATGTTTACTACTGGTTTTTCAATGAATCCGGAAGGCCTAGCAGAAACAATGGAGGGCAAAACGATGCAGTGGCTGAGCAGTAAAGCTAAACTTCGGAATGCTGTAATTACCGGGAGTTTCATCGCTGAGGACCAGGGGGCATACTTTAATCGCCTGGTTTGGATGAAACCAGATGGATCCTTTCAGACCTATGACAAGAAGCATCTCTTTACACTGGCCGGAGAACATCACTCCTATACTGCTGGTAAAGAACTACTTTACGTAGACTTGAAAGGTTGGAAAGTTTGTCCCCTAATATGCTATGACTTAAGGTTTCCTGTGTGGAGTAGAAATACTGTCGATTACGACCTGTTGATTTATGTAGCTAATTGGCCAGAGCGAAGAGGGGCAGCCTGGCGTACTTTACTTACGGCAAGAGCTATCGAAAATCAGGCATATGTCCTTGGAGTCAATAGGGTAGGGGAAGATGGAAACGGGCACTATTACTCGGGTGATTCCATGCTGGTAGATTATGCCGGAAATGTATTTTACCACAGTGCCCATGTTGAGAACCAAATAACACTGACTATTGATAAAGCACTTATGTATAAGTTTCGGGAAAAGTTGGCGTTTTTAAAAGATCGCGACCGTTTCCGCTTAACTTGAGTTTATTGCTTACAAACTTATGTGTTCCACGGCTTGCGTCCACCCATGAATTAATTCAATATTCCCTCTCGTTTTAGCTGTAATAATTGTTTGGATAAATAGTTTTATTTATCTTGCTTTAAGTAAATATATACGTATGTTAATATTTATATTGTTATTTATGTTAAAATGATTTCTATGATTAATTTGATACTGTTTGGCCCTCCGGGTTCTGGGAAGGGTACACAAGCTAAAAAATTAGTAGACAAATACGAACTTCTCCATATCTCAACAGGTGATTTGTTTCGCTATGAAATGGGAAATAATACTCCTTTAGGGTTAGAGGCAAAAAGCTATATCCAAAGGGGGGAATTGGTGCCTGATGACGTAACTGTTGGGATGTTGAGGAATAAAGTGGAGGCTAATCTCGATGTAAAAGGGTATATTTTTGATGGTTTCCCCCGTACAATACCTCAAGCAAAAGCCTTAGATGAATTGATGGCGGAAAAGGGAACAGAAATTTCTGCTTTGGTTGCCCTGAATGTTGATGATGAGGAAATTGTTAAGCGTTTGCTTCTGAGGGGGGAATCCTCGGGCAGAGCCGATGATAAGGATGAAAGCATCATTCGCAATCGCATTGGAGTATATAAAAATGAAACATCTCCTGTGTTTGATTTTTATGCAGAATTGAATAAAGCTACAAAAGTGGAAGGTATCGGGACGATAGAGGAAATCTTTAATCGCCTTTCTTCTGTAGTTGATAGCTTGTAGGCTAAAATTACTGTAAAAAAAGAGGGGTAGTCCGGTAGCCATTCCTTGCGCCTGATCAGGCGCAAGGAATGGCTACCGGACTACCCCTCTTTTTTTACAGTGAAAAAGCATCAAAGAAATGAACTTACATTAACAGAACTTTTTGATAAATTTTTTTATTTTACAGTAGTGCTGGAGGTTGGTTATGTTTAATAGGCTTTTCAGTGCCAGAGTAAAATGAAATACTTTTTAAGAGTAATGCAGCGGTATGTCAGAGAAAAACTTTGTTGATTATGTAAAGATTTCTTGTCGATCCGGAGCCGGAGGAGCAGGGGCAACTCATTTTTATCGGGATAAGTATACCCGGAAAGGAGGGCCTGATGGCGGAGATGGTGGTCGAGGAGGGCATATAATATTGAAGGGAAACCGAAATAAATGGACCTTGCTTCACTTGAAATATCGGAAACATGTAATTGCGGGAAATGGAGAAAATGGCAGCAGCAATAATAAACATGGAGCCGACGGAGAGGATATTATTCTGGATGTTCCTCTGGGAACAGTGGCGAAAGATGCCGAAACAGGTGATTTGCTTTTTGAAGTAACAGAGCATGATCAAAAAAAGATCCTGCTTAAAGGAGGCCGCGGAGGTTTGGGGAATTCACATTTTAAGTCTTCAACAAATCAAACCCCTCAATATTCACAACCTGGAGAACCCGGAGGAGAAGAATGGAAAGTTCTGGAGCTAAAAGTGTTGGCAGATGTAGGGCTGGTAGGGTTTCCAAATGCGGGTAAGTCTACATTGCTTTCGGTGATTACTGCCGCAAAGCCAAAGGTGGCAAGCTACGCTTTTACTACGCTCACTCCGAACTTAGGTATTGTTGCTTACCGCGATCATCAATCCTTCATAATGGCGGATATTCCGGGGATAATTGAAAATGCCCATGAAGGAAAAGGATTAGGGCATCGTTTCTTACGGCATATTGAACGCAATTCTATTTTGTTGTTCATGATTCCGAGTGATTCTGAAAATATAAAAAATGAGTACACGATTCTTCTGCGCGAGCTGGAGCTGTACAATAGTGAACTGCTGGATAAACCCAGAGTCCTGGCCATTACAAAAGCTGATTTAATTGATGAAGAATTGAAAGTTTTATTGAAATCGGAAATTCCATCCGATTTGCCTCATCTGTTTATTTCATCCCTTACGCGGGAAGGTCTTAATGAGCTTAAGGATTTGATATGGAAGGAGTTAAATGCAGAGGGGAGTGCGGCTGATTAAATGCCATTGAGCCTTAGCTATGGCGAGGCTTTCCAACGAAATGGAATGAAAAAAGAGCCCTTCAAAATATTCATTAACTTAGGTTACAGAGTACCCAAATGAAATCATCTAGAACCCCAAAAAAGCGGATGAGACAAAAAAAAATAAAAAAAATAAAAAAAATCCTACAGAGGCAGCGAAATGCCTTTGGATGGAATCTGATTAATAATAGCTGTATAGTACAAAATCGAACTCAATTGACCGAAAAAGAGCTCATAGAAGGTTGCCGGAAGGAAAATAAGGCCTGCCAATACGCTCTTTTTCAGCGCTATGCTGGAAAAATGCTTACTGTTTGTCGTCGCTATGCTCGTCATCAAATGGAAGCTGAGGATTGGTTGCAGGACGCTTTTGTGAAGATATTTGACAATATCGGAAAGTTTAAAGGGCATGGATCTTTAGAAGGTTGGATTAGAAGAATCGTTATTAATACAGCTTTGAAACAATTGGGAAAGGCTTCCTTTAAAAAAGAAGAGTTGGGCATTGAACAACTGGATGCTCCATTTTTGGAGCCTTCAGCGCTCGAACACCTTCATGAAGAGGAGTTGTTAAACTTAATCTCTAACCTTCCTGAAGGATACAGAATTGTTTTTAACCTTCATGCAATCGAAGGTTTTTCACATAGAGAAATTGCTGAACTGTTGGGAATCGAAGAAAGTACTTCAAGGTCTCAATTGGCCAAAGCCAGAAAATTATTACAAAAACAATTCATGAATTTGCACAGAATTGCGTCATGAGTATGAATAAAAACTTAGACAACTTTTTTAGAAAAAAACTGGACTCGTATTCCTCTGAGGTGCCACCAGAAATGTGGGGTGCTATTGCCGAGAAACGTAAGAAAAGAGCTCTTGGATTTCTTTTTCTAAGGCCTTTGGGGGTTATCGCTGCCTTAATTGCAGGTTTTTCATTGCTTTCAGTATTCTATTGGAGTGGTTACGAAGAAGGAGTTCAACAGGAACAGGAGTTTGGTATTGTTTCCATGGATAGAAAAACCGAGATAGTGGAGCCTGAAATGGAATATTCTAAAGAGACTCCAAACCTGGCGAATGTTGAAAACAAGACTATTGAGGAGGTGCAAGAATCTTCTAGTACTAAGGTGGAAAGCCCTCAAGTCAACAGGCAGTTGAGTAGTGCTCAAATAGATCGAAACCGAAAAGAATTTTTGAAAAAGCGTGTTGATTTGCTAAAAGATTCAGGAGAAAACTCAAGCGAAAATAGTGAACAATCAAAAACTATTGAATTAAAGGATAAATCAGCGCAATTTTCACTTGAAACAAATGAGGACTATCTTTTTCAGAAAGAAGAAAAAGAGATTGATCGTACCGCTGATTCAGAAGGGGCGAGGAATGATGAAAATGATGAAGAGGAAAGCCTTGCCTTAGGATTTGCGCAATTTAATAAACTAGATAACGATCTGTTCTTGAATAGTAATGTAGATCATTTTAAAAACTGGTCTCCTCTGAGCTGTCCGAGCTTTAATTTCATGCCTCCTTTCCAGGTATTTATTGAGGCCGTTGGTGGCCCGGAATTAGCGTTCCGAAGTCTTGAACAATCAAAAGGGGAGCCATCAAGTTATGGCTTTTTTAGAGATTCTACCGAACAAGCCCTTACTTCATATAGTGGAGGAGTGAGAGTAGCTGTCTTAAGCAGCCAGGGAATGATTGTTAAAGCAGGATTGCAGTATACTCAGATAAATGAGCAGTTTGATTATCGCAATGAAGGAGAATCCCAGATGGTCGTTGAGAGCGTATTCAATGAAAGTGGAGAGTTAATAAGAACAGATACTGCTTTTGTAAGTGGTACTGTGGTAAAGACGACCTATAATAAGTTTCGATTCATCGATCTTCCACTTACTCTAGGCTATGAGTGGAGTCAAAAAGGATGGTCTGTAGGGATAAATGCTACGGCCTACCTGAATCTTCGCTTTAGTCAGGAAGGAAGTATTCTTTCTCCGGAATTGGAACCCGTGTCGATTAGTTCTGATGATAATGAACGATTCGAAGCCTTTAAGGGGGATGTGGGATGGAGTTTTGGCCTGAGTTCTTTGTTCGCGTACGATCTCAGCCCACGTTTTCAGCTGATTGCAGAGCCACATATTCGGTTCTTTACAAAATCTGTAACAAAAAAGACTTATCCGCTCGACCAGAGATACACCAGTACGGGTCTATGGTTTGGGCTTAGATATAAAATTTAATGTTCCTTGACGGGAATTGTGATAAAGTCACACAATTGTCAAAGAATGAAGTTTAATTACAGTTCCTAATTTTCCGAGTTCGATTCGAAGTCTGTTCACTGCTTACCCGGCAAAGTGAACGGACTTTTTTTTTATTTGGCTGTTAAGTAGTTCGCGGAAATAGACTATATAAATAATCTTTGTCCTCTGTAGAAGTATTTTTTGCTTGGAGATCGACACTTTTTTGGGATTTTTCGAAGAAAAATCCCAAAAAAGTGTCGATCTCCAACTCAAAAACCTTCCTGCCAAGGGCATCGATAGTTCATACAGTTTAATTCCGTGAACTACTTAATTAGCGCTTTTCGGCTTTTTTTCTTGTACAGGCAGCGAATTAATATTGCATAGAGTCATATGCATAGAATCAAAGAACGAAAGAAAAGGATAATAAATCTGGAATAGTAGAAATTCAAACAAAAGATGATTTCTTTCAAAAGTAGTATAGCCCTGATATTCTTTATCGCCCTGTTTTTTTGGTCTTGCAAAGAAGATGAGGAATTATTTATTCCAAATTCGAGCGACCCCTCCCCACTGAATCCGATAGAGGTGGATGTGAGTGGTAGGGTAAGCAAAGAAGATGGTTCTCCTTTGAAAGGGGTTACCGTAATCATAGAGGAAAAGCAAGTGACGACAGACAGAAATGGTTTTTTTGTGATGTACAATGCGCATGCCATTGAAGAAAGGGCCCTTTTGAATATATCTAAGAATGGTTATTTTTCCAGTGGGTATTTGTTCAGCGGAAATGAAGAGGAGATAAGCTTTTTTCCTGTTGTACTCTTGCCAAAAAATAGTCAGGGGGTGATTGATGCTACATCAGGAGGAGAAGTAGCTATTGGTAACGGAAGCAGTCTTAAGTTTGATAACCAAACTTTGGTTACAGAAAGTGGAGAATTGTATGAAGGTAAAGTAGAGGTATATGGCAACAGCTTTGATCCCTCTGATCCTTCTTTTGATCTTAAGCTACCAGGTTCCTTGAGAGGGTTGAACAGAGAGAATGAAGAGATCGGTCTGATGCCTTTTAGTATTGTAGCCTTCGAGTTAGCCAGTGAAACCGGAATTGAACTTTCTATCTCGGGATTAAAGGTCATTGAACTGAAATTCTCGGTTCCGGATGACATTCAACAAGGTGCTCCAAATACTTTGCCTTTATGGAAATGGGAACCGGATACGGGCTTTTGGGTAGAGACGGGCAGTGCGAAGAAGACAGAAGGGGGCTATAGGGCTAACGTTACCCAGCCTGGGTTTTGGAGTGTACAAGAGCCCTTTAGAACGCTTAATCTCAGCGGCACTATGGTTAACGAGATGAATGCCCCGATCATGCGCCAGAAAGTCAGGCTTCGTCAAGAAAGGAATGGTGTAAATACAACTATCGGATATGGCTATACGAGTTCAAACGGTGAATTTCGAATGAAGGGAAGGAGAGGAGTGCCCATGAAAATTGAATTACTGAACTTTTGTGGAGAGGTTGTTCAGTCTGTTTCTATAGGAGCTACGGAGGGAAGTATAGAGATATCAAAGATAGTCATGCGAGAGAACTCTACAAGCCAAATAACAAACCTCAACGGTCAATTGATAGGATGTGCTTTACAACCTTTGCAGAACACTTATCTAAATGTTTTGACGGATGAAGGCAGCTTCATGATGGTTCCTCAGCTTGACGGTAATTTTAACTGGACCTATCTGGGGTGTTCTCCAAGTGGGGAGTTTAATCTTGAGGCCTTAAGTTTTGGTGAAGAATCAGAAATATCCGCAGCATTTATTTTGCCAAATGAAAATATTGTGCAAGCAGGAAAGCTAATGATTTGTGAGGAAGAGGTCAGTTTCTGTTCCTTTGAAATAGATGAGCAAGAATTTCTGTTGGAGGAGCTTAAAGGCGGTTTCGAAGATAATCATACGGTTATTTACTCCTCCTTGGATTCTGTTAATACAAACTATTTTTATTTAAAAACGCCAGGAATTTCTACGGGTAGTTTTCCTGTAATGGAAAGCATCAATGGCCCTCTTTTAGCATTGAACAGTTTTACAAATATAGCAGAGACGGATGTAGAGGTGACTTTTACGAGTTATGGAGAAAATGAAGATGAATTCGTCACCGGTTCTGTTTCGGGTACTTTTCAGGAACCAAACGGCACAGAACATCGTGTCTCCGGGAGCTTTCGATTTATTCGCAGTTGGTAGAGGAATTGTTGGGAGTTCGTTTTATAGATATCAAAATTGCATTAAAGAAGTTTCAAGCATACGGTCAACAGGTTAGCGAGGGGCTGGTTGGTTTAACAACTTACTAGCCCCTACTTTATTAAATGCTGTATGAGTTGACTAAATTCGGCTACCTCTTTGTATTTACTATCCTGATAGTGCGTTGCACTGAACTTTAAATTCACCACATTTTCGTTTCGAAGAAGGAGTTCAATTGTAATATTACCGAACTGTTGGTTCAGCTTTTCATTTGCCATAAAGTTGGGTTTGGGCTTCAGGTAATGCCGGTCAATATTTTCTACCCAATCTTTTTTATTATAGATTCGTCGATCAGAAACATATGTTTTGTAGTTGAGTTGAAGCACCTGCTCTTTCATGTAATCAAATAAATGAGTGATTTCCTCTTTATTGTAATTCGTTTGGTTGAAATAAATTACAAACCCGTTTGAGGAAGGGGTGTTAAGGAAGTCAATCGATTGATCCAGATGATCGGGGTTCACCTGGTAAACTGCATACTGATCTCTAATCCAGTCAATTAACCGTCTTTTTATCAGAGATTTTTTCCATCTTATATAGTCTTCTTTTTCTTCTTCTTTACGTTTGATAACTTCATGAATGAAAGGGTTAGAAGAAGAACTTTCTTCAGATTTTTTGAATAACTGCTTAACATAGCTCCAGATATCGGACATAGTGGGTTTGTTGTTTTAATGCCTGTAGAACAGCTAAGTAGGAGGTAGGTTTTGTAATTGAAGAAATAAAAAGATATATCGGTAAAGTGACAGTCAATATTTTATTTCTTTCTTAACTTACCTTGAACTTAATTTTGCCGCTTTGGGTAAGAGAATTTTATTTTACCAAGGGGGTGAAATGCTTTTTAGATGGGCTTTTAAATAGAATCTACCATGCACTTTTTTAAATTTATCACTATTTCTCTAGTCTTCCCTTATTTAGCTTCAGCTCAACAGCACGCCTGCGATGGCAATAGATACATTGACAATGTTTTCACTAACGTCATCGAACATTCTTCCATACAGTATGGAGAAGCAATCACTTTAAATGGGGCAACCTTACAACTTTTTATGGACATTTATGAACCTGAAGGGGATACCCTTTCTCAGCGTCCGGTTTTGATTATGGCGCATGGAGGAGCTTTCGTTAGCGGTAACCGTTCAGAGTTCAAAGAATTTTGTGAGGAGTTTGCCCGGAAAGGCTTTGTAACCGCTACAATTAGCTACCGGTTAATTGATGCGCTGATTTTTGATTCAGTTGGTATTGCAAAAGCCGTAATTATGGCCTCGAATGATATGAGAGCGGCCGTTCGCTTTTTTAAGGAAGATGCAGCAATGGCGAATGTTTATAAAGCAAACCCGGAGCTGATATTTGTAGGAGGTGCCTCAGCAGGAGGGGTTGCCGCAAGTCAGGTCGCTTTTTTAGATGAAGAGGATTCGCTTTCACCTTATGTACAAACAATTGTGGATGATGAGGGAGGAATTGAAGGAAATAGCAGCGATAATACTCAGTTTTCTTCATCAGTAAGTGGAGTACTAAATTATTCCGGTTCCTTGATTCGAGATTTCTGGATAGATGAAAACGATCCGCCTTTATATAGTGCTCATGATGATTTGGATCCTGTTGTTCCATGTGGGTATGGGAATTCTATCGCATTCCCTTTTGAAGCCTACACTTATGGCAGTTGCTCCATGGAAGCGGTTGCGAATCAGGTAGGGATTACTAATCAATTATATTTGGTAGAAAACAGCTCCGGGCATGTGAGTTACTTTGGTAATTCGGAGATTTTTACGGTGGTACAAGAATCAGCGGAATTCCTGGAATCAATTATTTGTAATCAGGTGACCAGCACTCACCAGACAGAAATCTCTTCTTTTGATGTAAATGTTTTTCCGAATCCTAATGATGGGCATTTTTTTGTTGCTTTGAATAATACGGAACCCTTTGAAATCGAAGTATTGGATGTGTTAGGTAGAACCTTGGTGAGGAAAAAAGTGAATGGCGGAAAATCAGAAATTAGCTTAGAGGCCGTACAAACAAGCGGGCCACTTTTACTAAGCGTAAAACAAGGACCAAAGTCGATCGTCAAAAAGATAATTGTTGAATAGTTGTATTTAAGCATCTGAACAATACTTAATAGCGGTAAACGGTAAACGGGAAAGGATAGCCATCGTTTACCGTTCCCCGTTCCCCGTTCCCCGTTCCCCGTTTACCGTTCCCCGTTTACCGTTGAATCCATGCCATCCAATTTTCCAATAATTTTAACCCATATTCAGTTAAAATGGATTCCGGGTGGAACTGGACACCTGCCAAGGGAAGTGTTTCATGAGCAGCAGCCATGATTTCTTTTTCGGGGGTGTAGGCAATTGGTTGATATGCGCTTTCATCAAGTTCTTTTACTATGAGAGAGTGATAACGCATAACTTCAAAGGTGTTGGGGAGGTTATTGAATAATGGGTGTGTGTTGTGGATGATGGGGGAAGTTTTTCCGTGAACAGGCACTGATGCTTTAGTTAATTTCCCTCCAAAAAATAAGCCCAGAGCCTGATGCCCCAGGCAAATACCTAAGATTGGAATTTCTTGATAAAATTTTTCAATCACCGGAAAGGTAAGCCCTGCTTCGTAGGGAGTTTGTGGGCCCGGCGAGAGAACAATAGCGTCAAATTTTTCGGCCTCAATTTCTTGTAAGGTGATCTCATCATTTCTCTTTACCAGGCATTCGGCCTTTAACTGGATCAGATAGTCATATAAATTATAGGTAAAGGAGTCATAGTTATCAATCAGAAGAACTCTCATTGTCAGGTAAATCTTTGATGGTAGGGTCACTTTGTGTTTTTTCGCTCATTTTTTCCAGATTGTCGAGCATTTCAACGGAGTGGTCCCAAAAGTCTAAAAATATAGGTTTAACATTTTTTAGAAGGGATTGGGTTTGCTCCGGAAGTTCCATTAAGTAGATATAAGTAACGGATGTTTTTTTGGCTTCTGCCTCATCAATAATATGCGCGGATATTCCAAACCAAAGCAACGTACTGTAAATAATAGTCATTACGCCGGCAAGAAGCACACCACCAAAAAATTGATTGATTACATTGATATTAGCCGTTTTTAATACACCTTCCAGTGCTTTGGCTACCATTCTGATCAGCATCATGGTAAGCACAAAGGAAAGCAGAAAGCCCGCTAAAAACATAAGCGGATTGCCGTTTCGGAAGGTTGATTCCAAGAATTCAGTAGCTGCAGGGGCGAACTTAAACGCTGCAATCAATCCAAATATATAGGATAAAACAGTAAAGACCGTCTTTATGATGCCTCGGGAAAACCCCACATAAAAACCATAACCTGCAATGATGAGAAAAATAATATCAATGACCATGGATCTTTATGATTATTTTGTGTTCCTACAAAGTTGATATAATAATCATGAGAAATGCAAAAAATATCTACTGATGCTAGAATAAAGTAGTTAAACTACTTTCAATTGTTGTCTTCCCGTCAAAAATGCAACTTTTTATTATACAATATTCTATTCTGTAGCGAACAAGTGAGGGCAAATGAGGTTTTTTATGTAGCTTTGATTTCAAAACTAAATTTACGCATTGTCCTGAGGATGCTCTTCTGCGAGAAGGGTGCAATTCGCTTCAAAACTTATGTGCTAAAAGCTCGCGTCCTTTACTGTTCGGAAGGTCCTCACCATTTTATTTCAAATCAATTCTTTCAATTATTAACATTTAACCTGCTTGATTTATGAGAAGCAATATGTTTACAAAACCTGTTTGGGCGCTTTTATTGTTGTGTTTTGCAGCAACAGCCTGGGGGCAGTCTCCAGTTCAAACTGCTCAACGTTTTCTAGAAGAAAATTATAAAAAGTACAATTTAACTGCTCAAGATGTTTCTGAGTACATGGTGACTGACATGTACACTAGTGAGCACAATGGCGTTACACACCTTTACTTAACCCAGTCTCACAAGGGAATCAAGGTTTATAATGCTATTTTTAACTTTAATATCGCTGAAGATGGTCGCGTTTTTCACGTAGGAAACCGCTTCGTAGCGGATCTTCATAGTAAGATCAATGCTTCAAAGCCATCTATCACACCGGAGCAAGCAGTGGCATCTGCATTGAACCATTTGGGTTCTGGTGCGGCAGTTCCTCAACTTAAGGAGCGTGTTAGCGATATTTCTTTTGTATTTGAAAAAGGAGATGCTTCCTTTGTAGATATTCCGGTAGAATTGCGTTACCAGGTAATGGACAACGCGGAAGTGAGATTGGCCTGGGATCTTTCTATTGACCTGAAAGGCAGTGCTGATTACTGGAGCCTGCGTGTAGACGCATTGACGGGCGAAGTGTTGAATAAGAACAA
Source organism: uncultured Saprospiraceae bacterium (assembly GCA_964537285.1). Classification (GTDB taxonomy): domain Bacteria; phylum Bacteroidota; class Bacteroidia; order Chitinophagales; family Saprospiraceae; genus CAZHZT01. The sequence goes on along the minus strand of CAZHZT010000041.1, from coordinate 23,001 downwards.
TTATACCGTTTATTGTAATGTAAGCGGCGAGGCTTTTCACAACCATGATGCTGCTTGCCGTGATTACAGCGCTTTACCTTCTACTGAAAAAGTAGCAAAGGAAAGCGGACTTACTTCTGTAGGTTCATATAATGTATATGCTGAAGTAGTGGGGGGAATCCTTTACAATCATGAAAGCCCTGCACATGGTGGCCGTAATCTAATTACAGATCCAGATGATCCTACCGCTTCTCCTTACGGATGGCACGATACAAATGGATCTGCTGGAGCAGAGTTTACAATTACTCGTGGTAATAACGTACACGCATATTTAGATCTTGACAATGATGATACTCCAGCTGGTGATGAGCCAGATGGTGGCCCTGGATTGGTTTTTGACTTTCCTCTTGATGAGGCTGACGAACCTTCAGAATACAGAGACGCTGCAGTTACGAACTTGTTCTACATGAACAATATCCTTCACGATTTTTCTTATGGATATGGGTTTACAGAAGCAGCGGGTAATTTCCAGCAGAATAACTATGGTAATGGAGGAAATGGAAACGATTACGTACTTGGTCAAGCTCAAGACGGTGGTGGAACGAATAACGCAAACTTTGCTACCCCACCAGATGGAGGTAATGGTCGTATGCAAATGTACCTTTGGGGTAACCCGGGTGGTTCTCAATACCTGCAGGTAGATGCCCCTTCTGTAGTTGCGGGTAAATATACTACAGGATTAGCTGCTGGCTGGGGAGCAACAATCACCGATGTACCTGTAAGTGGTGAAGTAACAATTGTAGATGATGGTATCGTTGATCCTTATTCAACAGATGCTTGTGAAGATATTACCAGTGACGTTACAGGTAAGATTGCTATTATTGATCGTGGTGGCTGTGAGTTTGGTTCTAAGGCTTTAAGAGCAGAAAATGCAGGTGCAATTGGTGTTATTATCTGTAACTTCGAAGATGCTGTAATTGGTATGGCCGGAGGTGCTGATGGTGCTTCAGTAACGATTCCTGTTGTGTTTATTGCCAGCACAGATTGTGCATTGATTCGTCAGTATGCGGATGATAATCTGGAAGTATCCTTGGTGGCTCCTTCTACAACAGGACCAAGTGAATTTGATGGTGATTTGGATAATGGTATTATTGCACACGAGTTTGCTCATGGTATTTCTAACCGTCTTACAGGTGGTCCTTCTACCGGTGGCTGCTTGAGCAATACAGAGCAAATGGGTGAAGGATGGAGTGATTTCTTTACGCTTGTTACAACTGTTAAACCTGGAGACTCTGGTGATATGCGTCGTGGTATCGGTACTTATGTACAAAATGAGCCAAATAATGGCCAGGGTATCCGTACTTATCCATATTCTACAGATTTTGTGAATAACCCACATACTTATGGCGATGCACCTGGTGAAAGTGTTCCTCACGGAGTAGGTTCTATCTGGTGTGCGGCACTTTGGGATATGTACTGGGCTTTTGTGGATGAGTATGGTTTCGATAATGATATTTACCACGGTACAGGAGGTAATAACATGGCTGTACAATTAGTAATGGATGGTATGAAAATGCAATCTTGTAATCCAGGCTTCATCGATGGTCGTGATGCCATTCTTGCTGCGGATGAAATCCTATATGATGGGGCCAACCAGTGCCTGATCTGGGAAGTTTTTGCTCGTCGTGGTATTGGTTATTTCTCTAGCCAAGGTTCAAATAATGCTGTTGGCGATGAAACAGAAGATTTCGAGCCCCTGCCTACTTGCATCCAGGAACTAAAAATCTCTAAATCGGTAACTCCTCTTATCACTGCCGGAGATGATTTTGAAGTGACGCTTACGGTTACTAATCACAAATTAGAAACTTTAACGGGTGTTGAAGTAACAGATGAAATTCCTGCAGGTTCAACTTTCAAGTCTGCTACCGGTGGAGGTACTCAGGTTGGAGATATGGTAGTATTTGACGTAGGAACGATGGAGTTTGAAGATGTAGTTACGCTTACTTATACATTAACTTCAGATCCTTCTAACCCTTCTGTTCGTATTTTCGAAGATTTCCTTGATGATTCAGGAAGTGAAGACAATTGGTTTATTGATAATCCATTTGGTTTTGATATCTGGGAATTTGGTGTAGGAGAAGATGCTTATACTGGAAATTACACTTGGAGTATCCTCGCTACAGAACTTGAAAACCGTCAAGTAGTTCAACTTGTTGATCCTCTTCTTATCTCTGGTGATCGTCCAGTTGTTCGTTTCTATCATTCATTCAATTCTGAGCCAGGTGCTGATGGAGGTTTATTTGAAGTATCTTTTGATGGAACATTATGGGAGCAAGTAGGAGATGATATGATCAGAAATGGTTATAATTCTTCTTTGCAATATGGAACATTTGTAGTGCCTAATCTACAAGCATTCTCTGGTAATAGCTCAAATATTGAGGGGAATGAAAATGGTTACATTGGCACATATGTGGATATGGGTGAATATGCTGGTCAGGAAGTATATCTTCGCTTCCGTTTTGGTAGTGATGATAATACAACTGTACCTGGAGGTCTCTGGAAGTTCGATGATTTTGAATTGATGGATATGGTAAACTATAACAGTGAAGCTTGCGCTACTTCAGATCAAGGAGATGAGGCATGTGCTTCCGCCAGAGCAGAAGGTACCATCGTTGAGTCAGATATCGTTTCTTCTACACAAGCTATCAATGCAAATACTACTGTTGAAATCTTCCCTAATCCAGCACAAAATGTATTGAATGTAGCCCTTTCGAGCATTGCTGAGGAAGATGTAGTAGTAAGCTTAATGACGGTTGATGGCCGTGAATTAGAGCAAAGAAACTTGAGCTTGAACCAGAATCAGCAAATCATTAGCCTAAATGTTAGCGACTTACCTACTGGTTTCTATGTAGTTAAAGTAACTAATGGTGAGGTAAATGTTATTGAGAAGGTAATTATTGAGTAAGAATAAAGTATACAGAAAATAAAAAAGGAGGGGCCGGTCGGCCCCTCCTTTTTTATTTTCTGTATACTTTATTCTTTTTATTACCAAGGTGTTCTTTTTCTGTTTCGTGCTTGCTATTATAAAAAATAATAGCTTCTAAAGCATTTCTCTTTTCTTCATAATAGGCCAGTGCTTCCGGTTCGTCATATAGAAGGTCTCTTAGGCGCTTTTTATTCATTACAACAATTTCTCCTGTATCCTCATCGGAAATGAAAAACTGACTGGCTGAAGTGCTTACCGTTCCGTCCGAATTTAACTCAAAAGTAGCTGATAAATCTCCGTAAAGGCAGATCGCATCCCTGATAAACATTTTCACAGGAATGGTTTCCTTAAAAAAGCGATAAGTGACTCCTTCATCGTCCTGGAAGGCATAAATTTGATCGGCGTTGAGTTTTACCGTTTGACCCTTGTGTTCAAATTTCACACCTCCTTTACCAAATGCTCCGGTGGTTGCAGCAACAAATTTATCCATAGGGATTAATTTATCCGCTAAAAAGTCTTTCTCGGTCTTGAAATAACCTGTTTGAGTTTGAGCGGTCAGTAAGGAAAATGGCATAAGCAATAACAGAATGGCTAGATGTTTTTTCATAAGTGTATGTATTTTTTTGATAAAAGGATTGCGGTTGAAAAGCCATTTTTGTTGGAAAGCTATGCTGATATACGCTTTAGGAGCCAAACTGTTTCAAAGAATAAAAAAGGGGAAATACAGCGCAACGGGAGCCACGGCTCCCGTTGCGCTGTATTTCCCCTTTTTTATTCTGCTGAGGGTGCAGCGGTTATGATTAGATCTGGTCTGAACGCTTTGGCAATTCTTTCCCACGGAACCAGTTTAAAGTTCTGGTTACCTGTTCCTTCGGAGGTGCGGTTAGAATCATCCTGAGCGATGAATGCACCGAAAGGGAAGTTATTTCCCATAGGAAGATGGGTGATATCAATGCCGTCTGTGCCACTTACTTCGTCAATACCCAGCTCTTCATTCGGGCCAATGCGAAAGCTGCCGATGTAACGGTGAGGAAACTTTCTGTTATAAATTGCAAAGCTATTGTTGCCTTGAATGGAAGCAATTAAGTAACCTTCGTTCTCCGGGCCGTAATAAATAGTAAGCCCTTCGATATCAGCTATTAAGTCGGGATTGTGTTTTATCTCATCGATGCGTTCTTTTTTAGGAGGCTGATCAGGTTCTGCGGGGTATTTCCAGATGCCGAACTCTTCCTCTCCAATAAATAAGGCGCTTAACTGATCATCCGCGACCATGCCTTCGCATTGTTCTCCAACATCAAAAGAACGGGTTAAGCGGCCGTGGAGTTGTTTGTTTGCGACTAATGTAAGTAACCATTGCTCTACAATGCCGTCTTTACCTACCACAAAAGCATACAGGAATCCGTTTATTGGACTTTTGTAGAAACAGAAACCATAGACTTCATTAACAGCTGAGATAATCGGGCTGTCCAAAATCGGTACAAGTTGTAATGAATCAGGGTAGAAAGCCAAAATCGTTAGAGAATTGTCGGTTCTGTTACTTCCTCCAACAATAGTTAGGGATATCGAATCAAATGCTACCTCTTGGCGAATATCAACATTGTTAATTCTACCAAGCGGAAAAGTAACGATGGATTTGCCCGTAAGATCATAAAGTTCCAGGCTTTTTTGCTTATCGGTACCAATAATAATGCTTTTAGAAGGATCTTCTGCCGGTACATAAATTGCCATATCATCGGCAGCATCTTCGCTACTGTTTACCGACTCAGTTTCGATAGTAGCTTCGACTTGTTCAAAGTGATGATCGCTTGGGTTGCAAGCGAGCACAAGGAGAATTAGAACGGATAAGAGAAGTAGGTTTTTCATTTTATTTTGTTGTAGTTTAATCATTTAATTGTCCGGCCCAAAAGCAAATGCTTTTTTCGATTGGGCTGATGACGACCGGAAGGTCCAAAACAGTGATGGGTTTGGCTAAAATATCATTGTTGTCAAAACCTTTTATCAATCTAAATTCTAATAATTGGTTGAGAAAAGAGCCGTGAAAAGTCAGGTATTTTCCGGTTTGTTCCCTCACCGCTTTAAAAGAAAACCAATTATCAGCATCGAAATGATAAAACCAAAGGGCGAAGCCGTACGCACCTGTATCGGCATCCGGAAAAGTTTCCACATAGCGGTTTTCCAGTAAGCGATTGCTTATTCTTGAGGACAAGGTGTTGTCAAATAATTCTAAGTGCACTGCAGCTACTTTCTCGCCTATCCATTCCAGGAAAAGGGAATTATTGGAAGTGATCTGCTTAAATTCTTCTTCTTTAAGGACATAATTATATCCATTTAAAATAAAGTTGGACGGTAGCACGTCCGCTTCCATGTTGCGCCTGAAAAAATCTGCGGCGTTTTGATTGGGTTTTCGCATAAGCTTATTTGAGTTGAGGGTGAAGTAATTTTGAGGGTAAAGATAGGAAAAAGGGTAGGGATGTTGGGGAATTTAGGAATGAGCTTTAATCAGAACTCCCCTATTTGCACTCCTGCCAATATTGATCCAAATCAATAAAAAATAGTTTCTACACGAACTTTTTTGAATTTTATTATGTTCCTAAGATGTATTAAGTAATTTAATAACAAGGGAAATTGCTGTTTTTGGACTGAAAAAAGGCCTTTTTTACAATTTTTATATCTTCAATCTTAATGTGATTCCCTTTTTTAATTAGTATCAAAAAACAAATTCTGCCACTTAATGGAGAACTATAATACCAAGGTTTACAATCCATCCCAAAAAGCAAATTCTGAAAAAATTGAAGAAATTGTAAATTTTCTATACGAACATCTACAAGAGTACGGAGATAGCAAAACAGCTATCCGAAACGCTATTCAGTATGCTTTTGGCGAAGATAATGCGCCAGGAGGCTTTGTCCTTACCCTTTTACAAGAAGATAAAATAGTAGGATCCGTAGTGGTAAACAGAACGGGAATGAAAGAGTATATTCCTGAAAATATACTTGTGTACATAAGTGTGCATGATGGTTATCGTGGAAGGGGATTAGGAAAAGCTCTTATGCGAAGGACCATCGAGGCTGCGGAAGGGAATATCGCATTGCATGTCGAGCCTGACAATCCGGCAAAATATTTATATGAGCATTTCGGCTTTACTAACAAGTATCTGGAAATGCGCCTGGATAGAGATAAAGATAAGGCAGGTCGCGCTTCCCTGGCCACGCAACAAAGTAGCCAGCCAGACCAATCTCAATAGGTTTTGAAGATTGGTTTTTGTTTTTAGTTCGTTGACGAATTGTATTAGTGATGCGGGCAATCTCCTAATGTCCGGCAATGAATCAAAATAAATTGTTTTGCATTGGATCGATATAGTTGTATTTGTTATTTATTTTATTATAATACTAGGGATTGGCTATTACTTTTACCTCAAGAATGAAAGCACAGACGATTACTTTGTAGGCGGCCGGAAAATGGGCAGTTTGCATATTGGTCTTTCTGTAGTAGCTACTGATGTTGGAGGTGGGTTTTCAATAGGCCTGGGTGGTTTAGGTTTTTTAATGGGGCTTTCTGGGTCCTGGATGCTTTTCACTGGTTTGATTGGGGCATGGCTAAGTGCTGTGTTTTTGATTCCAAAGGTTAGTAATATGTCAAAAGATTTTAGTCTTTTGACCTTTCCACAGATTTTTGAACATTTCTACTCTACCAGAGTAGCTTTATTGGCCGGAATTATTTCTGCTGTCGGATATCTTGGATTTACCAGTTCTCAGATACTCGCAGGCGCTAAATTGGCATCAGCGACATTTCTGGAACTAGATAAAAATACAGCCTTGATCATAATGGGCTCAATAGCTATTGTTTACACGGTAATCGGAGGGCTAAAAGCAGTTATTTATACCGATACCTTTCAGTGGGCAATACTAATGATTGGCCTTATCTTTATAGGTATTCCGCTTGGTTACTTCGCTATCGGAGGATACGAAGCAATTAGATCAACTGTTCCATCTTCATACTTGACTTTAACTAACTTGAGTTGGCAGCAAATGGTCAACTGGTTGGTTACTATTGTGCCAATCTGGTTTGTCGGGATGACGCTTTACCAAAGGATTTATGCTTGTTCTGATGAAAAAACAGCCAAAAGAGCCTGGTACACAGCCGGTTTTTTTGAATATCCAATTATGGCTTTTATGGGGGTAATGCTTGGGTTATTCGCCAAGGTTGCTGCTGAGCAGGGTATGTTTTCTTATGCAGGATATGCTGATAGTAGTGCCCTGGATGCAGAAATGGGCTTGCCTCTTTTATTGCGTACGGTGCTGCCTGTCGGGCTAACGGGCCTGATGTTATCGGCCTACTTTTCTGCGATCATGTCTACTGCCGATAGCTGCCTAATGGCTGCATCCGGTAATGTAGTGACAGATATTTTGAGCAGGTTTTTGAAAAGAGACTTGAGCCATAAAGAAAGTTTGCGCTTATCACAAGCAGCAACTTTGATTATCGGGATTCTTGCCTTGCTTTTGGCTACCGTAATGCAAAATGTACTGGAACTTATGTTGCTCTCCTACGCATTCATGGTTTCTGGTTTGTTGGTGCCTGTAATTGGGGCCTTTTACTGGAAAAGAAGCACTCCAGAGGCGGCTTTTTGGGCAATGTTGTCCGGAGGAGGTCTTACTTCTTTTTTGATCCTTACAGATCCGATACTTCCTCTTGGGCTTGACGCCAATATTTTTGGGTTGACACTTTCAACCATTGTATTTATTTCCCTTAGCTTGATTAACCGATCAACTGCATCTGTAAAGAGGCGGGCTTTTAAGATGAACCAGGGCTAAGTTGCGGGAAACGGTTAACGGTTAACGGTTAACGGTTAACGATCTATTGAGCAACAATAGAAGAGGCTCTTACTTGTACGATATTATTGTTCTTCATTTAGATAAATGCGCCTACGGCGCAAAACTGCTCTTGCGGCCACTCTGGAAAGAAAATTTCGCCGCGAAGCGGCGTGAATTTGGTTTTGGATTTCCAAAACGAGAATTGCTGATAAGCTGATATACAATCGTTGATATTTTTTAATATAACTCGTTAAAAATTTATGAAAAATTTAACAAAGTGAAAATTGTTAGTGCGAGCAATCGCAAGATTAAGCTTTTGTTCCTGGATAAGAATGTTACTGTAGAGCAGAGCAAACGTTTTTTTAAACGCTGCTGGGATGCTGGCATATATGATGTGGTGAATGACAGAGATGCGATGCAATCTGTAATTGGCTAGAAAAAATATGGATTAGATGGTTTTGGAATTTCAACCAGTGCTAATCCTTTGAACAATACAGAACAAGCCTATTAAAAAAAAAATACAAAAATAAAAATTAACATGACGAAATGTTTTGCGCTGATGGGATGGAGCCTCCAGGTGGTAGAAAGTTTACAGAAAGCCGGAGTGAATTTCGTGGTCGTTTCTTTCCCTATATTTGAACCCTATGCAAAAGAACACAATATACCTTTTGTACCTTATCAGTTAGATGAATTTGGTTCTCATTCGAACTCTCTTGCTTTAGCGGAAGAATTAAAACCTTTCGGAGTGGATGTAGCTGTTCCTTTATTTGAGGAAACAGTAGAATGGGCCGGTGCATTGAATTCATTATACAGGAATGATCCGCGTGTATTAAACCGGGCTTTTTTATTCAGAAATAAGGCGATGATGAAACGAAAAGCCTTATTGGGAGGCCTCAAAGTGGGCTTATTTGAAGAAGTGCATACCTTCGAGCAAGTTTACAGCTTTTTGGATCGCTTGAATGAAGCGGAACTTCAACTTCCCGGAGAAGAGGATTCGTGGTTTCATGTTAAGCCATTTTCTGCAGCAGGTACAGTCGGGCATCACTTTATAAAGTCCCGGGAAGATATTGCAAAAAAAATGAAGTCTACTGATTTTCCTTGCCTTGCAGAAAGTCATTTGCAGGGGCGAGAGTTTTCCTGCGAGGCGTTCATCCTTCATGGAAAGGTTCGATTCTTGAATATCACCGAGTATGTTAAACTGGGGTATTCTAATTTTATTCCTGCGGGGCCTGAATTACAGGCAAAACGTCCTTTAATTCTGAGAGAAACTCAAAAACTAGTAGATATTTTTGGTATTGAGTACGGTATGATCCACCCTGAGTGGTTCATAACAGATAATGATCAACTCAATTTTGGCGAAGTAGCTTGTCGCATACCAGGGGGACACATTCTGGAGCTTGCTTCTCAAGCTTATGGATTTGACGCTCTTTTGGCATTTGTACTATCGCATGATCCGAGTTTATCAGAAGAAGAATTTGCTAAGGTTTTACCTTCTGAAGATTTCGAAGCCAATAAGTACTATGGGAATGTAATGGTTTTTCCTCAGGCTGGCCTTATTTCTCGTTTGGAGGTTCCAGATGAATTGATTGAAGATCCTTACTATCTTGATAACAATCTTGTAGAACCCCTAGGACCACAGAAAATTGGTGATCGCAATGGGTTTGGCAATCATTTCGGAACTATAAATTTTGCCGGGGGAGAAGCGGAGCGGATGCGGGAGCTCTTACAACACTACGAAAATGTGCCTTTTTACGTGTAAGGTGAAAGAGAAAGATAAAGATAAAAAATGACGTGTCTCGCATTAGAAAATAAACGCGCCTACGGCGTGAATTCTTTTTTGAGGTCCGCAAGGGCAATTTTGCGTAGCAAAATTGCCCTTGCGGACCTCAAAAAAGAATTCACGCCGCGAAGCGGCGTAGTTTTAGTTTTAGATTTCTAAAACGGGAATTAAGGCCAAATTATTAATTAAACAGCTATATCTAGTGATATTGAAAAGTCAAGAAGTTATTGAACAACAATTTTTTAAGATATTAAATGCATTTAGAAATGCTCCCACTTATCTAAAAGCGGAGCAGAAAACCAAGCTTCTGAGTAAAGTTGAAACTTTGTTAAGGAAATCGGAAGGAATTGCCTTGGTTTACAGGTATATAGACTCGCTGGATAAAGCAGGCCTTTTTGTTGGGACTCCCTGGGAAAAACCAGTTAATCTGGTACCCGGTTTGGTGGGAGGTACATTGCTGGCAGGCTTGCCTACTTCAACCATGGAGGTGCTCAGTGAATTAAGAGTACTCTCTATTGCAGAGGGGCATATCAAGGATGAACACTTTTCGGCCGATGATGCAAGGGCTTTTATTCAGGATATTCTTGTGAAAAATTTTAACCTGGCTGCTGAAAATTTTGACCATGAGGCCTGGAATAATTATCAGCCCGGGGAATTGAAAAAGATCAATTTGCTCTTTGACCTTATCCTTTCAAAGGTGCCATTGTTGTCTATTAAGCAACAATTGCTAACCGAGATTGAAATGCAGGCGGCTCACAGGCCGATTATGACTCAAAAAGTAGTGAGCATCCTTCAGGCTATTCAGAAACATTTGACTCTGAAAGATAGTGATTCAATGGATCAGAAGCTGGGGGATTATTACAACGCTCATTTTTATCCTACTTCATTGGCCAAAAAATACTATGACCAAGGGGTTTATCGGGAGCAACTGGCTAAATTGAGATCCAAAAAACTGGAAGGGGAATGCGAAACTATGGGGGCAAGCATGATGAGAACGGGGCTGGTGGCCAATGCTCATGTGACTTTATTAAAATATTTGGCAGATAAGGAACAGGCGCTTATCCCTCTGGCCCTTAGCCTCAATGCGCATGGAGAAGCAGAGTTTCAAAGACATAAAGATCTTGTAATTGATATAATTCAGGGCAGCATTAGCTATTTAATGCCTCAGGGTGTTTTCGGGCTGGCCAGGGTTTTACAACGCAACTTATTTTCCCGGCATATAGTTAGAAATGCTTTCAGGAGGCTTCTACAGCTTAAAATACATCCGGAAATTGCCAAAAAATTAAGGCTTTCCAATGTGCATGCTTCTGAAGATGATGCGCTCAACTTGTTAGTAAACGGAACACTCTGTGTGCTTGGGCAGCCTCTGGGGGTTCGGCAAGGTAACAACCCAACTTGTCAATCAGCTAGAGGGATTAGCATGTGGAGCAGAAATGCACCGGGGAAGTTACTCAACCTGGTTATGGATGCAGCAAATTCAGATAACCTGATCATGCGTTTTGAAGGGAAGCTTCTGGAATCTGCAAAAATTCAGGGCGGCTTGATCCAACGATTGGATTATAAACTCGATCCTGTGTCCATCGTTTTGGTACCTCACCTGGATAAGATCTATAACCAGATGATGCATCTTGCTATGGTCAGGCATATCGGCAAAGACCCACATGTATCCGTGAATCCTGCTTTTTACGGCCATTGGATCCAAACGGGATTCCGTTCTGTATATAACCCACTGACTAACAAGGTGGAAAACTACAGAGATTTTCTCCGCATATTTTATGCCTCATATCATCCTGATTACAATGGGGGGCATCACATTGTGTACCCCGTGCCATTGGGAATTTACATAACAGATTCTAAAGCTGAGATGAGGGGCTTTCACGCTATTTCGTTGCAGCGAGTCAAGATGTGGGAAGGAGAGTGGCGTGCTTATTTTTTCAATCCGAATAGTGAGGGAAAACAGAACTGGGGGCAAGGGATCATACCAACGGTTTATGGAAACGGAGAACGTAGTGGAGAATCTTCACTGCCGTTTCATCAGTTCGTTTCGAGGGTATATGCTTTTCACTTCAATAAGCTTAGGCTGGGCGAAAAACCTATGGATGTGGATAGTAAGCTGATTGATCAAGTAGAGAAAACCGCCAGAGAAAGTTGGGGTAGAAGTTACTTTTGGTCTAATAATAATATCTATGAACAACAATAACGTAATTATTCCAAACCTCAGTGAGTCTTTTGTAAGAAAGGTAAAACACACTTCCAGGGTCGAACTGAGCCAATCGGCGGTAAAAAAAAATGTCAATTTCATAAAAAAGAAATTGGGTGCTCATCCTCGCTTATCTGCGGTGGTAAAAGCCAATGCTTATGGTCATGGCATACCCTATATGGTCAAAATGCTGGAGCGGGCAGGAGTGAGTCATTTCTCTGTGGCTTCAGCTTATGAAGCCGAAGAAGTGTATATGCATTGCGGAAGGCCTTCAGACATCATGATCATGGGAATCTTGTATGACGAAGACATCGCTTACATCATTGAACATGAAATTGAATTTTATATTTTTAATTATGACCGATTAAAACTAGTGCTGGAAAAAGCTAAGGAAATTGGCAAAAAGGCTAAAGTGCATATCGAGTTAGAAACTGGCATTAACCGCACAGGAATGTCTTTTGACTTTTTTAAAAAAGCTATTACTTTCCTTAAAAAGCATCAACAGCATATTGAGTTTATGGGGCTTTGTACCCACCTTGGTGGAGCGGAGTCCAGTAGTAATATGTTCCGGATTGAACAGCAATTAGAGCGATATAAAGCTGGGTTAAAGGAAGTGGAAAATAAAAAATTCTTACCGAAATACAGGCATGTGGCTTGCTCCGCAGCAGCGCTGGTGATGCCTGAAACGCATTATGACCTAGTTAGGGTAGGAGTATCTACTTATGGTTTCTGGCCAAGCCAAGAAATCTATTATCAGCATCTAAATCAGGTCGGAAAAAAGAAAGACAATCCATTGAGAAGGATCATTAGCTGGAAATCTAATATCATGGATATTAAAGATGTGCCTAAAGGTGAATTCATTGGATATGGAACTTCCTTTCAAACACTGAGAAATATGCGTATTGCAGTCATTCCGGTAGGGTATGGCAATGGTTACCCAAGGGGGCAGTCCAATAGAGGACATGTACTGATAAAGGGACGTAAAGCGCCTATCACAGGGCTTATAAACATGAACCTGTTCATGGTGGATGTCAGTCATATACCGGATGTAGTTACCGGAGATGAAGTAGTTTTAATCGGAAAGCAAAATAATGCATCTATTAATGTAAGCTCTTTTACAAATTATATGCAATTATTAAATAATGAAATGCTTAGCCGTTTGCCAACTGCAATACCCAGAAAAATAATTAAATAGGCTAGTGCTTCAATAAAATAAAATATGAATAAGCGTATACTTATAAAATACGGCGGAAATGCCATGACAAATCAGTCATTGCTTAATCAAGTGGCCAGCCAGATATCGGAGTTAAGAAAAGACGGTATTCAAGTCATTCTTGTTCATGGCGGCGGTCCTTTCATAAACGCAATACTTGAAAAAGTAAACTTATCTTCAGAGTTCGTGGATGGGCATCGAAAAACCAGCCCGGAGGCCTTAAAATATATTGAAATGGCCTTAAAAGGGGAAGTAAATGGAATGCTGGTGAATGCTTTGAACAAATTGAACCTCAACGCTGTCGGGCTTTCGGGTAAAGATGGCCCAATTGTAACGGCAAAGAAACGCCTTCACCGGATAATCGATAAAAATGGTCAGGAAACCTTCCGGGACCTGGAAAGGGTCGGCGATGTAGAATCCATAGACGCTAGTCTCTTAGAGGTGCTTTTGGAAGCAGGCCATTTACCGGTTCTGACTTGTCTGGGAAGCGATAAAAATGGAGTAGATTATAATATTAACGCGGACTTATTCGCGGGCCATTTAGCTGGAGCTTTAAAAGTAGATCAACTGCTTATTTTAACTAATGTCGATGGGCTTTTAGAAAATGTAAATGACCCTGCTTCAAAGATTCATCGCTTGCCTTTAAGTAAAATATCAGAACTAAAAGAAAAAGTAATTAAAGGAGGAATGATTCCTAAGGTTGAGTCATGCCGGGTAGCGTTGGAAAAAGGCGCGCATTTGGCAAGAATTATCAACGGCACACAACCCAATGCTTTAACAGAAGCTATTTATTCAGAAAATACAATTGGTACTAAAATATGCTTACAATAGAAAAAAAAGACACAAATATTCAATTATCCCATTTGGACCAAAAATACTATTTGCCCACTTTTAAGCGCTATCCTCTGGCTATTCGAAGAGGAAAGGGCGTGTGGGTTGAAGATGTGGAGGGCAATAACTATCTGGATGCTTTAGCCGGAATTGCCGTAAACAACCTTGGGCATTGCCACCCTGCTATTGTGTCTGCCATTCAGACGCAAGTGGCAAAAGTTATGCATATCTCTAATTTTTACGTTAGCGAGCCTCAGGTTAAACTATCTCAAATGCTGGTAGAGCGCTCTGGAATGGAACGTGTTTTCTTTACCAATAGTGGCGCTGAATCAGTGGAAGGAGCTATTAAAATCGCGCGTAAATATGCACATCAAAATGGCCGTGGCGGTGGAGTCATCTCTATGAAAAACTCTTTCCATGGTCGTACATTGGCTACTATTGCAACCGGAAAAGATAAAATGCAAAAAGGCTTTGGCCCAATGCCGGCGGGGTTTCACAGAGTTCCCTTCAATAATATCGATGCTATTAAAGCCATCCTGAATAATGATATCGGGGCAATAATTCTAGAACCTATTCAGGGAGAGGGTGGAATCCATCCTGTAGATATTTGTTTTCTCAAAGAACTTCGCAATTTATGCAATTCAGAAAATATCGTGCTCATTTTTGATGAAATTCAGTGTGGGATCGGCCGCACCGGCAAATTGTTCGCTAAAGAACATTTCAATGTAGAGCCCGATATTATGACTTTAGCTAAAGGACTTGGAAGTGGAATGCCCGTCGGGGCCATTTTAGCCAAAGAACATATTGCCCAAGCTATTGATTTCGGCGATCACGGAACAACTTTTGGCGGAAACCCCTTAGCTTGTGCGGCAGGCGTCGCTACTCTGGAAACCATTGAAAAGGAAAATATTCTCGAGGAAACAACACGAAAAGGGGAACGCTTAGTAAATGCTCTAAAACTAAATATCGGACATCATCCTTCGTTCAGGGAAATTAGGGGGATAGGATTAATGATCGGAGTAGAGTTTGATTTTGAAGTAAAAGAATTGGTCCTTGAATTAATGAACCGAAAAATATTGGCCAATGCCACTGCGGGAAATGTGCTGCGATTAGTACCTCCCTTAATTATTTCTGACGAGGAAATAGACTTTTTGGTGCTAAATATTAAAGAAGTACTGCATAAAATAAAAGGAGGTAAGCAATGATTAATGTCGGAATCATTGGTGCTTCGGGCTATACCGGATCTGAGCTTGTAAGAATTCTGGCTATGCATCCGGAGGTGAAAATCCAGGCCATCACGTCTGAAAGCCATCAGGGGAAACTTCTTTCAAGTATTCACCCACAATTCAACAAGTTGTTCGATCTGCCTTTGGTATCCGTTGAACATCTTTACAAGTATTCGCTTGATATAGTTTTTCTTGCGCTGCCTCACGGCATTTCTATGCAATATGTTAAAGAAATGAAAGGAAAAGGCCTTAAAATAATTGATTTATCCGGAGATTTCCGGTTGGCTTCTTCAGATGTGTACGAAGAATGGTATCATAAAAAGCATGTTTTCCCCGAAGGATTTAAAAAATCCACTTATGGACTACCTGAGCTTTACCGAACGCAAATCACGGACAGTAGCCTAATCGCTAACCCGGGTTGTTATCCGACCAGTGCTCTTTTAGGTTCCCTACCCTTGGTTGCTCAAAGTACCACAAAGCTGGATGAAATTATTATCGATGCAAAATCGGGTGTTACTGGTGCCGGTATTAAAGCTAAAGCAGTTAATCATTTCTCTACGGTAAATGATAACTTCAAAAGCTATGGCCTGAAAACCCATCGACACACGATCGAAATAGAAGAAAACCTGAGTAAGGCAGCAGGCAAACCGGTTAAAGTACAATTTACGCCTCATCTTTTACCGATTGACAGGGGAATCCTTTCGACTATTTACGTTCGGACCTCGAAAGCCTTTACTGATAAAGAACTGTATGATTATTTTACGGCTTTTTACAGGGAGCATCCCTTTGTGAGAGTGCGCGAACAAGCTCCTTCTTTGAAAGATGTTCGAGCTACTAATTTCTGTGATCTGTTTGCCACTTATGATGATCGGACGGGACGGGTAATCGTGATCTCTGTTATCGATAATTTAGTCAAAGGTGCTGCTGGCCAGGCTGTACATAATTTAAATCTAATTGCGGGCTATGAGGAAACCCTTGGTTTAGCGGCTATTCCACTTAATCCTTAATTTGTCCGTGAACGTTAATTTTCAAAGAAATGATAAGAAATATAACTGCCGTTAAAGGCTTTAAATGTTGGGGAGCGCACATCGGAATAAAATCTCTGCGCAGGGACCTGGCAATTATTTATTCTGAAATACCCGCTTCTGCTGCTGCTGTTTTTACGCAAAACAAGGTAGTTGCTGAACCAGTAAAGGTTTCTCGTAAGCACATAGAATCCGGGAAGGCCCAAGTGATCATTTGTAATGCGGGAAATGCCAATGCTTGCACCGGCCTTCAAGGTAAAAAAGGAGCGGAGGCCATGGTAAACGCTGCTGCAGACGCTTTAGAAATAGATAAGGAAATGGTATTAATTGCTTCTACAGGTATTATTGGTGAACCATTTCCAACAGAAGATGTAGTGAAAGGAATCTACGAGAACGTTGAAAAACTTTCTAACGATCCAAAAGCTGGTTCCTTTGCAGCAAATGCTATTCTTACCACGGATACGTTTGCAAAAGAAGGTGCCCTCACTTTCAAGATCAATGATTCTGAAATTAATATCGCAGGGATCGCCAAAGGCTCAGGAATGATTCATCCCAATATGGCGACTATGTTGGCTTTCATCGTTAGTGATGTAAACATCGCTCCCGAACTGCTGCAGAAAATCCTTCGGGAATGCGCCGACAAGTCTTTCAATATGATCACCGTTGATGGCGATACCTCTACCAACGATATGGTTGGTATTCTTTGCAATGGCATGGCCGGAAATCCAATCATTGAAAAAGAAGCGGATGCCGGTTATAAAGAATTTCGTCAAAATCTGGAGGATTTGATGATCCACCTGGCTAAACTGATCGTCTCTGACGGGGAGGGAAGCTCTAAGTTTATCGAATATAAAGTTACAGGGGCTCCTAATGAAAAAGATGCCCGTCAGCTCGTTCGGACTATATCCGATTCTACTCTGGTGAAAGCGGCAATGTTCGGCCGCGATCCGAACTGGGGGCGTATTATCTGTGCTTGTGGTAATGCAGGTATTGAGCTTGAGCCGAAAAAGGTGGATATCTACCTGGGGAACGAAAAAGAGCTCCCTCAAGTGCTGGAGCGAGGGAGGCCCATAGATTTCGATCGTGTTTTTCTTAAACGGCTACTAAGGGAATCACACGTTAGAATTCAGGTGGATCTGAATAATGGTGAAGCAGAAGCAGTAGGCTGGGGTTCTGACCTCACTACGGATTATGTAATGTTTAACTCGGTTTACACTACTTAATACAAGTTGCGGTAAAACGGGAAACGAATAACGGGAAACGGTTAACGGGAAACGGTTAACGGGAAACGGGAAACGGATAAAGGTTAACGGGGAACGAATTGAGATCAATTAAGGGCCTTCTGTTATTGCTACATAGTACTTAGAATCTTTAAAAAGATAATTTTTCAGGTTCTCAAGCTAAAAAACGATTTATGAAAGAGAATAGCTACATAAAATTTACAGAAAACAAGCTTCAATCTTTGGTAAAGCTTAGAAAGTATTTTCACGCAAATCCTGAACTTTCTGGTGAAGAAGAAGAGACGGCCAAAACTATCAAAGATTTACTTTCCGAGCTGCAACCTACCCAAATTATTGATGAAGTGGGCGGAACAGGAGTTATCGCTATTTTCGACAGTGGTAAGCCCGGAAAAAGCGTGATGCTCCGCGCTGAACTGGATGCTTTACCGATACAGGAAACGAACGAATTTCCATATAAATCCTCGGTAGAAAATGTGTCCCACAAATGTGGTCATGACGGGCACATGACTACCCTTTTTGGTGTAGCTACTTACTACGCTGAACACCCTCCGGAATATGGTAAAGTGATATTGCTTTTCCAGCCTTCTGAGGAAAATGGCAGAGGAGCCAAGGCGGTCGTGCAAGATCCTAAGTTCGAGCTTGTACAACCCGATTATGTATTCGCCTTCCACAATTTACCTGGTTATCCTCTGAATCAAATCGTGATTAGGAGGGGAGCTTTCTCTGCACAGGTGAAAAGTATCATTCTAAAATTGTATGGCAAAACCTCTCATGCCGCGGAGCCTGAATTTGGGGCTAACCCCGCCATGGCCATCGCTGAAATTATCTTGGAAACCAATAAGCTTTCCAATAATGATCCCGATAGAGAAGACTTTGCGCTTATCACCCCTGTTTTTATTGAAATGGGTAAAAAGAACTACGGCACTTCAGCTGGCTACGGGGAGGTTCATCTTACCATGCGTACGTGGACGAATGAATCTTTTAATGTGCTTAAGCATAAACTGTTTTCTTTCATAAACGACCTCAAAATCAAATACAAACTGCGCATTCGTAAAGAATGGACAAATGAGTTTTATGCCAATCAAAATGGCGATGCGTCAGTGAATATCATTGAAAAAGCGGCCAATGAAAATGGCTTCTCTTGCACAGAAAGGGATTTCCCATTTAAATGGGGAGAAGATTTCGGCTTGTTTACCCAGCGATACAAGGGAGCTATGTTCGGAATCGGTTCAGGAGAAAACCATCCTGCACTGCACAATCCTGATTTTGACTTTCCAGATGACATTATTCCGGTTGGCATGAAAATGTTTATTCGCATTAATTCAATATTGATGGCGTTGTCTAAGGAGTAGGTAGCCGTTTGGTCTGAGTTAAACAAGTCTATTAAAGTCCCCTTAGGCCTTATGCCGTCTCACAAAACGCAGGTCTGTGGCTGTGATACGGCAATCTTGGAGTCCTCTGGCTCCCTCCGTCTTTGAAAAACCAGGTGATTTCTATTTCTATGCATCGAACTGCCTCAAAAAAATTATTATGGCATTCATTCAATTAGATAAAGCAAGATTGGCTCATAATTATTCGTACTTGGATAATCTTTTCCAGGAACATGGAAAAGAATGGGCCGTAGTTTCAAAACTGCTTTGCGGAGACAAAACTTTTATAAAAGAACTTTTAGGGCTTGGCGTGAAAGAGGTTTGCGATAGCCGTTTGTCTAACCTGAAGATCATTAAACAATTTGATCCTTCTATTCAAACCGTTTACATAAAACCGCCACCGAAGCGAAGTATCAAAAATGTTATTAAATACGCAGATGTGAGCTTTAATTCTGAAAGTGAAACTATTCGTTTACTTTCAGAAGAAGCCGTGCGTCAAGGGAAAGAACATCGCGTTACTATCATGATCGAGTTAGGAGACCTACGTGAGGGCATCATGGGAGATCATTTGATTGATTTTTACGAGAAGGTCTTCAAATTACCCAACATTAAGATTGTAGCGATCGGAGCCAACCTCACCTGCTTATACGGGATTATGCCCTCTCAGGATAAGCTGATTCAGCTGAGCCTTTACAAGCAGTTAGTTGAAGCCAAGTTCGGGCGCAAAATTCCTTTTATTTCCGGAGGAACCTCCGTGACATTGCCCCTTTTAAATAAAAAACAAATTCCTGGAGCCGTAAATCACTTTCGAATCGGGGAAACCTTGTTTTTTGGGAACAATCTAATGAATGATCGGCCGATAAAAGGCATGAAAAGAGATGTACTGAAGCTCTATGCTGAAATCCTCGAAATAACGGAAAAACCCAAAGTGCCTGTTGGAGAACTCGGCGTCAACACGGCCGGTGAGCGCTTTGAAGTTAATGAGGAAGACTATGGCAAAACATCGTACAGGGCCATTATTGATGTTGGACTGCTGGACATTTCTACTGATTACCTCATCCCTGATGATCCAATGCTGGAAGTTGTTAATGCCAGCTCTGATATGATCATCGTAGACCTTGGGAAAACAAGCCGGAACTACAAAGTAGGAGATCTGATCTCCTTTAAGCTTAAGTACATGGGTGCGCTGCGCTTGTTGAGTTCCGATTATATTGAAAAGCGCATCCTTTAATTTATTCCCTCAAGTTGCGATGGATGAGGGTGGATAAGGGGGATTTGTGAAAAATGGAGCCGCTAGGCATAATTTTGAACCAAATTCGCGACGATTTAGCCTCATTTCCATGAATCGCAACTTGCATTTACTAATTTATTCGGATTGCAGGCGTTTTTTGCAATCCTAAAAAAAAATTGAATTATGGATTTTTTTAAAAATTTATTTAGTTGGTTTAACCTTAAAAGTAATCGCCCTAAAACAGGGTTTATCAAGTTCTTTAATCGTAAAAGAGGTTTCGGTTTCATTCAATCAGTAGAAACGGAAGATGATGTCTTTGTGCATATCACAGAATTAGAAGATAAAGTGAGCCAAGGAGATTTTGTCAAGTTTCGAATTGCAAAAAGCGAGAAGGGGCTTCAGGCTACCAATGTTGAACTGGTAGAGATGGATTCCTAGGACTCGAACCACTGCTATTATTTAGGGGGATATTGAACATTTAAGAATTTTATCTGCTTCCCCAATCAACAATGCCTCCGAATCATCTAAGCTTCGGCTCAAGTGATCTACTCAAAGCGACTCCTGTGGCAGATAAAATTGGTTCTTTGACATAAATTGTGGAAAATGGAACTTCAAAATGATAAGCCTTGAATGCCCTTGTGGCTGAAAGGCTTATCATTTTGAAGTTCCACACAATTTGTCAAAGAACGTTTATTTTTTTTCTGCTCGAATCTTCTTTACTCTTTCAACATCTACATTCAAGGCATTAGCTATTTCTTCATCTGATAAATCTGTGCTCGTAATCATGGCAATTATAGCTTTATTCTCTGTATTTCTTTGAGTTCGTTTTTCTGCTTTTTCCACCGCCATTTCTATCTCCATTTTTATGCTCAACGCCTGACTTGCCCTATCAGAAAGAACCTCCCCAAATCTTTGATATTCTCGCCTTTCTTCATCTTCCATATTTGCCACTTTCAAAACTTCTTCTGCTTCTTTCAATCCTTTAGCTGTAAAAGATTTTTTTATTTCACTATTCTTCAAAAAATAAACCCACTCGTCAAGTGTATTTTTTGCTACATCATCAAAACTATTGACCTTTATCAGATACATTTCTGGATACAAGTCTTTTACTTTTTCCTTCTTGAATAATTTCTTTTGAGCATTGGATAACTGCAATTCATCTTGGTGATGTAAGCCAAAAAATTTCGTTTCTCCTTTATAGATATAATCTTTACCTCTGCCTAAATCGAAATAAACAATATTGATAGAAATGACTTTTTTAACCTCTGTCCATTCATCACCGACATTCATGTGTTCTGTTATCGCCTTAGAAATACCGAACAAAATTCTTAAAAAGTAGTCAATTGCATAGCTGTTTTGAATTTCAATGATGATGATTTCACCTTTCTTATCCTTCACTAAAACATCTACTCGATTGTATTTATCAGTTTCCGTTTCCTGATTACTTTCCGTATCAATAATTTCTAAAATAGAAATATCATCTTTGAGCAGTTCACTCAAAAAACCTTCTAAGATATTGAAATTTGCCTTTTGCCTTAATAGGCGTTTTATCGCCCAATCAAATCTGACATGTTTTTGTTGTTTCATTTTTTCTAAATTTTGGTGCTAAATTACGAAAAGACAGGTACAACTCACTCGATTTCGATGTGGGTGGTTGGAGTAATGATTGCTTATTGTAGATAGCCACTGAAAAGTACCCCCCTAGCGCGATCCGAACGTAGGGAGGTGTGAGAGGGCTGGGGCGAGCTTATTGCTCACCGTTCCCTACTCGATTGGCAGCAGTAACTTCTCCTTCTTTAACCCAGTTTGCATAATTTTCTGGATTTATGATCTCATATTCAGAATCTGGGTAATTATTTTTCCATCCTCTTGGCTCTTTAATTTTCTTCTTCGGATTCCACTTAAATTCATAGCTATATAACTTACCACCGCGTTCCTCAATCCAGTCTATTTCTTGTTGGTCGTATGTTCTCCAAAAGTAGTTGTTCACAATCATCCCCGTATATTCTTGATGTTTTATTCTTTCACTTATTATATAGCTTTCCCATAATTCTCCTATGTCATTTCTTAACTCTATTGGATTCAAGTTAGCTATCAATATATTCCTTATTCCATTATCAAAAAAATACCATTTGTTGTTTTTTGTTATTTCTTTACGTAAATTCCTACTAAAGCCTCCTACTTTGTGAATAATAAATACTTTTGACAACAAATCAAGGTATTTTGTAACTGTATTACCACTCATACCCAATTGCTTCCCTAATTCTGTCGTCGAAACTAAACTCCCTATTTGAAATGCTAACAACCTCAATAATGATATTATCTTATCGGAATTCTTTATGTTCTCAAAAGCCAATATGTCTTTTAACAAATATGAGGTTATCAATTCATTTAAGTACCTGTTCTTTTGTGCCTTAGTCTCTAATTGTAATAATTCTGGATAACTACCATAAATTAACCGTTCTCTTAATTTATCCTTCCTGACTAACAATGGTTGTATTTGGTCATATTCTTGCTCAGATAATGCATATAATTTAAAAGTATATTTCCTTCCGGTAAGTGGTTCTCCAGTATAATTTTCAACATCAAAGGCTGATGATCCTGTTACCAATATTTTGATGCCCTTTATTTCATCTACCATTAACTTTAATGAATTACCAATATCTGGAATCTTCTGTGCTTCATCAATTATTAAAAATAATTTCCCATCTAATATTTGTAAGAAGTTAGAAACACTCCTTCTTGTAAACAACTCTCTCGTTGCAATATCTTCTCCATTCAAAAGCACATATGGCTCTGTAGTTTCATTCAATATTTGACTAATCAACACCGTCTTTCCCACTCTTCTTGGACCAAGCAGGACTACTACTTTATTCGGCAATAAATATTCTAGGATTTGTGGCTTAATTGTCCTTTGTAGATAATCCATTCAATATGTTTTGAGCTAATTTACGTTAATTAACTCAATATAAAAATCTTATTAATCTTATTTTGCTAATTTTATTTTTTTTGTTGCTGCCTAACAATTGAGAATTTTAGTTCTTTGACATAAGTTGTGAAAAAATGGAACTTCAAAATGATAATCCTTTCAGCCACAAGAGCATTCAA
>CAZHZT010000040.1:0-39948 GCA_964537285.1 uncultured Saprospiraceae bacterium | reverse complement strand
TTTCCTTCCAATTTTCAAAGAACTGCTCTTAATTTTTTTTGTATGGTTTTAAATTATTTTGTACTTTTATACTTAAAATAAAAAGTTTTTTGACATAAATTGTGAAAAATGGAACTTCAAAATGATAACCCTTTCAGCCACAAGGGCATTCAAGGGTTATCATTTTGAAATTCCACACAATTTGTCAAAGAACGAAATAAAAGAAGAAAGTATTCCATGAAAAGCACACAACTAATCTACCAAACTACTTACTATTTACTGGTATGTTTCCTTTTTATTCTTCCTGGCTGCCAGCAAGAAAAAGAAATGCCTTCTGCTGATGGATCCCTGTTTACTTTACTGGAAGCAGAACGAACAGGCATCGACTTTGCTAACAACCTGAAAGTAGACGTATACAGCGAGTACAATAGCCTCTCTTACGAACCTTTTTACAATGGATCAGGCGTAGCCATAGGGGATATCAATAACGACGGCCTGTCAGACGTATTTTTCTCTGGCAATATGACGAATAACCGTCTTTACCTTAACAAAGGTAATATGACCTTCGAAGATATTTCCGAAAAGGCTGGCCTCGGAAATAATGACTGGGGCGCCGGAGTAACCATGGCTGATGTAAATGGCGATGGCTGGCTGGATATTTATGTTTGTCAGTCCGGACCGGAAGAAGACAAGGAAAGACGCCGAAACCTTCTTTTTTTAAATAATCAAGATCTTACCTTTACGGAAAGCGCACAAGTTTTTGGCCTCGATGATGGCAACCGCAGTACACAAGCTGCTTTCTTCGACTATGATCAGGACGGAGACCTGGATTGCTACGTGATGAATGAATCCAAATATTTCAGGATCATCTACGACGCCGTCTTTAAAGACCTCCAGCGCCCGGGAGCAATGGAAGAAGCCAGTGGACACCTTTACCGCAACGATGGGAACACCTTCACTAAAGTAACCCAAGAAGCAGGATTGCTTCGTTATGGCTTCGGATTAGGCCTCTGTGTAAGCGATATTAACCAAGACGGACTGCCTGATATCTATGTAGCCAATGATTACTCCGTGCCTGACTTCATGTACATCAACAATGGCGACGGCACCTTCACTGACCAGATTAAAACAATGACTCGCCAGGTTCCTTTCTACTCCATGGGTTGTGATATCGCTGATATCAATAATGATGGTTACCCGGAAATCGCAGCAGTTGACATGGCCACCAGCGATCATTATCGTGGAAAAACGCTCATGGCTTCTATGGATGTAGAAGCTTTCTACTATTTTGTAGATGAACTAGGTTATCAAACCCAATACATGTTCAATGTTTTTCAGCTAAACAACGGGAACAACACCTTCAGCAACATCGCCAATATTGCAGGCCTATCTAAAACGGAATGGAGCTGGGCCGCTATCCTGGCGGATTTCGACCTCGATGGTTATAAGGATTTTTTCGTTACCAATGGAATCCGTCACAATGCCCGAAATAACGATTTTAGAGTCATGATGGAAAATGTTCGCAACGCCCACGGCGGTACCGTTCCTGACTCTATGAAAGAGGAGCTTTATGCCCAAATGCCGGAAATAAACCTGAATAACCTTATTTATAAAAATAATGGCGATTTAACTTTCTCCAACTCTACTGAAAAGTGGGGCCTTGCACAACCGGCCTACTCCCATGCCGCTGTTTATGGGGATCTGGACAATGACGGTGACCTGGATCTCATCGTTTCTAACACAGATGCTAAAGCTTTTGTCTACCAAAATAATGCAGCTGACCGAAAAGAAGGGAATCATCTTAAAATAAAACTGGTAGGTAAAAATAAGAAAAGCCCAACCCTTCTTGCTAAAGCTAAACTCTATATCGGTAAAGAAACCCAATATCAAGAGCTAATCACCACTAAAGGTTATCAGGGAGCTGTAGAACCAATTTTCCATTTTGGCCTCGGCTATGCTGAAAAAGTCGATAAAATCGAAATAGAATGGCCTGACGGCACCATGCAAACACTCGAAAATGTCAAAGCTAATCAATTGCTTACCGTTGCTTATGCTCCTGATGGGCCGACAAAACTAAATGCCAGCCAAAATCAGGGTACTACCTTCGCCATGCTCAATCCTACTTCTACAAGCCTGGAATTCGCGCATAAGGAAAATGCTTTCAACGACTTTGAAAAAGAGGTGCTGCTGCCTCATCGCCAATCTACTCTGGGCCCCAACATCAGTGTCGGCGATGCTAACAGTGATGGCCTTGAGGACTGCTTTGTCGGAGGCGCAGCAAATCAGGCCGGGCAGCTTTTCCTACAAGGGCAGAATGGCAAGTTTAGCACTCTTTCAGGTCCGTGGGAAAACCATAAAGCGGCCGAAGATATGGGCTCTTTATTTTTTGACGCCGATGGCGATGGAGATAATGACCTTTATGTTGTTAGCGGAGGCGGAGGTGAATTTGCCCCCGAAGATCCCATCTTACAGGATCGTCTTTACATCAATGATGGTAAAGGCAAATTTACCTTTAAACCTTCTGCCTTACCTGCCATGTACTCTAGTGGAATGCGTGTGAAAGCAGCCGACTATGATGGCGATAACGACCTGGATCTCTTCATCGGTGGAGCCGCGGTTCCGGGTAGATACCCCTACCCTAGCCGTAGTTTCCTTTTGCAAAATCAAGGGGGCTCCTTTAAAGATGTTACAGAAAATGTTGCCCCGGAACTCGCTTCTGTAGGTATGGTAAAGGATCAATTATGGACCGATATCAATCAGGATGGAGCTATGGACCTTATTGTTGTAGGTGAATGGATGCCTATTTCCATTTTTATTAATGAAAATGGACAATTCACAAACCAATCTCAGTTGTATGGCACCGATGAATTAAAAGGTTGGTGGTACAGCATTAAAGAAACTGACGTAGATGGTGATGGCGATCAGGACCTTGTCGTAGGTAATGTTGGCCTCAACACCAAATTCTCCACCAGCCCGGAAAAGCGCTTTAAAGTATACGCAAGTGATTTTGATCAAAATGGCTCTAATGACATCGTGCTTAGTAAAAAATATAAAGGTCGCTATGTGCCTTCACGTGGTAGAGAGTGCTCTTCTGAGCAAATGCCTTTCATCAAAGACAAATTCCCCACCTACGATGGCTTTGCCAATGCTGACCTTTCAGAAATCCTGGGAGAAGAAAATTTAAAATCTTCCTTGGAATTGGACGTAACGACTTTCGCCTCTATGGTATTAATAAACGAGGGAGCTAAAGCATTTAAAACAATGCCACTGCCGAACTTAGCTCAAATTTCTCCGATAAATGACATAGTAGTTTATGATTTCAATGCAGATAAGATCCCGGACCTCCTGATTGCAGGGAATACGTACAATACAGAAGTAGAAACGCCGAGATATGATGCCGGAAGTGGTCTGTTATTGCTAGGTTACGGCGATGGTAGATTTGAACCTACCCCGATTACCCAAAGTGGTTTTTATGCACCATTAAATGTTAAAGACCTTGCTTTAATCAATACAGCTGTACCAGGCTTCCAGCTAATTCTGGTTGCTAATAATAATCAAGAATTACAAGTGTATATAAATAAAAAGACATCATAAACATGAGTCATCCCGAAAATTCGGGATGACTCATGTTTATGATGTCTTTTTATTTATATTATATTAAATTAATTATGTAATAAACATAATTTATCGGATTTAATAACTGTTTTAACCTCATATTTACCATAAAACAAAACGAGTATGAAAAGCCATCTTCGACAAACCATTACGAAGCTAAGCTCCTGCTTATCCCGGAGTTTGCTCTTTACCTTTATTGTAATTACCGCTACTGGTTTTCAACCAACATTCGCACAAAACATCACCCTCTCCCGCTCTAGTGCAGCTCTGGGAGATACGACTGTTTTCGAAATCCATAACCTTAATCCTTTACAACCCATACAAAATCTGCCAGCACCTTTCTACAGCTACCTTTGGGTGCTAGGTGACGGAAACTTTGTTACCGGTGTAGAAAAAGTGGATACGATCAAGTATCTCTATTCTGATTCTGACTTAACAACTTCTCCCTTAAACCCGGAAGTGACCGCTTACTTTTCCGGCAACTATGGTGGTGGTAAAGAACCTCCTTTAAGAGCTGTTTCCGGCACTGTTACCGACCGGATACCAATTAGCAATGCTTCTGCTGTAAAAACGCCTTTTAAAGAGTGGATTCCGGATACTGCTTCACTGAATTTACAGTTTAGCTCAAGAGGCATACGCCCTCAAGACACCTTCGCCCTGGTGTTGTCGTACAAAAACAAATACGATGCAACCATAAACGCAACGCTTCACCTATTCTATGATAGCCGTATTGATACTACGTCTATTCTCGATGACACAGAAACCATACCTGATTCCGGGGCTCGCACCAGAGGCACCAGAGCACCATCGCCTCCCCAATTCGGAGAATTCAATTTCAACCGCAATTTAATTTACAACCAGCTGGCTACTTTTGACAGTAGCCTAATTCTTTCTCCTGTTCCATTGGAAGGTTTCCAGGAAATGCTTTCTTATTCGATTCCTGAATTAGGTCCAAATCAGGAAAAACACATCTTTATAGAATTGGTCGCTGACTCCATCATGTGGGATGCTATTGCAGGAGATCAACAAGGCCGGGTCAGGTTCCTTGCAGTACTTCTTGAACAATCCTTTAACAACGATTTTGAAGTTAGTCCAAATGATATTTCATTTAATGATAAAGAAGAGCAGTTGATAGAACTAAATAATACAAGTTCGCTCATCAACAGGCTCCAAGATTCTCCAATCGGTTCGCAAGGAACAACCTTCCAGACCTTGGCCATCGAAGAAATTACCGCTGAAATCGTCGCTTCTCACGACCCTAATTCGATAAGAGTTGAAGCCTGTGATTGCCCAAAGCCTCAGGATAATAGAAAAAAATTATTGACCAGGGTCAAATTTTCTAATGAAGGGGGTACCAACACCACAAAAATATTGGTTAGGCTTGACCTCCCTTCCAATATCGCGTTTGATTCTCTCATCTACCGTCCTGAAATGGCCGATACAAATTTCGTACTGAGAGATCCCGGTTTCGGCGGATCACTTGAGTTCGAGCTCAATAATTACGCCCTGTTTCCGGAAGCAGATTTTGGAATTGGGCATCCTCTGACTTATGCAGAATTAGTATTCACCCTGATCACCGAAACAGCTATTGATGTTGCTGATATCCCACCGCTTGAAGCATGCATCACCTTTGATAATAACGCTGCCGAAGAAGTTTGTACCGGCAATGCCGATATTTATACCATATCAAATTCTTCAGAAGCCGCTTCTGAAATACTGGAATGCCAGGAATGTCCTAAACCTGAAGAAGACTTCAAATGGCCTTCTTTCTGTTTTGACAATATGCTCATTTGTCTCCTCATTTTTGTCCTCATATTGATTATTCTAATATTAATTGTATTGCGCTTTCTTAAAAAGTCGTAATCAAAGTAATATCAGATCGCATATTATTTTAGTTCTTTAGGGATTAGGCAATTAATAAGCTACCCAAATTTTGCGAAGTAATTTTTTTCTCAGGCTAGGCGGAAAACGTAGGCATAACTTGTCCCGAATGCCTTCGGGACCCAAAGGTACGGCGAGGCTTTCCAACACAGCCTGAGGAAAAAAGGACAAGTAAAATGGGTAGGGTATTATTTTCCTGATCCCTTAACTAAATTAGCAACGATACATTCTTTTGAGGGAGGCCGAAAGAATGTATCGCTGTTAATTCAGTTCAAATCACTTGCGATCTGATAACAATAGCCAAATATGAAAATACTACTACCTTCACTTATCCTTATTTACTTTACATCATCTCTTTTCGCTCAAAGAAGCCTGCCTCTCGACTCGCTGCCAGGAGATTCTTCCATTCATTTTGCTTTAGAATTACTAGAAAGGCAACAAGAGGATTCTTCATTTATTTATTTTAATAAAGGGCTTAAACTTTTTGAAAAAGCCAACAATCTTAAAGGGTGGATTCTGGCACATAGGCAACTAGGTGTTTTTTACAGAAACAATCAGAAGGACTTTTCGGCTGCTTTAAACATGTTTTCAAAGGCTACCGAAGAAATGCTTCCCCGGCTTCCAACAACAAAATCAGAATGGAGAACCCTGGGCTGGCTTTATGCTCAAATTGCCTTCACCCTAACCAGATCTGATAGCGATGACAGTTGGAGAAAAGCTGCAGATTGGTATGAAAAAGCAGCTTACACCCTGGAAGAAAAAGCAGAAGAAGATCCTGAACTAATTGCAGAATATGTGCTCCATGACCTGGCCAATATATTTACACGTTTTGACGAACATCGTGCCGCTGAACTTATCTTTCAACGCATCATATCCATTATCGGTGACCAAAACTCAAGCTTCGCGGCTGAAGTTTTCAGCGACTTAGGCATTATGTACCACTACAACAACAAGAACTATGAAAAAGCTAAAAAATACTTCAAAAAGGGGCTTCGCATCGAAAATATTCCGCTAACTCAACGCGCGCTCATTGAAAGTAATCTCCCTCTCCCTCTATTCGCACAGGGAAAATTAGACAGCGCCCTCTTCTATGCAAATTCCGCCATCGATCATTTCCAGCAAATTAAAAGCGATTCCAGAGCTCCCCGCTGGCTTGCCAATACTTACATCCAGAAAAGCCGGATCCTTTGCGTTCAAGAACGCTTTGAACAAGCCAAAGAAGCCTTGAACAAGGCTAAAATCATATTTGATACAACAAGTGGCCCGCCAAGGGAAACCGCTAAATGGTACATCGAATATGCTAAGGTCTTTTCTGCTGAAAACCAGCTAACAAAATCACTTGAGGCATATCAAAATGCCCTCAAAACGGTTCTATATCGCTTTCAACCTAAAAACATCCACGACTTCCCTTCTCCTGACTTGTTTTACACCGAAACAACTATCATTGAGGCCCTTACCGGCAAAGCTGAAGTATATACCTTGATTTCCCAACAGCAAGATGAGGTTTTGAGCCTTCCGCGGGCAGTTAAATGCCATGACTTGGTCTTTGAAGTAGAGCGCCTCTTACGACAAACACAATACTTTGAATCTTCCAAGTTATTTAGCCTTGAACTTTCCAGAATTCGAAGCGAAGCAGCCATTGAAGCCGCTTTAAACCTTTATCAATTAACCAATGCTCCCGAGGATAAAGAACAAGCTTTCTTTTTTGCTGAAAAAAGCAAAAGCATCTTGCTATTAGAAGCGCTTCTCGAATCCAAAGTCAGCAACTCTAAAAACATCCCGGATAGCCTGATCCAAAAGGAACGTATGATCAACGCTCATATCTCCGTATTGGAAGAAGGACTGTTCCGGCTAAAAAATCAACCCAATAGTACTTTACAAGTAAAAAGGGATTCTATAAACGAGCAAATTCTAAACCTCAAAAGGAGCTTAAATGAACTTAATAATTATTTTAAATCACTGGACCCGAACTTTTTAGCCATAAAAAGTGGCTTTCAGCTCGTTGACATAAAAGAATTACAAAAAAGAATTATTGATCCAGACCAAGCCATTATTGAGTATTTCGTGGGTAATCGCAACCTTTTCGCCTTTGTGATTCCTTCCAAAGGAGAAATAAAGGTAATTTCCAGTCCTAAAACTTCTTCATTAGAAGCCCAGGTAGATTCTTTCAGACAGCAAATCGAACGGTTTCAGTTTGAAAAAAATGAATCCGCAGGGCCATTATGCCAAAGCTATACCCGCCTGGGAAGATCGTTGTATCAACAATTGATTACTCCATTAGGCCAACTTCCTAAAAGGTTGATCATTATTCCTAGCGGAATTCTAGGTTATTTACCTTTTGATGCTCTTTTGTACGAAGCCCCCAATCAGATGTGCCGTTTTAAAAATTATCCATTCTGGATTCACCAAAAACAGCTTTCTTATAATTATTCAGCTAACCTGCTCTGGGAGCTACATAATCCAGTTGACGAAAAGGCTTCTTCCTTCTTTTTTGGTATGGCCCCAAACTTTGATGGCCGCCAGGGTTGGCCTTCAACCAACTACACCAAAGAAAGCCTCATCATGGTTAATGAGATGCTAAAGGGAAAATGCATTTTTGATGAAGACGCTACAATTAATACCTTCAAGGCACTGGCACCAGCGTATCAAATTATCCACTTGGCTACTCATGCCCAAGCGAATACAGAAGAAGGAGACTTTTCTTTTATCGTATTTGCCCATGAGCAGGGGTACGATTCTTTATTTGTAAAAAGCTTATACAATATACCCCTCAAGGCTGAACTGGTCGTTTTAAGTGCCTGCGAAACAGGTGTGGGAAATCTGCAACTTGGAGAGGGCATAATCAGCCTTGCGAGAAGCTTTTTGTATGCAGGAGCCAGAAGCGTAGTCACTACCCTATGGCAAGTCAATGACCGGTCAACTAAAGAAATTTCGGTTGACTTTTATAATTACCTGCAAACAGGAAGTACTTCTGAAGAGGCTCTGCACAAGGCGAAGGTTGACCAGATTGATAAATGTTCTATGGATTATTTAGCTCATCCGGTTTATTGGGCGGCATCTGTTCCAATGGGCAATAACAAGATCATTTTTTCCCAAACCAGTTATTGGCCATTCGTTTTAAAGGTCTTTGTAAGCGCTATTCTAATTTTCTTTTTACTAGGATTGTGGAAAAAATGGAAGGGATAGCCGGTTGACTTTAAGGCTATCTATCTTCGTTCTTTGACAAATTGTGTGGAGTTTAAAAATGATAAAACCTGAATGCCCTGGTGGCTGAAGGGGTTATCATTTTTAAACTTCGCTTTATCACAATTTATGTTAAAGAACCTCTATCTTAAAAACCAAAGCGGATTATCCACCTTAGCTTTAAGCTCGTTAGCCTTTTTGTTAAACGAATGATCCTGCTGCCGGGAAATCTCATTTAACTTCATTTTTGCCTGCTCGG
Organism: uncultured Saprospiraceae bacterium; assembly: GCA_964537285.1. Taxonomy (GTDB): domain Bacteria; phylum Bacteroidota; class Bacteroidia; order Chitinophagales; family Saprospiraceae; genus CAZHZT01. The sequence continues at coordinate 31,031 of CAZHZT010000040.1, read as the reverse complement.
AACCGGGATCTTGCAACAACATCGCCAAGGTTTGATTCCATTCGGCCAGTTCCAGGTAAGCCTTTTTCATGGAAGGATCCAGGGGGAAGTCTATAAGTAACGTTTTCAGTTGGGTATATTCATTAGCTGCCATTTCAAAATCGCCCCTATTAAATGCTTCTTCTGCTTTTTCAAATCCCCTGGAGATCGATTCCCCACTTACTGACTTCTCCGCAGATAAAGTGTTATCCTCAAAATAAGCTTCAAAAAAAGTATCCGCCAAGGCCTGATCCCCTAAAGAGTTGGAAGCATACCATTTCAGTCCTAAACCAAGGATCAGAATTAAGCTTGCTGCAACTGCTGCAATCCTCCAGATACCAAACACCTTAGCCTGTTGAGCTTTAGGAGTAACAACCCGGGTAAGCCTTGATTTTGACCATGAGCGCATTTCCTGTGCCAATCGTTCAATACGAAGTGCTTTGAAGCCATGAAAAAGAAGCTGGTATTGTTCCACTTCCTTCCCGAGTTCAGGGTTTTCGGCAAGTTCAGCTTCAACCGCTTGCTTTTGCTCAATAGATAATTTATTGTGTAAATAGGATTCAATAAGTTCCATTTCCGTTTCTTTTTTAGGTTCAGGTTTCTTTTTTTTTACTTCGCTGGCCAGCTCTTGAGCAAGTTCTTCAATGCTTAAGCTTTTCAGGCCAAGAAATAATTCACGGTACACTTCAACTTCTGTGCGCAGCTTTTCATCCGCTTTTAGTTCTTGTTCGAAGAATTGCCGGTCAGAAAAAGACATTTGGTTTTTCAGATACGCTTCAATGCGTTCTAAATCAACATTATTTTTGTTCATGGGAGCCTTCTTTTTCAGGTGTTTATTAGACTTTTTCTGGAGCTGCTTGCCGGGTTTAAATTAATTCAGAATAAAGCCTATTAAATGAGGTTATGACTTTGCTTCTATCCCCATTAAGTTTCTGAGTTTTTTGAGGCAGTCGAATCGTCTTTTTCGAACAGCCCCATCAGTAGGGATATCCATTTCTACTCTTATTGCTTCTGAAGAAAAGCCTTTGATGTAAAACAGTTCTAATAATGTCCGGCATTTTTCTCCAATGGCATTGAGCAGCTGCTTCACCAACTGTTTTTGATCTTCATACTCGTATAATTCGAGTACCTCCGCTTTTTGTCCGGCATCCGGGAACTCGTTATCCAAAACAGTTTGCTCCGTATACTTATTGAAAAACCTTTTGTAAAACAAGTTCTTCCCGATGCCAAAAGCATAGGTCTTCAGAGAGCTCTCTAAAGGTGTCGACAGCTTTCCATCCACAATATTGAAATAGAAACGCGACATGGTTTCGGGATAAATCTCTTCCGCTGATTCCATGCTGCACTGAAATCGGCGTATAATAAAAAGTAGAAAAGGTTCCCGCCATTCATTATACAATTGTTGCAGCAACTTTTTATCTCCATCTTTAAGTTTCAACAGCTGGCTTTCGTCCGTTTTGTATTTATCCATTTATACCTTTTGGATTTATGACGTTACAAATATTACTAGAAAAAACGCCATGTCTATTTCAATTATTATTAGGAATTCCTAAGTGCAGGCATTTATTAATAGGATCCAACATAAGGCATTCCGAAGTTTCGGAATGCCTTATGTTGGATCCTACTGACAGACTTTTTCTACCCAATCGCTTTTCTTACAAGTTCAGCGAACCCACTTGTATTTTGTTTTCCTCCCAAATCAGGTGTTCTGTTTTCTACTTCCAATAAAACTTTATCCAAGGCAGTATCTACAGCTTTTCCTGCATGGATTAAATCCGGACTCTCGTGCTTCACGCCTAACCAATTAAGCAACATAGCCATCGAACCAATCAAAGAAGAAGGGTTCGCAATTCCCTTTCCGGTAATATCAGGAGCTGAGCCATGCTGTGCCTGAGCCATTGCATTCTTGTGCCCCGCATTAATAGAAGGAGCCAAACCGAGTCCACCTGCTAATTCCGAAGCCTCATCAGACAAAATATCTCCGAACATATTTGTAGTGAGCAAAACATCGTAATATTGAGGAGCGCGAATCAGCATGGCTGCCATAGAATCTACGAGTTGTTCTTCGTGCTCCACTTCAGGATATTGTGCCGCCACCTTCCTGGCCTCTTCCAGAAACAAACCATCCGTTACCGTCAATACATTTACTTTGTGCACACTAGTTACTTTTTTCTTCCGGTGCATCGCCGCTTTAAACGCTTCTTCTGCAATGCAGCGCGAGCCCTCCCTGGTAACCTTCCTAAGCGACAATGCAAGATCGGATGTGGGCATAAATTCCCCGGTGCCAACTACCATTGTCCGATCCGCATAAAAGCCTTCGGTATTTTCTCTCACCATAAGGATATCAAAATCGATCCCGACCGGGATCTTAATATTTGGCCGGGTTTTGGCTGGCCGGATATTTGCGAAAAGTTCAAGTCGCTTTCGCAATAAACCTGAAGGGTTTATCCCTCCCTCGGATTTAGGAGGATATAAGTGATGCCCTACAGGGCCCATAATCAGGCCATCCGCCCTTAGGGCTTTTTCAAACAATTCTTCCCTGATAGTAATATTATATTTTTCCAGAGATTGTACGCCCACTACATCTCTTTCAATATTCAACTTTAAGTCAAATACCTCAATAGCCCGTTCTAATATACTTAAAGTCGCCGCGGTAATTTCCGGGCCAATGCCGTCTCCATCGAGCACTAAAAGATCCAACGTTTTATTCATGTTTTAATTTTTTGGTTCTTTGACATAAATTGTGAAAGAACGATTTTTTTAACTATCAAGAGGCTGATTGAAACATGAATGATCCCGAAAATTCGGGATCATTCATGTTTCAATCAGCCTCTTATAAAACTACTTATCTTCTTGTTTAGAAGGCTTACTGCTTAAACTGCGGCTAATAGAATATAGCAAAATCGCAATTACTACCATTATAGGATCTGAATTCTCGATTTGATGCACAGAGTCAGAAAAGGTCGTACCAAAATTAGAAAAGCTAAAATCTTTCGGCAATAAACGAATTATAGTGACAAAAAAGGCCATAAACCATATAACCAGATGGATCAAAAACCAAATGATTACATAAAAGAAATATCCGATCGTTTCGATAATACCAGCGCGTTAAGGCCCTTATACAATGTTCGAAATTGCACTATACCTTTGAACAAATTCCACCATTTCATCTACCATTTCCGGTGATCCAATGGCAATCGTTGCTCGTTGATGCAATTCGCGAAGCTCCAATTCCGTAACACGCTCTAACTGACAGGTAACGGAGCGCCCACCAGCTTGTTCAACAATGAAAGACATTGGGTTGCATTCGTACAATAATCGCAACTTACCTTTAGGATATTTGCGCGTATTCGGATACAAGAATATCCCTCCCTGAAAAAGAATCCGGTGCACATCTGATACCATGGACCCTATGTAGCGCAATCGAAGATTAAGGTCGGAACAATGATCTATATATCGACGCATTTCTACATCGAATTTAAGGTAGTACCCCTGATTCACGCTGTAGTAACGCCCTCTTTTAGGAATCTGAATATCGCGGTGCGAAAGACAGAACTCCCCTATGGAGGGATCCAGAGTAAATCCATTCACCCCTCGCCCTGTAGTGTATACCAGAATGGTAGAAGTTCCGTAGATCACATAACCTGCCGCCACCAATTCCGTTCCTTTTTGAAGAAAATCCTCTAAGGTACACTCACCATCAGAATCACTTTTCCGACGATAGATCCCAAAAATAGTTCCAACCGATACATTGACATCAATATTGGAAGATCCATCCAAGGGATCAAAAACAACTACATACTTAGCGGTTTTGCCCCCCACCTGAGGAATCTGTATGATATGGTCATTCTCTTCAGAAGCAATACCGCAACATTCGCCACTATTTCTTAAGCACTCAATTAACTTTTCATTTGCGTAAAGGTCCAGTTTTTGTACTGTATCCCCTGATTCATTTTCGGCGCCGGCTACTCCAAGAATATTCACTAATCCAGCCCTGTTGACCTCGCGGTTTACAATTTTCGCCGCCACTCCAATATCCCTGAGCAAGCCTGTCAGCTCTCCTGTAGCATAGACAAAGTCCTTTTGCCGATGGATGATAAATTCATCGAGCGTAATTATTCTATTTAAATCCATTCTAATTATTTATTAATTTATTTAATTCAATTATTTTTCACGCTAATTCGATACACTCCTCTCTGAAATTTCCGTTAGCAGGTAGGTTTGCAACTCGAAATAAGCAGATATCGTTAAGAATAAACTTTCTTTATTCTTTATGGAAAGGCACTCGGCTGCGTGCCTTTCCATAAAAATAATGTTCCCACTTGCTGGCAGCAACAAAATGAAATGCACCCATCGTTAAAAAATGGAATTTAAGAATAACATTTTAAATTAGGCAATGATATTTATCAATAAAAAAATTTTATTTGCTTTTCTTGTCATTCTGGCTTGTAAACCAGGCTTAAAAAAACAGGAAGTTGAGCTATCCCCATACAACAAGCTCCTCTTTCTTGATAGCTCTCATGCATCCATGCAAATCATACAGGACTCTATGGATGGTTTCTTTGATGAAATTACCCCCACGGATATTTGTTTACAGCTGAAAAGAGCGTTTGATCCGTCCCTTCGGAAAAAAGACCTACTGCCTGACTATCAATTTGCTCTAAAGAAAGCCGTTATGCCCTTCTCATCCAGGGAAAAAAGGATCCTTGAAAGCCTTACCAAAGAAATTTTTGTTGAATCTCAAGAACTTCATTCTAACTTTCTTCCGCCAGAATTGAAGCTTGCAAAAATCACATCAGATCTCTATGGTTCCAATGTTTTTTTCACCAGAGAACAGACTATCTTTATCCCTAAATCGGCAGTTCTGTCTTTACCAAGGTGGATCCTTAAAGAAATATTAGTTCACGAAATTGCACATATCTTCACGCGCTATAATCCTGAACTTAAACATAGCCTGTACAGTATCATTGGCTTCCAGCCACTCTCCGACAGCCTCGTCATACCTCCGCAATTGCAAAAGCGCCGATTAATAAACCCTGATGGGGTAAGCTCGAATTACGTTATCAAGCTAAGTAATAATATTTCTGCAGTGCCCTTTATCGTTTCTTCGCCCTTTCCTCCAATCCCTGATCGAATATCCTATTTCCAGCATGTCTCGTTTCAGTTGTTTCCTGTTATGCGAAACGATAGCCTGGACATTGCTCATGTAGAAGCTAATGAGATGGGGCTATCCGATATTGATTTAGCGGCTACACCTGAATTTTTCAAGCAAATCTCAAGAAATACGGATTATTACATCCATCCGGATGAAATAATCGCTGAGCAAATTAAGTTTTTAATATCTTCGATACCAAATCCGTCGTATTTAAATAAATTCGATGCCCAAGGTCAAAGATTATTGGCAAAAATAAAAGCGATGATTCTGAAACATGATGCAGCTCTGGAATAAACGCTCAAGGAAAAGTAAATTTATCATTTTACTACTTTTCATCGCAATCCTTATTTATTGGAACTGTTTACCCAGCCCAATATTCCATACCCCCAATTCTATTGTACTTCTCGACAATAATGATCAGTTGCTAGGCGCAAGGATAGCAGCTGACGGGCAGTGGCGGTTCCCAGAACCAGATAGCCTTCCAAAGAAATATATTCAGGCGTTGCTAACTTTCGAAGACAAACGATTTTTCAATCATCCCGGGATTGACTTTCTGAGCCTGTTCAGGGCTGTTTATCAAAACATTAAAGCAGGCAAGGTAGTTAGTGGTGGCAGTACGATCTCTATGCAAGTCATCAGGCTTTCACGCCAAAGCAATCAAAGAACAATCATTCAAAAGATGATTGAAATGATCTTAGCGACCCGACTTGAAATAGGCTATACCAAGGAGGACATCCTCAAACTTTATGCCTCTCAGGCACCCTTTGGTGGGAATGTAGTCGGAATTGAAGCCGCCTCCTGGCGTTATTTTGGTAAATCCCCTTCTGGATTAAGTTGGGCTGAAGCCGCCACCTTAGCGGTTCTACCCAATAGCCCTTCGCTGATTCATCCGGGTAGAAATCGCGAGCTATTAAAGTCAAAGCGAAATCGCTTGCTCGACAGAATGCTAAAAAAACAGATGCTAGACTCCCTGAGTTGGGAGCTTGCCAAAGAAGAAGCACTTCCTGAAAAGCCGCTTCCGCTTCCAAGAATTGCCCCCCATTTACTAGATTATTTTGCCTTAAACACTCATAAGGAAGCCGGCAAGCGTACTAAAATTCAATCCACCATTGATAGAGCTATTCAAACCCGCGCTGAATTCATCCTACAACAACACCTCCCTCGCCTGTCCTCTAACGGAATTCACAATGGTGCAGCCCTTGTCATTGATGTAGAAACCGGAAAAACATTAGCATATGTAGGCAATATTAATGGTACAGGCCCGGAACATCATGAATTCGTTGATATTGTAAATGCACCTCGTAGCACTGGTAGCATATTAAAACCCTTCTTATTCACTCTGGCCATCCAGGAAGGCCTTATATCTTCCAAAAGCTTAATTGAGGATATTCCCACAGTGATAAGTGGTTTTCAACCGGAGAATTTCCACCAGGAATTTGATGGAGCAGTGCAAGCAGACCGGGCTTTGATCCGATCGCTGAACATCCCCTTTGTCTATTTATTGCAAGAATACGGACTCGAAAAATTTCATTTCTACTTAAAAAAACTCGGCATCCGAACGATCAATAAGCCCCCTGATCATTACGGGCTTAGTTTGATCTTAGGAGGGGCAGAAGGCACATTATGGGACATCACCAACGCTTATGTATTCATGGCACGCACCCTTAACCACTACCTATCTGAAAACTCAAGATACACAGCCTATGACCGTCAACAGGCCGATATTCTGGAACCTTTGCCCGGCAGCACAAAAACACCGGATTTTAACCTTGAATCCCCTCCTCTTCTCGACGCTGGTGCTATCTGGCACTGCTTCCAGGCTATGCAGCAACTGGAGCGCCCTGACGAGCAAGGTAAGTGGGAACAATTCAACTCAAGATACCCAATTGCCTGGAAAACAGGAACCAGCTATGGATTCCGAGATGCATGGGCCGTTGGAGTAACTCCACAATATGTTGTTGGCGTATGGATCGGTAATGCTGACGGAGAAGGAAGACCCGGATTAGTAGGTTCACTAGCTGCAGCTCCTGTTCTATTCGACCTTTTTGATTTATTACCCTCCACAAAACACTGGAGTTCGCCTCCTTATGATGCGTTAACTCCCGTTGAAATATGTCAGCAAGACGGATATAGAGCCCGCCCAATTTGTCCTTCGGATACGATTTGGTTGCCCTCAGGCAGCACCAAGCTTCCAACCTGCCCATTTCACAAAACGCTTCATCTCGACAGTACCCAAAGGTGGCAAGTTACTGACAGATGCGTAGTTCCTAATAAGATGGTTCACAAGAGCTGGTTCGTTTTACCTCCTTTGCAAGCTCATTATTTCGCACAAAATTCACCCTATTATCGCCCAGCTCCACCCTTCCGCGAAGATTGCTTTTTAAATGAAAGGGAAGACAATCCAATGCAGCTCATTTACCCCAATGAGCTCTCCTCTATATTCATTCCCAGAGAGCTCGACGGAAGTAAGGGAAAAGTTGTTTTTCGTGCGACACACAGAAGAGCTGAAGCCACTATTTTTTGGCACTTAGGAAGTTCTTTCTTAGGCAAGACGGAGCAGTTTCACGAACTCGAAATGGCTCCTCCCAAAGGAAATCATTTGTTGATACTAATTGACGAACAAGGATATCGCCTCGAGCGGTCGTTTAACATTAGCGGATAAAAAAATCCTACACTTTTTACGACAAGTGTAGGATGAATTAAACATACTATGAGAAAACATAGTACGAAGATAAGCGGATTTTCCTGAGTATTTTCGATGTTTTAGAATGCGGACAGTTTGGATCTTATAGAGGTCCTTTAATTAAGTAAGCGGCTAACGCATATGGATATTTACAAGTAATTTTGAAAAAATGGAACTTCAAGCCTGAGTCATCCCGAAACTTCGGGATGACCCATGTTTTTTTCTCAAACCGTTTACCAAATGAAATTATCCAGAACCTAATTTTTCATCTGAATCTCCATGATTGGAATTTCAACCTCAACCCGTGTTCCTGCAGCTGCGCCGGTTTTTTCATCGAAAAGGTCAATGATTTTGACATAATCACCAGACCGTTGGCGGGATTTATGAAGAACTTCCAGGCGCTTTTCAGTAATACTCGTACCTTTTGATCGGTGATTCTGGCCATAGCGTTTATATTCAGCAGCTTTCGCCCTTCCAATACCATTATCCTCGACAATGCAAAGGATAACATTCTCTTCTTTGAGAAAAAATTCCAGCTTCACCAGGCCATTCTTTTTATTGCGAAGGCCATGTTCTATGGCATTTTCAACATAGGGCTGTACAATCATCGTTGGAACCCCCATGATATCTTCTTCAATTTCGTCATTTACATAAATGGAATAATCCATATCATCCTCAAAGCGCAGCTTCTGGTTTATTTCCAGATAATCTCTCAAGAATTCAATTTCTTCTTCTAATGTGATGATTTCCTGATCCGAATAATCCAGGCTTTGCCGCATTAGCTTTGCGAACTTTGCAAGATATTTTGCTGCGGAAGTCACTTCCTTTGATGTAATATAATGTTGTATGGAATTGAGGGCATTATATATAAAATGAGGATTCATTTGAGCTCTGAGCGCCTTTAATTGAAGGCTGGTTGCCTGAAGGCGAAGCATTTCTGCTTCCCGCCTCTTTTTTTCGGTTTCATACTTCACCTCAATTTCCATTAAGGTACGTGCATTTCTTTCTTCCTGGTACTGCTCCAGCATGTCATTGTGCACCTGTAAATAGTCATAAGCATTTTTATAATCCTCCTGCCCTGCAAAAAACTGAGAAATTTCTTTACAGATGATGCTGAGCTGTTTGTAATCCATAGAATTCCGGGCGTATTCCAGCGCTTCAGAGAAGTGTTCTAAAGCAAGATTATTATCACCAATATTAGCGAAGACTTTTGCCCGCCAGCTTTCTATAAAAAACAGATTAGAGTAGTTGGTATGGTCCGTTTGGTCATAGAGATCTTCCGCCAGCTCAAATAACTTTAGAGCCTCTTTATACCCCGCCTTCATATAGGCACAATACCCTAAATTGGCATAAGCTCCGGCGCGAGCCAGACGGCTATTGTCATCGGCTACATGCACTGCTTTCCGAAAGAAGTCTTCTGCTTTTTCAGGGTCATTAAGTGCAATGTAGCCCCTACCGACATTTAGATAATGCCAGCTCAAGCGGTGCCTCATTCCTGTTTGATTACATATATCCAATACCTGAAGATTGGCTTTGACACTTTTTTCAATTTCCCCGTTTTGCTGATAGATCGTACCTAAACCACTGTGTAAAATGGTGAGGAAATAGTAGTCTTTTAATAAAAGAGGAGAAGTAAGAAGAGAGAAGCGCTTATCAGCTTCCATTAGTTGTTCTATTGCCTGGGTATAATTAGATATATGCAAACTAAGAACACCTTCTCGACAGACGAAGCGCGCTTTTAATCGATCATCCGGGAACATTTCCAACAGGCGCGAAGAGCGTTCGAGCAGATCTATGGCTTTTTCAGAGCGTCCTTGATTTAAGCACGTTCCCGAGTAATCAATTAGCACTTCAGCTTGCTGCCCAACATTGCCTCGCTCTTCTATCAGTTCTAGTGCTGCCAGGAAATGCTGCTCAGCTTCCGAATAGAAATAGAGCTGATTTTCCATCAGTGCAGCATGCATATGATAATTGAGCTGCAAATCCGGATTAGGGTAATCCAGTAGTAATTTTTCCTGTTGCTGAAGAACGTCCTGGGCTTTTTGAACATTTGTAAATACATAATGAGCAGCAAGTGCGTCTAGCATATGCTGTCTTTTAACAGGATGTTCCTGCCGGAAAAGTTGTAACTCCAGCTGTTTTAATTCGTCTAAATGATAAGTTGAAATCATTCCGTAATTTAGTGAATTTCAAAATGATTTCAACCTATGAAGGGTAATTTTTATTGTGGAACAATATCTCCGCAGCCCGTATTCCATTTACCACTTTTCCCACCCTTTAGTTTTTCCTGATCGTTCTTCTTAATGGTTTGAAGTTCTTTCTTTAATTTAGAAAGCGAACTTTTGTTCTTTTTAGGTTTTTTACCCATAGCGTTTAATTTTTGTGGAAAGCGCAAAACATCCCCTTGTTTTACGCTTAATTAGGTTAAAAATACCGATTTCTTCGTTATAACACAACTTTCTATCCTTATCAGAATCAAACAGTTAAATGTAATTCTATATACATAAAAACACATAACCCCAAAAAAAATACATAAGATCAAGAATCGTAGCTCTTTGATCTTTTCTACTGATAACCTATGTAAAAAATAAAAATTTTTCCTTCACACACATTTTTATTTAACTTATAGTTGTTAGGCTTTATTCGAGCTTAGTACAGTGTAACCTAAGTTAATAAACATTTTAAAGGGCTCCTTTTTCCTTCAACTTCGTTAAAAAGCCTCGCTGTAGCTAAGCCTCCCGAAGGCATTCGGGACAAGTTACGCCTACGTTTTTTGCCTTGTTGAAGAAAAAAAATCCCTTCGTTCAAAATATTCATTAACTTAGGTTACAGAGTATCCGTTCTCTGACAAATTGTGAAAGAACGTTACTATTTACGTCCCAGATAGAATGAGTGAGAAACCAAAAGCACCCATAGATCAACTTCCGGACCGCAAAAGTCGTGAAAACAATCGTAGTCCAGTTGAAAAATGCAAAAAAAATGTAGAAACATTGGTTGATCCAATAGTTCCTTGTAAAATACTTTTGATGTGTCGGTGGGGGGAACCGGCTCTGGGAATTTAGTATTTAATCAAGTAAATGATTTATTTGTTTCGTTCTTTGACAAATTGTGTGGAACTTCAAAATGATAAGCCTTGAATGCTCTTGTGGCTGAAAGGATTATCATTTTGAAGTTCCATGTTATCACAATTTATGTCAAAGAACTATTTGCTTTGTATGTTTAGAGCCTGTAAAAATTTAGATTTCCACAGGATTTATTTGATTACACAGAAGTAGTGTTATTCTATAATCCTCGCTGTAATTGCTTCATTTTTTCTAAAAAAGCAGGGCGACGACGTCTTGAAACTTCTATTCGTTTTGAATCATCCATAATTAAAAAGCCTCCATCACCCTTTACAAATTTACGCATAAAATTCAGGTTGATCAGATGACTTTTGTGGACCCGGTAAAAATTAAACCCGCTCAATAGTTCTTCATAGAACTTAATCGTTTTTGACGCAGTAATCCTTTCTCCGCTCTGAAGATGGATATGGGTATAATTATCTTCGGCTTCACAACGGACTATTTCCTTTATGTTAATAAAGTAAATACCATCAATTGCCGGGATAGAGATTTTTTCAAACGCATTCGGGTTTGAATAATGCTGCTTGAATACATCCAACCTTTCATTAATGGACTGGTCATTTTTAGGTTTTACTTTATTTACTGTTTCAATAAGCTTATCCGGATCAATTGGTTTAACAATATATCCAATTGAACTGTATTCGAAAGCTTTTAAAGCATACTCTTCAAAAGCGGTAACAAATATGATATCAAAATTTATAACTTCTAACTGGTTAAGTAGTTGGAATACTTGCCCGTCACGAAGGTTTACATCAAGGAAAGCAACATCCGGATTTATGTCTGGCTGTTTAAGTAAATTTAAGCCCGATTCGACGCTATCCGCATCTCCAATCACTTCAAGGTTGGGGCAATGTTCTCTCAATAAGGTTTTAAGGTTATTTAATCCTTTTATTTCATCTTCTACGATTATTGCCTTAATTTTATCCATCTTTTCTGACATAAATTGAATTTATTTTTTAGCCTCTGAGCGCTTCATGAATATTAAATTTAACAAAAATCTTTTACTGTACTTATGTATTAGACTTTATTCCTTAAACGCTTAATTTAAAATCTTTTCACAAAAATAACAGAATCATCGTCAAAATATTAATTTATCATATATTATTTTTAATAATTAACACATTGAAATGATTTTTAAAGTATAAATTTTCTTATGGAGAATTCACAGAAAAAGAAAAAGGTTCGTTTGAGAGAAATACTGCATGAAATCATTTACGAAGCGGATACACCTGCTGGAAAAGCTTTTGACATTGGTCTTCTTATAATTATTTCTGCTAGTGTACTTACTGTAATGCTTGAAACCGTAGAGTCTCTTCATGATAAATACAAAGAGGTTTTTTTTATTTTAGAATGGACCTTTACCATCATCTTTACCATTGAGTACCTTTTGCGCATTTATGCTGTGTACCGTCCCTGGAGATATATTACGAGTACATGGGGTATCATTGACCTAATTTCTTTTTTACCTACCTATATCGGGCTTTTTCTTCCGGTAAGTAACTATTTCATGACCATTAGGGGACTCCGGTTATTGAGAATATTTAGAATATTAAAGCTTACAAAATACTTAAAAGAAGGAAGGGTGATAATCACTGCCCTTCAAGCAAGTCAGACCAAAATTACTGTTTTCCTGTTTTTCATTCTTCTTTCGGTTACTTTGATAGGTTCTTTAATGTATTTAGTAGAAGGTGGAGCAGATTCCGGTTTTTCCAGTATCCCAAGATCTATTTATTGGGCAATCGTAACGATTACTACGGTTGGTTATGGGGATATACACCCTAAAACCGATGTTGGCCAGTTCCTGGCAGCTATTGTCATGATCCTGGGTTACGCTGTTCTGGCTGTACCAACAGGCATTGTTTCGTCTGAAATGATCTCTGCTGCCAATGCAGATCGTAAACACTCCAACACACAGGCTTGCAGGTATTGTTCTCAAGGAGGCCACGACGACGATGCCCTGTACTGCAAATACTGTGGTGAAGTACTCAATGAATGAAATTATTAGCCCCCAACACGCGTAGTCGCCAAAAGTCGTTTTATACTGATTGCCCTACTATCATTTACCAGCACCATCAATAAACCGCCTACAATGGCAATATTCTTCATAAAATAAACAGACTGTTCGTGCCGTATTTCTTTTGGATCATTCCAAAAGGAGTGCACTATGAAGGTCACAGGTATCCAGTAAAGCAACAGCATGAGAGCCCCCAGGCTTGTTCGGTAACCGATAAGAACCAGGATACTGCCTAATAGCAGAAACAGTATGCTTCCCAACAACAAAAGATCCTGGTTCCAATTAATTCCGTAGGCAGACATGAGGGCCTTTGTTTTATCAAAATGAAACAGGGAGTCATATGCCTCATATAAAAAAATAAAGGAAATAAAGATCCTGCCTAATAAATCAAGTATATCTTTCATATTCAATAGTCGTTTTTTCTAACTGGCCTCTCAGAAATTGAGCAACTGCTTTAGCCACATTCTGGCCATCCATTGCTGCGGATAGGATTCCTCCTGCATAACCGGCTCCCTCTCCTGCAGGAAAAAGACCTGCACAATCGTTGTGCATAAGCGTCTTTTCATCCCTTGGAACTCTTAGCGGAGCGCTCGTTCTACTCTCTGTTCCTATTACATTGGCTTCTTCTGTGAAGTAACCTTTCATTTTTCGGCCGAAAACCTTCACACCCTCTTTTAATCTTTTGTAAATAAACTCGGGAAGAAGCTCATGCAGTGGTGCTGCGAACAAACCCGGAATGTAAGAACTTCCCGGAAGTATTCCGGAGAGTTTTCCCTCCACAAAATCCGTTAACTTTTGAGCGGGTGCTTTTTGACTTCCATCCCCCGCTGCAAACATCGACCTTTCTACTTCCTGCTGGAAGGCTAAAGCTGAAAATTGTCCATATTGTTCATAAGCTGCTAAATCCTGCATTTCTACGGCTACAACGGTACCTGAATTGGCGAACAAAGAATCTCGCTTTGACATAGACATGCCGTTGACAACGATTTCTCCGGGAGCAGTCGCAGCGGGCACTACTAATCCTCCCGGGCACATACAAAATGAAAAAACACCTCTTTTGTCAACCTGGCAAGCCAGCCGGTAGCTGGAAGCGGGTAGATTATCTTCTCTCTTTTTTTGATTGTACTGAATTTCGTCAATGAGTGCTTGTGGATGTTCAATTCGCACCCCTAAAGCAAATGGTTTGCGTTCAATACGAATATTTTTTTCATTCAATAAAGTATAAATATCGCGGGCCGAATGCCCGGTGGCCAGAATAAAGGCGTTTGCCTGCAATTCCTCTTCACCGTTCACAACTACTCCAAGCATACGCCTGTTTCTAATAATAAAGTCGGTTACTTTAGAGTCAAAATGCACCTCTCCCCCATAGTGTTCTATGGTGGTTCGAATATTGGCCACTATTTTAGGAAGCTTATTGGAACCTATGTGCGGATGAGCATCAATAAGAATATCACTTTTTGCTCCATGCTCTACGAGCAGCTGAAGCACTTCGGCAATTTTGCCTCTTTTGTGGGAACGCGTATAGAGTTTACCATCAGAGTAAGTCCCTGCTCCACCTTCTCCAAAGCAATAGTTTGAATTTGGGTTAACTTCAGCAAACTGTTGAATGGCTCTTAGGTCTCTCCGACGTGCCCGGACATCTTTCCCGCGATCGAGCACAACAGGTTTAATACCTAACTGCAATAATTTAAGAGCGGCAAAATACCCTGCGGGGCCAGCTCCAATGATGATTACTTTTTCAGCCTGTTTTGAAAGTGGTTTTATTTGGTTAAGGATGGCTGCTTCAGGAGCGAGTGTTTCGTCTATGTACACTTCAACCCTCAGCCGATAAAAAGGCCTGGCTCCTCTGGCATCTATGGAGCGCTTTACCACCCTGACCGATTCAACTTGACCAGGGTTTACCTTTGCCTTTTTGATCGCTCTTTTATCAATAAGGTCAACGTCCTTTTCTTCTTCGGGTAAAAGTTTTAATTCAACTGTTTTTATCATTTTTTCCGCCTTAGCTCTCCCGTATTAGTCAATTCATATTCATCCGGAACAAACAACCGTATATTAATTATTTCTTTAATAATTTGTTCTTCTTTATTTTTCAGAAGATTGCGCTTGGGGTTCTTTGAAGCAAGAGAGAGAGATGCCCCTGCTCTTTCACTTTCTAAATTATAGCGTTCCGAGTCCAGTAAGAATTTCAAGATACCGGGAGTTCCGAATTTTATTTCAAGTTTAATTTCGGCAAGGATTTGATTTCCCGCCCAGCTTTCTACATCCAAGGGGTCCACAATGTTCAAACTTATTACCTCTACACTATCTGAAACTTCAAAGGTTTGATGAAATACTTTTTGTATTTGTGCCTTTAGAGGCGAAAAAATACCAAAACTAATGATCAAAAAAAAAGAAATATACAGCCGATTAGGGAATATCATTTATAATAATTTTTGGTAGAGCACTTAAATAAAGAGCAAGAGCGTATTTAAAACTCTATTCTAAAAATAGGTTCCAGATGATTTCATCCAAAGCCTCTAAATAACAAAGGTCGTCCTAAAAAAGATAACGCAACTTTGAAGGTATAAATATAAAAATTCCTTTCAAACCAAAAGAAAATTTATATTTATCAACTTAAAGTTGCGTTATCTTTTTTAGGACGACCGATTAGCCTTTATAAAAAATAGTTCTTTGATAAATTGTATGGAACTTGCAACATGAGGCATCCCGAAAATTCGGGATGCCTCATGTTGCAAGTTCCGCACAATTTGTCAATCAACATAAAAAATATTTTAAGCTGTCAATATCGAACCGATTAACAGATTTTAATCCAACTTAGCTGTAGACTTAAGGCTACTTTCTCCCTTCATTTGTACTTCCACATCACTAGGTACAAAGATGGTATAAACTACGTTTTCTTCAATTTTTGCACCGCCGTATTTCACCATTTTTTCGAGGCCGGGGGTTGAAACGGTTACCCCATCCAAACCAAGTTGGGGGCGAATAACGTATCGACCTGTTGTAGCGAGGCCTTTCAGCATGCTATTAGTCGCATTATCGAGCTTCACGTTCATTTGAACTCTAACGACGGAATTATTCCATTCCTGCACCTGAACATCGCCGTTCAGGTCGGCATAAATAACTTTTTTGCCTTGGAGGTTAAATGATTGAACAAAGGTTTTCTCTGCTTCCTGCCCCCACATTAAACTGATTGTACAAATTGACAAAAGACAACTCAAAAAATATTTTTTTCTCATGGCACCTCCGGTTTTATTATAAAATAGATGTTTCTTCAATAGGTTAGACTGTTTTAATGACCAAATCGCCTACTCTTTCCTTCAATTTAAGCTTTTTTTAACAAAATTGCAACTATTTGCCAAATAAAACCTGGCAATCAAGCGCTAACCCAAAAGGATGTATTTCATTTTATCGCTATTCTTGAGAAGAGATTATTTTTGGAAAGAGGCACGCGGCCGCGTGCCTCTTTCCAAAAATAATCTCTTCTCGTTAAGACAGAACCGCTTGCCGAATCCGTACTAACTTTTCAAGTATTGAAGAAAGTTTATCGAGAGGAAGCATGTTTGCACCGTCTGATTTAGCTTGAGAGGGTTCGGGATGGGTTTCCATAAAAAGGCCGTCCGCTCCAACAGCTATGCCAGCCTTAGCTACTGTTTCAATGAGTGCCGGCCGACCTCCGGTAACCCCGCCAGATTGATTGGGCTGTTGGAGGGAATGGGTACAATCGAGTATTACCGGAACATTAAAGGCTTGCATTTCTGGTATGCCGCGATAGTCAATTATAAGATCCTGATAACCGAAAGTTGTTCCTCTTTCCGTAAGGAATACATTAGGATTACCAGAATCCTGCACTTTATCCACTGCAAAGCGCATAGAAGCAGGGCCCATGAATTGCCCTTTTTTTATATTTACGACCTTACCTGTTTTACTAGCAGCCACGAGAAGACTTGTCTGGCGGCATAAAAAAGCTGGAATTTGAAGGACATCCACGTAATTGGCAGCGATTTCAGCTTCTTCATCTTTGTGGATATCAGTAGTTACAGGTATATCAAAGGTATTACCCACTTCAGCGAGAATATTTAAAGCTTTTTCATCCCCAATTCCTGTGAATGAATCCAGCCTGGAACGATTTGCTTTTCGATAAGAACCTTTAAAAATAAAAGGAATTTCCAATTGATCGCACAGAGTCAAGACAGACTCGGCGATTTGGAGCGCCATGTCACGATCTTCAATCGCACAAGGCCCTGCGATGAGGAAAAAATTCCCTTTATCAGCATGTTTGATTTTAGGAAAACTTTTTACAGTCATTTTTTAGGTTTAAGAATCCAAGCGGAAGTCTCGAAGCGAAGTCGAAGGTATTTTAGAGTGGTATTAATATCTTTCTCCTGTTCATAAACGAACTGAACGCCAACCATATGTAAGCCATTATTCGGGTTGATGCTGTGATAAGGCTCAAACCCAATTTTGTAGATTTCCTTGATTCTCCTGTCCACCCCGTTTTTATTTTTGAATTGACCAATAATGATAACACACATTTTTTGGTTTGGCCCTAAGGTTTCTTCACGTCTATCGGTTGGGGCATCTAGCATATTTCCGTTTTCTTTTTCCAACAGGCGGTCTACATTTCGCTCAACAGTTTGTTTTTTCTTTGGACTTTCTTTTTCGACAATGGAAGCATCTATATAAATATCGTCAATAAACGGAGTTACTTCAGATTCTGGCTTTTCATTCAAGCGCAATTCTGCAGGAATTCGTTGAATTTCTTCGATCAATCCATTTGATGTTCTTTGCTGATGAATATAGAAATAGCCTACACTTCCGATTATTAATACAAAGGTGATTGGAAGAGCAGTAGCAAGCACTTTATTGAAACGCCCTTTTCTTCGGGTAGTTGGCCTTGAAATAGAAGAAGTTATAGCAAGCGTTTTAGACTCAGAGTTTTCTTTTGCTTTTAAAATCGGGTAGAAATGAACAGTCGGGAGGCCATACACTTCTCTGTTGAAGTTGGTACTATCCTGGAGGAACTGCATATTGTGTTCATAATCCTGATACAACCTGCCAACTTTAGGAAGAACGACGATTTCACGTTCTCTAAGTTTTTCCATTACCTCCTGAACAAAATTCCGAACAGCTTTTTTTGCTTGATCTTCGGTAATATGGTAAACCGTCATCAATTGAAGGTAAAGGACTCCGTCATTGGTTACCATATGCTCATTAAATGAAAGCTGCTTCGAAGGAGGATGAATAAGCCCTTGAACGTGATCAATGGTGGCGGGTTTATAAGTAGAAACGATGGCACCTAAGCCCGGTATGATCACCGACTCATACGTATACAACAAATCACTAATTCCAGATGCAACATCAATGTTCATATCCTACTGTTCTTTTCGTCGAAATCGACTTTTTTGGGTACACACAATTTTTTGAATGCTATATCACTAAGCATTGAGACTTAATAGCAGTGCTCAACACAATTTTACGAAAACCTTTGGAAAAAGATTTTCATTTTCTATAGTTAATGCTTAAATTTAATATTTAAATTATTTACCGGTCGCCTTTTCCAGGAAGAGGAAACACAATTTTTATTATTGCTTTACAGAATTGCAGGCAACTAAACTAAATCACCGTTGCGAGAGGTGCAGAATTTTAATTCTTCAAAGGCCTATCTGCTTTAAAACATGTAAGATAAACATAATTCTATTAAAAAGTCAAATAAGTTCCGATAAAAATTTTCCTTCTTTGACATAAATTGTGAAAAAATGGAAGTTCAAAATGATATCCCTTTCAGCCACAAGGGCATTCAAGGAGTATCATTTTGAAGTTCCACACAATTTGTCAAAGAACGTAAAAATTTTCAATCGTTTATTTGTAACATATTAGACTTATCCTTTAGCTGTTGATGGAGAGCAAGACTATTCGCTCTCGTCTTCAGGAGCGAGTTGGAGTTCCAGCCCGTCTAATTCCTTTGTGATAAATATTTGGCATGCCAAGCGGCTATCATCCTCAACAAAAAATGCCTGATCAAGCATTTCTTCTTCATTCTCTTTCATCTCCGGTATCTGGTGATCCGACTTTATGTAAACGTGGCAAGTTGAGCAAAGTGCCATGCCGCCACAAGTACCTTCAACAGGTAATTCATGCATTTTGAGTACCTCCATGAGGTTAAGATGCATATCTGTTGGCGCTTCCAGTTCAAGGGAATTTCCTTGACGATCCGTTACTTTAATTTTTATATCTAGGTCTACCATTTTAATCATATATAAGATGGAATGCAAATATACATTTTATTCGTTAAAGCCAGATACCCCCGTAACGGTGGTGTATTTAAAAGATAATTTCTTATCCGGATGAATTCGTTTGTAAGCGGATTGCACCATTAGTGTTGCTTCGTGAAATCCACATAGGATAAGCTTCAATTTGCCTTCGTAGGTATTAATGTCTCCAATTGCGTAAATGCCAGGGACATTTGTGCTGTAATCGACGGTATCTACTTCTATGGCATTTTTCTTTATGCCCAGCCCCCAATCCGCTATTGGCCCTAGTTTAGGAGAAAGGCCGAAAAGGGGCAGAAAATGATCAGTATCGGTAAACCACTCACCTTGAGTTTTATGCTTGATTTGTACACGGTTCAGACGGCCATTGCCATCAAGGGCCACTACCTGAGCATCTGTGATCAGGTTGATCTTGCCCTCCTGGCTGAGTTTTTTAACTTTTTCAACGGAATCCAGTGCACCACGAAAACCTTGCCTACGATGTACGAGGGTAACATCATCGGCTACTTCAGACAGGTAGAGGGTCCAATCGAGGGCTGAATCTCCTCCTCCCGCAATGATCAGTTTTTTTCCACGATACTTTTCGGGATCCTTCACCATATAATCCACGCCGCTATCTTCGAATTTGGAAATATTTTCGATGGGCGGTTTACGAGGTTCAAAGCTTCCCAGGCCACCTGCGATAGCAATCACAGGTGCTCTATGAACGGTGCCTTTGTTAGTAACTACTTCGAAGCGTTCGTCCTCTAATTTACGAACGGTTTCAGCCCTTTCTCCAAGCGTGAATCCTGGCTTGAAGGGGCGAGCTTGTTTGAGCAGATTCTCTACCAGGTCCCCAGCCAATATTTCAGGGCAACCGGGTATATCATAAATCGGCTTTTTCGGATATATTTCAGTTAACTGTCCTCCGGCTTGTGGTAAAGCATCTATCAGATGGCAACGAAGTTTTAACAACCCAGCCTCAAAAACCGTAAAAAGTCCACAGGGTCCTGCACCAATAATCAGAATATCAGTCTCTATCATTATTTAGATTTTTTCTAATTAGACAACCGATATTGACTGAAAAAAGTTTTAAAAGATCGTTCTTAATCTCAATCGGCCCATTATATCAAAAAAGGCTTGTGTAAGTGGTTTTGAGAAAAACCACTTACACAAGCCTTTTTTGATATAATGGGCCGATTGAACGAGCTATTTTCCTTTAAAGTCAGCTGTTCTTTTTTCTACAAAAGCGTTGATGCCTTCTTTAAAATCAGAGGTTCCGGCAGTATGGCCAAAATCTTGCACTTCTTTTACAAATCCATCGGTTGAATGAGAGAAGTAGCCATTAACACACTCAATAATTTTTGCGATGGCCACGGGGCCTTTAGCAGCGATTTTCTTTAACAAGGATTTTGCCTTATCCATAAGTTGGTCTGCAAGGACGACATGATTAAGCAAGCCCAGCTGAAGCGCTTCGTCAGCCTTGAGCATGTCTGCCGTCATCAATAACTCCATTGCTTTACCCTTACCTATATATTGTATCAGCCGTTGTGTTCCTCCGTATCCGGGAATGATTCCCAGGTTAACTTCCGGTTGGCCTAAACGAGCATTTTCTGACGCTATCCTCAAATGACATGACATGGCTAGTTCGCACCCTCCACCCAAAGCAAAGCCATTGATAGCTGCGATAACAGGCTTGCTAAATCGCTCTATTAAGAAGAAAGTTTCCTGACCTTTCAGCGACATCTGTGTTCCGGAGGCATTATCCAAGCTAATAAACTCCTTGATATCCGCTCCGGCAACAAAAGCTTTTTCACCACTACCTGTGATGATAATTCCGATTATGTTTTTTCTCAGCGGAGCATCTTCGCTAAAAAAATGATTTAACTCTTCCATTGTCCGGTTATTGAGTGCATTCAATGCTTTAGGCCGGCTAATAGTAAGGGTCAAAATGTCTTCCGCTTCCGAAATAATTAGATTTTCATATTTCATTACTGTAAGGGATTTTGTTTATGCATTAATAGCGGTGAAAATACAGTTTTTTAGTTCTTTGACATAAATTGTGAAAAAATGGAACTTCAAAATGATAATCTTTTCAGCCACAAGAGCATTCAAGGCTTATCATTTTGAAGTTCCACACAATTTGTCAAAGAAGGCCTTTTTTTTTATTTCTCCGTTTTGTTTATTCCCTTGAGAGGTTTGATATAAATTTCCATTGATTTTTTATCGATAGGAAGCCCTTTCAGGGTTTGAAAGTTTTCTTGTGCTTTTTTCATTTGCTCGGTATCATCTGGATTATTTTTCAGTTGCTCCAAATTATCCTGAAGGTCAATAGCCGATCGGACGGCTTTGGCATCGGTAATGTTCTTACTTCTGTTAAGTGCTGAATCTGCATACATCTTTGCCTTATCCTTATGGCCAAGTAAATAGTTCGATTTACTCAATTTTGCCAGGTTATCAGGCGAACTTGGCTTTCGGCTTTCTACTTCTTGTGTTTTCTTCTCCAATGCTTGAAGGGCCATAGTATCTTCAGGTGCTTCAACTACCCTGGTAGTCATTTTTTCCAGCTCTATCATATCTTTTGAGAAAGCCATTTTTTGAATACTTGGGTAAGCAATCATCACAGCAGGAATGATAAACCCCAAAATCTGAAACTTATTAAGGGGTTCTCTTCGAAGAATATTGAGTACCAAAGCCCCCAAAAGAACCAGGAACATAAGCGTTCCGAGCACAATGAGTACCAAATCTTGCAATAGTAAACCGTCCAGATATTTTTCCATAATTTTTTTTATAAAAAGTTGCGTTCTTTGACAAATTATAAGGTATTGATTTTTCTAAACTCCATCGACGCATTGCAGCGATTCTCGCTTTGAAAAAATAAACGCGCCTACGGCGCAAAATTCTTCTTGAGGGAGGCCGAAAGGGCTATTTTGCTTCGCAAAATAGCCCTTTCGGCCTCCCTCAAAAGAAAATATCGCCGCGAAGCGGCGTAAATTTGGTTTTGGATTCCCAAAACGAGAATTGCTGGACGCATTATTCACAAATTAGTAATTAAACGCATATTTTAAATACTTATTCGGTAAATTAGACTTTAGAATTGATAAAATTACTATATTATCATATTTTCCATATCAAATGGTTTTCCCGATAGTTCCTTTTGAACACTTTTCCCGTCTCAATATTTAAATATTAGAGAAAAACTTAAACCTAAAATATGAAAATTCACTTTTACTCAATCATCTTACTTTTTTTATGCACTACTCCACTCTTTGGCCAGTTCACTGTTGTGTCCTTTGATGCTGAAATCTCCACCTTTAACGATAACAAACCACTTCCAGCAGAAACAACGCTGATTATCACTGGCAGTATTCCCGATGAAGTTCATATGGTTGAAATAGCAATTTTTAATCAAAACGGGAAGGATAACCGCCCACCCTTATACGTCGCGGATTGGAGGCGTCCTTTTGACAAACCCCAGGGTGATTTTCGCGTTCCCCTTAATTATCGTCTTCCTGCTTCTAAGAAATTTGACTTTAAAATCATTTTTTTTGAACGCATCAACAGCAACGAACAAAAAGATTTCTATGAACAAATGACAAAAGGCCTGGATGCTTATATAAATCAAACAATAACCCTGGATGGAAATAAATTCAAATTGGATAAAAACCCGAATCATATAATCGCGGACATGAATGAACTGGTAGAAACCGGGATGACCAATTATCGAAGCGAGTCGGGAATAACTTTTCCCGGGTTTTCTGATATCATTTATGAAAATCTGGCTAACCTAAAAAAGATTGAACTCCCAAATACCAAAAAAGATACTTCTTTATTAAAAACTTCCCGCAAAACACTACGCAGCCTCCAAAAGTTGATTCATAATGAAGTAGCTTACTTACTAAGTGATAAATTGCTAAAAAGGAGCTATATGCGCTATGTAGATAATTATGAGACGGAAAGCAAGGCTGGTTATTTTGCTATAAATGCCGGTTATGGAGCCGTTTCCCTGGGCGGCAAACCTGATAACCTGGATTACGATACGGCCCCCTATCTTGGCTTGGGCTTCCCTTTGTCCACGAGTCGCCTGGCCCCTGGTTTTTTGCGTAATTCATCCTTGTCGCTTGGCCTTTTCCTGGAAGACCTCGAAGATAAAGATGGTAATAATTTGTCCGGCCCGATAATAGGCAGACCGATCTACTTTGGGCTGGATTTCAAACTGTTCCAGTTTATCCGATTCAATGCTGGCGCGGTCTTATTGGAAAAAGAAACCCAAGATCCCCTTGGAAGCGGAAATATTAATCAGGAATTATTGATCCAACCTTTTATTGGACTGAGCGGTAAGGTAAACATTCGTTTATTTTTAGATAAATAAGAGGTAGGGTACTGAAAAATAAATGTTTATGCTAAGATGGATATCAACATGGGCACTTATCACCGGGCTTGCAGCCATGGGGTTAGCTCAACAGAATAATTACAAATGGAATCTGGGTTTATATGGAGGCCTTATGAATTATCAGGGGGACCTGAGTTATAAATGGCTTGATCCACATGAAAAACTGAACAACTTATTTGATCATGCTGACTTCGTTAGCTATGGAGCCTCTTTGGAATTAAGCCTCTCTCAAGCCTGGGCAGTTCGCCTTCTGCTTTCAAACGGAGAATTTATTGCCAATGACCGAACCGTCAACTTTGATGGTTCGCTACGAACGGAGAATCCGAACTTTCGCAGGTCTCTGAATGCCCGAACGGAGATCATGGATGCCTCTATTCTTTTTACATATTATTTTGATAACAATACGTTCTTCGGAAAAAAAGCATTTGTTGTTCCTTTTATTACAGGAGGAATTGGTTGGACTGACTTCAATGTTTATGGCGATTTATTTTCAGCCACCGGCCAACGATACTATTATTGGTCAGATAACTCCATTCGCACGGAAGCAGAAAATACCGGGAAAACGGGAACAATCATAGAACAAGATGGAGATTTTGAGACAGACCTTACTGCTTTGCAAACGGAAGGCGAAGATTATGCTACCGAAGTTTTGCATTATTCAGGAGGGCTCGGATTGAAATTTCGTCTTAGTAATCGCTTAAGCCTTAACCTGGAAACCATTTTTCGCTTTACCAATACTGATTTTCTGGATGATGTCAGTGGTCGTTTACCTACAGAGTTTGAAACGGATTTACAGGCTTATGCTTCTGATCCTGCAGAAATAAACGATGAGTTTCGTGGACACCCTAATGGGAATAATGATTTCTATTCTTTTTCGACAGTCTCTTTACATTATTATTTTGCTCGAAAAAAACAAGCTTTTAAAGCTCCCGTGATAAATACAAATCCTTTTGCCTTTTATGAAATCGAGGCATCAATTGATTCAGCTTTTCAGTCAATAGAAGAAAGTGAATTGGATTCTGTTTCAAACGAAATAGTCTTTGAGGATTCTTTAAAGGTAAATATGCAGGAACCAGAGCCGGAAGAAAAAACAGATGGATTGGCAAATGAGAATGTAGAAGAAACAGAACAAGAAATCCCAACTGATGAGAAGGATGAAGTAGCAGAAGAAACTGAATCTAAAGATGATGATTCCGAAGAAATCCCAACTGCTACTGAGGGCGAAGTAGTAGTAGAAGAAGCAGAACCATCAAAAAGTACTGAATTAAGCACTGATTCATCTGCACAAGTTGTTGCAAACGAGAATATATTCACTTCTCCAAATTTAAATAAGAAAGATACAATTGTAAAAATAATTGAGCGACAGCCTATTGTACAGATACAGAAAGATACGACTATCATACAAATTATCTCACAGGAATCTTCCGTTTCAGCTCCTGAATCCACTATAGACAAAGATGAGTTGGCTCGTTTAAAAAAACGGATCGACCAATTGGAAGCGGCTAAGGACAATAGTCAACAGAGAAATGAACCACTTCCCCGTTTGGAGGAAGAAAAAGCACAATTAAGCAACATTGAAGAACAATTGAATGCTTTACAGCGCCAATTCCAACAAAATGGGCAGGTAGATCAAGGGAGCCTGGATGGACTGCAAGCCGCAATCACAGCGCTTCAACTGAGCACTATTGCTGCACAAAGCAAAAATAAAAAAGAAGACACCCATAGAGTAGATACCCTTTACATCGTCCAAAAGGATTCTTTACAGAAAAGTGTAGATACTCTATATCAGAAAATACAACGGCTAAACGATCTTATTCTTCAAGCAGTTCAGATTTCTCCGACAGACACACAAAATGTGTCACCTAGGCTCTCTCAAGAGACGCCTATGGACCTGAAATTAGCAGAAATGAATGAAGAAATAAGAACACTTAAGGAACAATTAAGCGTTTCTCAAGATCAAAAAGATATACAGCTAAAAAAGCTGGAAACTGAAATCGATGTATTAAGCAAAAAATTAGCCGATACACAGGAGCAATTCAAGGCACTTCAACAAGAAGCAAGTGCTCAACCGCTTCCTTCTGAACCAATGCCTTCAGATCCAAAGACCTTATTGAAGCAACGACTCAGTGAGCATGGCCCTTATCAAGTATTTTTTGGAACCAACTCTGCCACGATCAATATTGCCGCACGACAAACATTGAATGAGGTAATGCGCCTCATGGATGTAAATGATTTTCTTCAGATCCGCATCATCGGTTACACTGATACCTCTGGCAATCCTGTTTATAATAAAAAACTTGCCGAAAAAAGAGCAAGAGCGGTTGCCGATTTTCTCAACTCTAAAGGTATTGAACAATCTCGCATCTTTTTGGCAGAAGGAGGTGAAGATTCAACGGCAGAAGCCGCCTATGGTCGAAGAGTAGATTTAGAATTGATTATAAAGTAAAGATCTTTGACATAAATTGTGGAAATACGCCGCTTCGCGGCGATTTTTTCTTTGAGAGGGAGGCCGAAAGGGCTATTTTGCGAAGCAAAATAGCCCTTTCGGCCTCCCTCTCAAAGAAATTTCGCGCCGTAGGCACGTTTATTTTCAAAGCGAGAATCGCCGGGAAAATGGAACTTCAAAATGATAAAGCCTAAGTAACTCAAATAAATTTGAGGATTCCTGCAATTATTTATAACTTGTAGTTAGAGCTGAAAGTAGTGTTATAAAATGTATGATATTCCGACTTTGCGTATCATAGCACTGCCAATAGCGGACTTGTTCTGCAACTGCTATAATTTTAATGATAAATACTCTGTAACCTAAGTATATTCTCAACTCGTTTACTTAAATAAAAACTTGATATCCATGGGGTTAATAAATGATTTTAAAAAAATATTATTCGGAGCCAAATCAGTGGTTAAATCCGGAGCAGATAAAGCTAGTGAATTCGGGAAAGAAAAAGGGAAAGAAATAATGGACGATGCTAAAAAAGGAATGGAAAAAGCCAAGGAAAAAGCTGAAGAAGTAGGTGAAAAAGTACTGGATACTTTCGAGGAAGTTAGCGACGAAATCATGGATAAAGCAGAAAAATTCTGGGAAAAAACTAAAGAAACTGCTGATGATGTGGGTGAAAAGGTAATTCAAAAAACTTCAGAGTATACTGAAAAAGGTAAGGAATGGGTGAAAAAAAATATTCTTGAAGAAGACGAGGACACTCCCTCCCAAACCGATAGCAGTGATAGTAGCCCGGACATGAATAAGAACACTACAGAAAAGGAAAAAACGGCTGACCCCGAACAAGAAGCAAGTTCGATCGTAGAAAACGCCTTCGAAACCATTGATAGTTCTTCGATTGAAGAAGAAGTGGAAAAAGCTTCTAACTTGGCTGATGAATTAGAAAAAGAAGCAAAAAATACTTCCAAAGGACATGCGGACAGTACGCTATCTGAGCACAACAGTTTCTTTGAGCGCGCCCAACGTTTTGCAGACGGCGATTATCATAACACCGGAGCTAAAGATGCTGAAACCAAGGAAGGAGAGATTAAAATAATCGATGACCAGCCGAAG
Source organism: uncultured Saprospiraceae bacterium (assembly GCA_964537285.1). Lineage (GTDB taxonomy): Bacteria > Bacteroidota > Bacteroidia > Chitinophagales > Saprospiraceae > CAZHZT01. The sequence continues at coordinate 3,845 of CAZHZT010000040.1, read as the reverse complement.
CAAATGCGCGAGAAAAAAGGGCAGGTTCCGGGCTTTACAGATCATGACGGGGACGGAAATGAAGTTATTGACGATGCAATAATTGATGATAAAGAATGAAACTGATCTACAACCCAGTTTTTCAGGAACATGAAACAGGGGTGCATCCGGAAGGTAAAAAGCGGATGGAGGTTTTAAACATCCTCCCTGTTACGAAAATTAGCAGTGGTGAAGACTACCTCGATTTAGTTCACACCAAAGATTATATACACCGGGTTATTTCTTGCTCCAGGCAAGAAATCCCGTTGGATGGAGATACGAGAACGTCCGAAAAGAGCTTTGAAGTAGCTTCTTTGGCAGTAGGTGCTGCCCTGCAAGCTGCAGAACATGGCGATTTTGCTTTGGTTCGACCACCCGGTCATCATGCATACGCCGATAAGGGTTCGGGCTTCTGCTTGTTCAACAATGTTGCCGTTGCTGTTCAAATGTTAGTAAATGAGGGAAAAAGAGTGGCCATAGTTGATTTTGATGGTCATTTAGGCGATGGTACATCCGCTATTTTTTACGAAAATCCCGATGTCCTCTTTTTTTCCGTACATCAATACCCTGCATTCCCCGGAAATGGGCACTTCTCGGAATTGGGCGAGGGCAAAGGTAAAGGGTTCAATATAAACATCCCGGTTCCTCCCGGAAGTGGAGACGATATTTTTATGGACGCATTTTCAACCTTTTTACCTGTAGTAAAATCCTTTCAACCAAATGTAGTGGCCTTGTCAGCAGGCTTTGATGCCCATCGCTTTGATCCACTACTTGATCTGAACGTAACGGTGAACACCTTTTTTAAAATAGGCCAGGCTATCCGAAATCAATTTGATCGATATTTTGCGGTACTTGAAGGGGGGTACAATGTCCAGGTTCTGCATCAGGGAATATTTAATTTCATGGCCGGTATTTCAGGCCTTGATATTCCATATAAAGAAACCGAGACAGAATCGCCCATGCCCATCTGGGAAGAATATGAGATGCGTTTACATCAGGCTATATCCTTTTTACGGCCTTATTGGGCCTTTTGATTCCGTCAATTTTGATACAATCTTTTTGCTTGAACGGCAGCTCTTGTTTTAGGTATTTTTAGTTCTTTGACATAAATTGTGAAAATGGAACTTCAAAATGACAAGCCTTTCAGCCACAAGAGCATTCAAGGACTATCACTTTGAAGTTCCACACAATTTGTCAAAGAACGAGGTATTTTTAGAAAAACTCAAAGTGATCCCTTTCAAACAATGTTTCCTTATTGAGGGCAAAGAACTACTTTTTGAACACCCTCTAAACCTCAACTAATTCATGATAAAAAGAAAACTGGAGAAACTGTTTCGTCCGGAAAAGGTAGCTATTATCGGTGCATCAAAGAACGAAACCAGGCTCGGGCACCTGGTTTTCCAAAATATTCACCGAGGAGAATTTAAGGGAGAACTCTTTCCCGTTAACCCCAAAGAAAAGTATTTTGACGATCTAAAGAGTTTTTCTGATGTTAAGAAGGTTCCTGTACAGATAGACCTTGCTATAGTAGTTGTACCAGATAATAGATTGGTTCAAGTCATTGAAGAGTGTTTTGATGCTGATGTAGAAAGTATTCTGGTTATAAGTGGACAACGCACTTTTTCATTCCCCCAGCGAGTCATTGATCAAATCTCTAAGCTTTCTGCCCGTCATAAAACACCTATTATCGGATTGGGCAGCTATGGTTTAATCTGTCCCCGGATCAATTTGAACGCTTCCCTGGCTCAAGCAATGCCTCGTTCAGGAAGTATCGCTTTTATTTCCCAAAGTAAGTCCGTTAGTTCAGCAGTATTGGACTGGTCGCGTTGGAAAGGAATAGGTTTCAGCTACTTCATATCATTTGGAACCATGCTGGATGTAAGTTTTTCAGAGCTAATCGATTATTTTGGAACAGACCCTTACACGAAGAGCATTCTGATCTATATGGAATCGATTAGAGATGCCCGGGCATTTATGAGTGCTGCCCGGGCATTTTCGCGCAACAAACCAATTATTATTTTAAAAGCCGGAAAAACTCAGGTTGGGAAAGAGCTGATTTTACAACATACAGGGCATTTCAGCGGAGAGTATGCTGTTTATCGGGCTGCTTTCCAAAGAGCCGGAGTTATTCCTGTATGGACCATAGAACAGTTGTTCGATTGTGCCCTGGCATTTTCGAGCCAACCCAATCCCAAAGGCAATACATTAGGGATAATAACCAACACTGGCGGCCCTGGGATACTGGCTGCAGATTATCTCACCCGCTCTGAGGGAAGGCTCCCTAACCTGGGGCTGGAAGTTCACCAGAAACTACAGGAAATCATACCGGGTGGCAATTGGGAAGGCGGACTTATCGAACTTCCTTATGACACTCCTGCGGAGATATATACTAAGGTACTGCATCTTCTCCAGGTAAGTTCAGAAGTAGATGGTATTCTCATCATTCATTCGCCTCAATTTGGGATATCCCCTCTGGAAGTTGCGCAAGTTATTGCTCAAAAAAGGCGAGTAGCAGATAAACCCGTTTTCACAGCATGGATGGGTTACGAAGCTGTAGAAGCCAGCTGGGAGGTATTTGCTCAGAAACGGATTCCCGTTTATCGTTTTCCAGAAAGTGCAGTAGACACTTTTTTGAGAATGTATCGATATGCTCACAACATCCAACTACAGTATGAAACCCCTCCAACAGTGCCTCAGGGGTTCTCTCCTCCTAAGAATAAAATAAAAGCAATTTTCCAAAATCTTCAATCTCAGAAAAGAAAAGCTTTAAATGAAAATGAGGTGGTAGAAGTGCTTACTTATTACAACATACCAGTAGAACCAGACCACCAAGCTCGACCGAACCGGATTCCCTTACTCATTGGTAGTCGAAAACATCAGATCATGGGGCCAACGCTTTACTTTGGCCTTGGCGGTCCCGCGTCGAATATTTACAACGATATCAGTTTTGGGATCCCTCCGCTAAATCTGGCTCTGGCAAAACAACAAATCGCTCAGACCAAAATTTTTAAATTGATTGAAAAATATAAAAGAGAGGGAGAAGACCCAATTGATGAACTGGCTTTATTTCTGTACAAATTTTCTTATCTCATTGCTGATTTTCCCGAATTAATGGAAGCCGAGCTCCGCATAGCCCTCTATCTGGAAGGTCGCTGTCTGGTAGAAAGGGCCAAAATTGATCTGTATGAGCAAACCAACATTCAAAATGCGCTCCCTGAGTATAATCGTTTAATCATTAGCCCTTATCCTGAAGAATACACTAAAAAGACCAAGTTGAAGGATGGGCAGGAAATAAGCCTGCGTGCAATTCGCCCTGAAGATGAACCTTTAGAGCTGGAAATGATCAAAAAATTTTCTAAACAATCCATTTATTACCGCTTTTTTGGCTTCATCAATCATTTTACTCACGAATTTATGACGCGGTTCACCCATATCGATTATGATCGCGAAATAGCAATAATCGCAGAGATCAAGGAACCCGGGCACCATGAAATGATCGGAGTAGTGAGGCTCGTCACAGATATATATCACGAAAAAGCAGAGTATGCAATTGCAATTCCAGATCACTGGCAAGGCTTTGGTTTAGGGAATATACTAACTGATTATATTTTAGAAATTGCGAGGGCAAGGAAAATAAAAAAAGTTGTTGCCACAGTCCTGAAAGAAAACTCAGGAATGGTTCACATATTTAAAAAGCGAGGATTCACTTTTAAAGAAGGAGAAGAATTCCGGGCGTTTATAGTGGAGCTGGACTTGAGTCAGGATTAAATTTATTTCGTTCTTTGACAAATTGTGTGGAACTTCAAAATGATAACCCTTGAATGCCC
>CAZHZT010000039.1:0-40464 GCA_964537285.1 uncultured Saprospiraceae bacterium | reverse complement strand
TTCATTTTTTAACGGCTGCCAGCCTTCCAAAAAGCTAAATTGAATAAGGCCGGTCTTAAAGTATTGATTTACAGCACCTATTTTAATCATTGTGACAACATGAAGTTCCTTAAAGCTAAGGGATGCCTCATGTTTTCTTTTAATGAATGTGAGAGACTGGTCAACAAAAAACAAAATAATTATGCAAAATTCCTTTGGAATGGTTCAAAACACTATCCAGGAATGAATTCACGGTGGCTGAGCCCGTGACCAAGCCATGCCCCGCAGGATTATATCGCTCCAAATTTAGCTTCAAGCCGATATTGGTTTCAATATTACACTGAACGATATGAGCCTCCAGGTTTCGATCGGCTACGATCCGCCCTGTGCATCCCTCAAACCCTAAGGAGCTGGAGGTGAGTGCATAAATAGACATCGTATTCGTATTTTGAGGGGCTACTACGTTGAGATCTTTTACATTTCCCTCAAAAACAACCACTTCTCCGTCTTCCTGCTGTGCTTTTTCCAGTTTTTCTTTAGTCGCTTCATCTGAAATTTTAAAAGAAGAAGGATGTTTTTTCATTTCAACATGAAGCGTTTTTAATAAGCCTTCCCGATCCAGGCGGATCACATCCCAAACCCCGACAGAAGCGCCGAGGGCGATATAACACTGCTGTTTTACATTTTTTAAAACATTATGAAATTCATTGTAAAAAGAAACATCAGCAAAAGCCGTGGGTGATGAGGCGAATAAATTAGTTTGCTCCAGGATTTGAAGCCCGTGTTGCTGAAGAATAGTTGGATGGGCGCACTCTACAACCAGATCAATTTCAGCTAATTGATTCAACAGATCTTTGAGATCTTTATAAATCGTAATGTCAGAGGGAATGTCCTGCCCTTGAAAAGCATCAAAAGACCTATTCCAAAGAGCCTTTACCTGAAATTGTTGGCTGAAATCCGGGTTGTTTTGAATGGATTTCAATAATGTTTTGCCAAGATTGCCGAAACCTAAGATCGCGATGTTTGTCATAGAGTGGGTAAAATAAAGTTATTCATGAAGTAATTCATTGCCCTCAAAAGGACAATTTTTATCAGAGAGCTGCCCGTTCTATTAACTTTTTCAAAGAAAAAGTTAATAGAACGGGCAGCTCTCTGAGTATCTGTTTAAAATAACAAATCTTTTAACAGATTTGTTACTCTTGGGTGTTCGATCTTTGATTTTTATCATACAAAGAGCCAACAGACTCGTTGTTCTGCAGCCGCAGAATAAGTCTAATATGTATTCCGCCAAAAGTTATTGAAGTATCTAGATCCTATATTAAAGTAAAGGCCTAAGCCGAACTCCACAAAATCTTCCGTAAAAAAGGACCTGAATTGCAAGTCAACACTAGTGAGCTTCCTGGAATCGGTAAAAAAACGGAAGGTGACGTCTAAAGGAACGCCTATAGAAAGATATTTCAAGGGTTCATAATACAAATTTCCATTGCATCGCACTCTTTCATAGAAATAACACCCTCCCCAACGATAAACAGTATCAACTTTACAAACGATGCCATCAACCAAGAACTCCCCCATATACTCCCACCAAAACCAAGCTGTTCGAATTCGAATGCGTATGACATACCCGCAGTTAATCCAACTTCAAACTTATTAGTGGGTTCTACTTTCTCCTGAGCCTGAGTAAAAATGCTTGAAAGAAGAATGAAGGCACTAAGAAGTGCGACTTTCATCCAGTTTATTTTGTATACGTAACAACCTTTTGCATTGATATTTTTTGAAAGTAAGATGGCAATGGTTTTTATTAAAGAACTAAAAACTATCGAAAACCAGCCCGTCCTGATTTTCTTTCAAAACCAATATGCAATCAAAAAGTAAAAAAGAATAGGAGATTCGTTTCAAAAAGTGGTCATTTGGAAACAACTGTAAGATTTGCAAGAAAATATGGATTGCCGAAGAGAAAGGAACACCGGGAAAGCCGCTTTTGTAAATCGAAGTTGTTAAACATAGCCATCCCGAAAATTCGGGATGGCTATGTTTTTTAATGTAGTTCTTCGACATAAATTGTGAAAAATGGAACTTCAAAGTGATAAGCCTTTCAGCCACAAGGGCATTCAAGGGTTATCATTTTGAAGTTCCACACAATTTGTCAAAGAATGAATTTTGTTGGTCTCAAAAGTAAAAAAAACTTCTTTTTTGTAAAAATATAACCTATTTTTCTTTTTTGTTTAAGTAGTTCACGGAATTGGGCTACCAAACAGATTAAAAGCTTTTGGAGCGTAGTAAGGCGAAGCCTTAGGTATTCCCCTTCAACTCTTCCAAGTCCACAATCCCATTTTTGATCGCAAAAATGACGAGCCCTGCCACATTCTTGACCCCTGTCTTCTCCAAGAGGTTTTTCCGGTGTCCTTCCACTGTACGGGGGCTGATATACAGTTTTTGGGCAATCTCGGCGGTAGAAAGCTCCTGGCAGATGAAATGCAGCACCTCTGTTTCCCTTGGAGATAATTGCACCTCAAAGGACGTAGAGTTCCCAGAGAAATTCTAATCACTTGAAGTATCATACATTTTGCTACACTAAATAAAGCTGGTTCCGGGATGACCTCGGAAGCAGCATCGGCAATCACTCCTCAAATCGCTCATCTTTTACAAAAGGTAACCTTTCCATGCTTATCACCTCAACACTAGGGAAACCAAAATCCTCTACTACCCTACCCTTTATCTTGTAAACGCCTTTTCCCGTAAAGGGTGCTTTTTGTAAAGAAGATGGAAAATGAACGGTATCAAAAAAGAAGCCCTCCTCATCGATCCAGGTGCCAAAATGCATCAATTTGCCTTTGACTGTGCGCACGTCTTTGCGGCATACATAATACCCCAAAATAGTAACCGTTTTACCCACATAAAACTTAAATACGCTTGCGCTAATACAAACTACGCAGCTTTTGCCGGCCAGCAATTTAAACGGTGAGCAAAGAGGAAAACCAAGCAATTCTATTTCATCAAATGCCTGGTCAAACGGGCCCTCTCTAAGCTTAGGCAACTGATAGCTTTCCTCAACCTCCTGAAATAAAGATGGCGTAGGATCAAAGTTTTTCTTCGGATTGAATACGGCGTTCTTTTCCCACATCAGCTCATACTTATTTTTTCCTGTAAACCGAAAAGCTCCGATGCGTATCAGGATTTCAAGCTGATCCCCGGTAATATCCACTCGCCTTATAAAGTCCTCCAGGCTCCTGAACGGGCCATCTATGCCTCTGCGATGCACGATTTCCATAGCAACCCGCTGCTCCATTTTGGCAAGATGAATAAACCCAATGTGAATACCTTTTCCGTTTATGGAAGTGAGGTAAAAACTTTGATTCACACAGGGCGCATGAATCTGTGCTCCCTGCATGCGTGCCTCATGGAAATAGTACTCCGTTCGGTAAAAGCCCCCAAAATTATTGATTACCGCCACCATAAATTCCAAAGGGAAGTAAGCTTTTAAGTACAAGCTCTGAAAGCTCTCTACCGCAAAGCTCGCAGAATGCGCCTTACAAAAGGAATAGCCACTAAAACTTTCCACCTGCCGCCACACTTCTTTTGCCAAAGCGTCCGGGTAAGCCCTTTTTTTACAATGATCAAAATACTTCCTTTTCAAATGCTCAAACGTATCGCCCTTGTACTTCTTTCCGCTCATGATGCGTCGAAGCACATCACTTTCATCAAGATCAAGCCCCGCAAAATGATGTAAGATCTTCATCACATCTTCCTGATAGACCATTACGCCGAAAGTCTCCCCCAGATGTTCTTCAAAAACCGGATGCAAATATTTAAAACTATTGGGATGATGAAACCGATTAATATACTCTCGCATCATTCCCGATTTAGCCACTCCTGGCCGGATAATCGAGCTGGCAGCCACCAAATGAATGTAGTTGTCGCAATTCAGCTTCTTGAGCAGCCCACGCATCGCCGGGCTTTCAATGTAAAAACAGCCTATACAATTGCCAGAGCGCAATTGATCCCGGACATTTTCATCCGCTTTGATCCGAATAACATCGTAAATATCCACAGCCTTACCCTGGTTACTTTTAATCAGTTCGACAGCATCTTTGATATGGCCGAGTCCTCTCTGGCTCAGCACATCGTATTTGTGAAAGCCCAAATCTTCGGCATGATGCATATCAAAATGCGTAATCGGAAAACCCTTTGGCATCAACTGCAGTGCTGTATGCTTATAAATCGGCTCCTCCGAAACAACAATACCCCCCGCATGAATGGATAAATAATTAGGAAAGCCTTCCATCAGCGCACTGAATTTAAAGATCTTTTGTGATATTTCATGATGGTGATGCTCACCTTTAGGATTTGCAATTAAAGCATCTATTTCAATCTTCGGAAGCCCGAAAACCTTGCCCAGCTCCCGTATGATGGAACGGCCTTTGAAGGTATTATACGTCGCCAGTAAAGCCGTATGAGCGCTTCCGTAACGTTTTAAAATATAATCAATCACATCATCGCGTTCATCCCAGGAGAAGTCGATATCAAAGTCGGGCGGCGATGTCCGATACGGATTGATGAAACGCTCGAAATAAAGGTCTAACTCCAAAGGATCTACATCCGTAATGCCCATGCAATAAGCCACAATAGAGTTTGCTCCGCTACCACGCCCTACATGATGATAGCCCGACAAACGTGCGTAGCGAATGATATCCCAGGTGATCAGAAAATAAGTGCAAAAATCTTGTTTTTGAATAACACCCAATTCCTTTTGCACGCGCTCCGTCGCTTGTTTATGGTTATTCCCATATCGTTTTTTACACCCATTAAGCGCCAATTTTTTAACTAGCTTAAAATCACCTTCTTTGCAGCCCGTAAAAGATTGCCGATTCAAATGCACGCCTGTTTTGAAATCAATAGAACAAGCAGCCGTCAATCTTTCTGTATTTTTGATCACCTTCGGAAAAGCATCAAAGAGTTGCTTCAGAGTTTGAGGCGTGACGAAGCGATCATTTGCCTTAGCATGTTCCTTCTCTTCCAGTTTGCTTAAAATGATATTAAGATCGACACACCGAAGCAGTTTGTGCAGTTCGAGATGGTCCTTATGTTCAAAAGTGACGGTATTCAGTATAACTAATTTATGCTGGTAATGGCGAAGCTCCGAGAAAAACAAATCATTCACCTGATCCGGCCTTATGCCCAGGAATTCGTTCTTTCGAAACGACTGTATGGACTTGCGAAGCGCTGTATAAATAAAAAAGGTATCCGGCAAATCCGGCGGAACAGCTGGCAACGCCTTCTGCTTCATCGAATGGTCGCTCAGAAATTTGTTCAGCTGGTAAAAACCATGATTATTGCGCGCCAATCCAATGTAAAGCGGCTCGCCTTTTTCTCTAAAGTCTATACCCAAGATGGGTTTAATTCCGGCATTTTTACAACGCCGCACAAATTCACTCGCACATGATGTGTTATTGATATCAGTCAAGGCCAATACCTCCACCCCCAACTTTTTCGCATGCTCGACAAGTTGTTCTGGCGATAGCGTTCCGTATCGCAGACTGTAATATGTATGTGAATTTAAATAAATAATAATAAAATGCGGTTAACGGTTAACGGTCAACGGGAAACGGGGGGCAAAGGCCTTCGGCCTTTATTGGATAAATCGTTGACCGTTGACCGTTAACCGTTTACCGTCCGTCGCCCGTCGGATGGCATTCTTTCCGAAGCGGTTTCTAATTTTATCCATGGCTTGTAGCAATTCAAGTTCTTTAGCGGTATCATCGAATAAGCTGGCTTGGTAATTGCCGCTGACCAGGCCACTAAACTTAATGCCGATGAGTCGTACGAGCTGGCGCCGCTCGTAGAGGCGATCAAACAATTCATGCGCATGATCGATGAGCGTGCGATCATTGGCTGTGTAGGCAATTCGGCGCTGTTTGGTGTACGTATTAAAATCCGTGTAGCGGATTTTAACCGTAACACAAGAAGTCAGCTTACTAGATTGGCGCAGTTCGTAAGCCAGCTTCGTCACCATAGCCGTTATTTCATCCTTTAGCAAGCGGATATCGATGGTATCGGTTTGAAAGGTACGCTCCGTAGAGATGGATTTACGCTCATTGTAGGGCACTACCGGGCTATTATCGATGGCATTCGCCTTTTTCCAGAGGGATAAGCCATGCTTGCCAAACTCGCGCTCCAGCAATTTCACCGGAATTGCTGCCAGTTTTTCAACAATGCGCACCCCCATAAAAGAAAGCTTTTTATAGGTTTCTCTGCCCAGGGAAGGGATTTTCCGGGTAGATAAAGGAGCCAGAAAATGCTTTTCGGTGCCCGCTTCCACCAGCTGTGCACCATTCGGTTTGGCCTCCCCTACTCCAACTTTAGACACCAGTTTATTTACAGATAAGCCAATAGACAAAGGGAGGCCCGTTTCCTTGATCACCTTTTGGCGCAGCTCCTGCGACCATTTCCACGAACCAAAATACCGATCCATACCCGTCAGATCGACATAAAACTCATCGATGCTGGATTTTTCAAACAAAGGCGCCTCCTCTTCCACCACTTCGGTTACCAACTTGGAGTAGCGCGAATATTTATCCATATCCCCACGCAGCACAATAGCATCAGGGCAGCGACTAAGTGCCATGCGCATGGGCATAGCCGAACGCAGCCCGAAGCGCCTCGCCTCATAGCTGCAAGAAGCAACTACTCCGCGGCCGCTTGTACCGCCAATAATAAGTGGTTTCCCTTTCAGCTGGCTATTATCCAGTATTTCCACGGATGCGAAGAAAGCATCCAAGTCAAGATGTAATATGGCTCTATCGAACATGAAGTTGAGTTGTTTTTCAATCCGCATGCTGCAATCGTTGCCCGGCAGCTTGGTTTTTATTGAGCGACATGCGCTGTCGCGCATGTCTCTCACCAATGCTATTTGTCCGGATGCAACGATTGCAGCATGCGAATTGAGGCATATTTAATAAACAATCACTTCAAAAATAAAACCAAATTGTTTTAAATTTTAAAAATAAAACACAGAAATTATTTAATTATTTGTAAGTTGTTATGAGAGAGGGATGGTAAGTTTCGAGATGAGCTCGGGATCAGCGTTGGAAAAGAGGGTGCATATTGAGCGTTTTTTTAAAAAAAACGCTCAATATGTATATTATAATTAAATATGCAATTCCGCATCAAAGCGTACCAAATCGACGAAACGCTGGACGCGCGTCCGGATATCATTGGCAGCCAAGGTTTTCAAGCGATCAATACTAAAAGCCTCTACGCAGAAAGAAGCCATTGCAGAACCATAGATAATCGCTCTTTTCATATTTTCGAAAGACAGGTCGCCCGTTCCGGCGAGGTAGCCCATCAATCCGCCAGCGAAGGTATCGCCCGCTCCGGTCGGATCATAAACTTCGGCAAGCGGCAGCGCCGGAGCAAAAAAGACATCATTATCATAAAAAAGCAGTGCTCCGTGTTCTCCTTTTTTGATAGCGATGAAGCGAGGCCCCATCTCGTGGATCATTTTAGCTGCTTTTACAAGAGAGTACTCACCCGTAAGTTGGCGTGTTTCCTCATCATTAATAATGAGCAGGTCAATTTTGGAAATTACTTCTTTAAGGCTATCCAAAGCACTTTCGATCCAGAAGTTCATGGTATCCAAGGCGATCAGTTTAGGCCTTTCCTCCATTTGCTCAATTACACGCATTTGCACGGCAGGAGTCAGGTTACCCAGCATTACGAAATCAGTTTTCTTGTAGGTATCTGGCAATACCGGATCAAAAGTAGCCAGTACGTTCAGGTCTGTGATCAGCGTATCTCTGGTATTCAAGTCATCATGATAGCGCCCCGACCAGAAGAAAGACTTTTCTCCTTGCTTTACCTGAAGGCCTTCCAGGTTAATCCCCTTAGAAGTCATGAGGTCCAGGGTTTCCTGCGGAAAATCATCCCCTATGACGGATACGATCTGAATAGGCTGTACAAAATGCGCAGCAGCAAGGCTTATATAGGTAGCGGCGCCCCCTACTACATTTTCGGCTTTGCCTAGTGGCGTTTCAATATCATCGAATGCGACGGTTCCAACGGTGAGTAAGCTCATAATTTTTTTTAAATTATTTTTGCACAAATATTGCACAATTGTTCGGAATATAATAACTTTGCATTCGCATTTTGGAAGAGAGGAAATAAATAACTCTTTTCCATGCAAAAAAGCCTCCTTAGCTCAGTTGGTTAGAGCGCCGGACTGTTAATCCGTAGGTCCTTGGTTCGAGCCCAAGAGGGGGCGCTAACAAACAGAGGGGCTTCTTTCGAAGCCCCTTTTTCTTTCCCTCAACCATTATATCTCATCACTTTACGACCTAAAAGGCAAGATCTCCTTAATTAAAATTGCACCGATGGTCAGAGGCTACTTTTCTGCTTTTACTTAATCTTGGTATTTCTATCCGAGTTTTCATTTCGACACATCTCAAAAGTGACAACCATAAAGCTCCTTGAAGATAAGATGGCTTTCCTTGTCGGTCAGGTGAATGGTTCAACGAAAGGAATTTCCGGGAGGGGGAGTATTTTTGAGTGGCTATCTACACTACCGCTTCCTTCATCAATTGCAAGCTTGAGTATTTTAAAAAAAACTTCCCCTAAGAACACCAAGTACTTATTTTAATAAAAATCAGCTATTTGAGCTCACACCAATCCTTTTTTGTAGTAGTTTTTCGGAATATTTTTTACCACCACCCTTGCATTTCACGTAACAAGCCTATACTTTTGTAGTAGTTATTCGGTGTTTAAAAAATAAAATCTATTTGAATTAAATCCGAAAAAGTACTAGGAATTGATACAAAAGCTAAAAAATATTACATCTATCATAACTGGCTATTACCAGAAACCTGATCCTTCTGGGAATGCTTATTACCTACATGGTAAGCATTTCGACCAGGAAGGCAACCTAAAGAAAGATGCCGTTTTGTCCAACGATATTTGGATAGATGAACGAACCCAGAAGCACCTTTTGGAGGACAGGGATCTGCTCTTCATTGCTAAAGGCGACAATAATAGAGCTTGTATGTACTATGAACGATATGGGAGAGCCGTGGCGTCGTCATTGTTTTTTGTGATTCGAGTGGATGAGAGTCTCTTGATACCGGAATATTTGCGTTGGTATATTAACGCTTCCTCTACTCAAAGAAAGTTAGAGTTATTCTCAAGAGGCAGTCAAATACCTTCGATTCCCAAAAAGCTTTTGGGTGAACTGGAGGTTTTGGCTCCCCCTTTAGCCGTACAGAGGCAGATCCTGGAAGTGGATGAACTATGGCAAAAGGAAAAAAATATAACCCAACAAATACTGATCGATAAAGAGAACTATTATCAAAATCTATTAATCAATCTGGCTAAAGAAAAAACGGAATAATGGCGACGACACAACAAGACATCAACAATATCGTCTGGCGAGCATGCGACACCTTCAGAGGCGTAATTGATCCATCGCAATACAAAGACTACATCCTGACTATGTTATTCCTCAAGTATGTTTCGGATGTATGGAATGACAAGATGGAGGAGTACCTGGAGAAGTACAAAGGCGATAAAGAACGAGCAGAATGGGCCATGCGTAAAGAGCGTTTTGTCCTTCCTCCCCACTCCCGTTTTGAATACCTGTACGAGCACCGGAACGAGGCTAATATCGGAGAACTTATCAACATTGCATTAGATGATCTGGAAGAGGAAAACCGGGACAAGTTGAGCAGTGAAGATGGCTCGGGCATTTTCCGAAATATAGACTTTAATTCGAGCAACCTAGGTGATGTAAAAGATAAAAATAACAGGCTGAAAAACCTACTCATTGACTTTAGTAATGAGAAGTTGGATTTGAGGCCTTCCGTATTAGGCGGGAGTGATGTCATTGGAGACGCCTATGAATTCCTGATCGCCAACTTTGCATCAGATGCTGGGAAGAAGGCTGGAGAATTCTACACCCCTGGAGAGGTGTCCACTTTGATCGCGAAGCTCACTAAGTCCAAGCCCGGTGCCAGGATATGTGATCCGACTTGTGGTTCTGGCTCCTTGCTGATCAAAGCAGGAAAAGAAGTAGGATCGGATAATTTCTCTTTATATGGGCAGGAAGCGAATGGGAGCACCTGGGCTTTAGCCGTGATGAATATGTTTTTACATGGGTTCGACAATGCCACTATTCGCTGGGGCGATACCATCAGAAATCCTAAGCTAAAAGAAGGAGATCAATTGATGAAGTTTGATACCGTGGTCGCCAATCCTCCCTTCAGCTTGGATAAGTGGGGAGCAGAAAGTGCTGCTGCTGATTCTTATAACCGCTTTTGGCGAGGCGTTCCCCCAAAAAGTAAAGGCGATTGGGCTTTTATTTCCCACATGATCGAGACCACTTACGAAGGGTCTGGAAAAGTAGGCGTAGTGGTACCTCACGGTGTATTGTTCAGAGGAAGCTCAGAGGGAAAGATTCGTCAAAAATCCATTGAAGAGAACCTACCGGAAGCAGTTATCGGACTACCCGCCAATCTGTTTTTTGGAACGGGTATTCCGGCAGCTATCTTAATTTTTAATAGAGGTAAAGGAGACAACAACAATGTGCTGTTCATTGATGCCAGCCAACGATATAAGCAAGGTAAGAACCAGAATGTGCTACAGGAAGAGGATATAGAGGCCATTGTTTCAACTTACAGGAAATTCAATTCAGGTGAGTTGCAACCAGGAGTAATTGAAGACAAGTACTCCTACGTGGCTACTTTTGAAGAGATCGAGGAGAATGAGTTTAACCTCAATATTCCTCGATACGTAGACACCTTTGAAGAGGAGGAAGAAATAGACTTGAGGGCTGTTGCTGAGAAGATTGAAGGACTAGAAAAAGAATTGTCTGAAGTACAAGGACAGATGGCGGATTATTTAAAGGAACTGGGGTTAAATTAAGGCAGCATGAACGAATCAAACATCATATTTTATCGAACTAAAGACGGGGCGGTCAAAATCGAAATCCGCTTTGAGGATGAAACCTTTTGGCTCACGCAAAAGAAACTAGCAGAGCTATTTGGGGTGGAAGTGCAGACCATCAATTATCATCTGAAAGAGATTTTTAAGAGCGGAGAATTGGAGGAGGATTCAACTATTCGAAAAATTCGAATAGTTGCCGATGTCAGCAAACGACACATTGAAGGCTCTACTGAATACAGAAAAAAATGAGTAAGGGCCTTCAGAATTGAAGGCCCTATAACTTAGGCAGGGGAATCTTAATGCCGCTCTTTCGAGTCAATCTCACTAAGTCTGCCTGCCTTTTTATCTTTATTCTCAAATGGTTTATCTACGGCAAAGATAAGAGAATCTGGAAAAAAAGTCAATGTTTTTTTTAACCCATTAGAAATGCAGATCAAACAGAGGTTTTTCATCCAAAGGATATTGGAACTACTCCACAGAGAAACAATCGACAGTTATCGAGCAAGAGTTCTAAACCCACGGCTAGTGCTTCAAGAGCTTACGGATGTTTACGATGGATTCATGGAAGGAAGGATAAAACGCTATGAGGACTTAGCGTTTTGTAAGAACGAAACGCTAAGCCTGCTAAAGAAAGACAATACGATTCTTTTTATAGCCATTGATAAAATTTTTTTTCAGCATCAACTACTCCAAAAAATCAATAAAGAAAACTGCAACGAACTTTACCCCAAAATAAGGACGGCAACAAGAACCATCCTAAGAGAGAATACCAACTATTTAAACAGAGTACTTGCTATAACTGATGAATTAATTCAAAAACCAGAAAAAAAGGATCCATTTCCAGAGCTGGACGAGCTGAATGCTTTATGTGGTATTTTAGCTACTGAACTACTGAAAAAGCGATATACAAAGAGTTTCCTTCGTTCTTTTTGTTATACCATATTTGTAAAAAAATCAGAAGGGTTTGATATAGATTTTCAAAAGCTGGTTGAATTTGCTTCTTCAGAGGGTGTGGACTATTCTATTTGGTTTAAAGTATACTCTCCATCCGTTTTAGAAGAAAAATGGCCAGTATCCCCAGATTGGGAAGTAGTTAGTGAAATTCCTCAAAAAAGTGGTTTGCCATTTAGAGTCCAAAATTTCAGTTCAGAAAAGCGGAACAATCTTTTTCTTGGCCGCAATATAAAGGCTCCGGATCATTTTTCGGCCCTGCAAATAGCCAAGCAGGAACTTGCTGAGATCTTCGATTTGGTTCGTTTAGCCCATCATAATAATAAAATTGACTTACAACCCAATGCAGTGGTTTTTCCCACAGATCGTCCACATTTAGCAGGAATGCCACAAGTAAAACACATCCCGGATGGAAAATTTCCGGACGGAGATGGGGTTTTAAACATGCTAAAAAATAAGATTCCCAAAATATTAGGCAAGGATATTGAAACAGAAACAAAAGAGAAGGTTAAATCTTCCATCCGTTACCTTCGCTTTGGTCATGAAGCAGTCGAACTCGAACATCAGTTGATTAATTATTGGATAGGTCTTGAATATTTGTTTTCCAATGAAAAAGACAGCACCTTTAGTCGGATCAAAGAAATTTTCCCAGCCCTCCATGCTCTTGTCTATTTTCAACGAAACATCAAAGAATTTCATCAGGCTATACTCCAAAATGAGCTTGCGAAAATGACTAATAAATTTAATGAAGAGAAAATTACTTGTATGCTTGAAGAAGAATGTCTGGAATCGATTCGGGATGACCATTATGAAGATTACCCCCTTTTGTCCTATAGAGCGTGGAGGTTTAAAAACAAAATCCTCAAAAAAGGGATTAAAAACTACCTCGACCGGCACAGAAAGCATTTGGTATGGCACTTGGCCCGAATTTATCGTGCACGCAACTTCATTATTCACGAAGCCAAGTACAGCTTTGTAAGTCAAACGCTTACTTCAAACCTTCGGTATTATTTGACCTTTTCCCTTAGCTTTATCATTGATTATTTTGCTTCAGAGGATATAGATGCTCGAAATTTACAGGAATTCTTTGCACTTCAGCAATTGAGGCTTAGCAGTATTGAGCATGAAGGCTATCCGGCAGAAAAATTAATTGCACTGAAACATGATTTTGATTTTTTAGCCTAACTTTTGCCATAAAAGAAGGAAAACAACAAGTAAGTGAAAAAAATACCCATTTCTATTCAAGAACAGGCAAGGAACAGCGTTGAACAGTACAACCAGGAAAATCAAACGCAATACCTCATCCGTTTCAGAGGCAGGTTTGCCTATTTGGATCGGATGGATAAAAATGTTAACACCCAAATCGGGCGTTTGACCTATGATCCCCAAACCCAAAAATGGGCTTTTGCCGTTTATAAATACAGTTCTGAAAAGTACGATCCTGATGAATGGATGTTTCCCGGGCGGGACTTGCTCGACGGTACTATCGAAGGAGCCATGAATGCAGGTATGCACATCTATCCTCCTTCACCAAGGCTCCGCTTTGGATGCAATCCCTTGGGTTGCCTGCTGGTTCTTTTCCTGTTGCCCATCCGGATCATTTCCTTGCTGCTTAAAAAACTTTTTAAACGATGAATACAACACAATTGAAACAGAAACCTGGCTATAAAAAAACGAAACTGGGCTGGGTGCCGGAGGAGTGGGAGGTTTCTAGGGTAGAAAATGCTTTTAAAATTTGCAACACAAATAGGTTGCCATTAAGTAAAACTGTCCGGCAGAAAATGAATGGAGAATACCCGTACTATGGACCTACAAAAATTCAAGATTATATAAACGAGTATCAGTATGAAGGAAGGTATGCGCTAATAGCAGAGGATGGAGACCATTTTTTAAAATATGCCGATAGGCCAATGACTCAATTGGTCAGGGGGAAATTTAATGTAAACAACCATGCACATGTCCTTAAGGGAAAGAAGGGAGTTTCGACGACGGATTGGTTTTACTGGTTTTTTTACCACAGGAGTGTTTTTTCGCATTTGACTCGTCAAGGAGCAGGCCGATATAAACTAAATAAACAATCACTGTCTCAACTCTTAGTAGCCCTCCCTCCCCTCCCCGAACAACAAAAAATCGCCACCATCCTCTCCACCTGGGACAAAGCCATCGAAAAGCTGGGGCAGCTGATCAAGGCGAAGGAGGAGCAAAAGAAGGGCTTGATGCAGCGGTTGTTGACGGGGAAGGTGCGGTTGAAGGGGTTTAGTAAAGAATGGAAAGAAGTAAAAATTGGAGATCTAATTATAGAGAGCAAAATAAAAGGACAAGGATTTGATCCTCATAAGAGGCTAACTGTAAGATTATCATTAAAAGGAATTGAAATGAGAGAAGTTAAGGGTAGTGAATCAATAGGAGCGACTAACTTCTTCCTTAGAAAGTCAGGGCAGTTTATTTATGGTAAACAAAATTTGCATAAAGGGGCATTAGGTATCATTCCCCCAGAATTTGATGGATTTGAAACTACTTCTGATATTCCTGCATTTGACTTCAAAAAAGGAGTTTACCCAAAGTGGTTTTATTATTTCATGAGTAGGAAACATTTTTATGAGAGTTTAGAAACCTTATCTACAGGAACAGGATCAAAAAGAATTAAGCCTTCAAATTTATACAAGAAGAAAATCAAATTACCTGAATTATCAGAACAAGTAGCTATCGCCGAAATTCTAACTAATGCAATTACTGAGATTGAGTTAATTAAGGAAAAGTTGCAAACGGTACAAGAACAAAAAAAAGGCCAATGCAGCAATTATTAACCGGAAAAGTACGGGTACACCCGTAACGGCGAATTCATTCGCCGAAGAAAACGACAGTATCCTACTTGGCGAATAAATTCGCCGCTACTAAGCGAATAAATTCGCCGCTACTAAGGCAATTGCCTATTCTATTCGACAACGGCAAAAGATAGAGGGGTCATCATTTCAGATGATACGGATGGCATTAAAATCATGCGCTTACTGCGTAAAATGAGGGTTTACAATCCCATACCTTCTCAATATGAAGGTTTCTATAATGCCCAAAGGGAAGCTTGAAAAAATTTGGATTAGAGCGATTGTTTCCTAAACTGGAACCCATTTTGTTGAAAGAAGCTTCTGAGAATGATCCGATGGGAATAGTCCGAAAATAAAAACGCCCCGGTTGAAGAACCGGGGACTTTTCGCGGCTCGATAAGGCCATGCGGCCAGACCAAGTCGACTTATATTTTTAACAAGCTAACAGAGCTTGTAGTTGACTGAAATAACCCGCAATTACACTAATCCTTAAGCGTTTAGGAAATGACATGAAGTCGACTTTCATATATTACAGGTTCTACAAAGATAGCTAAATAAGCTGAAAAAATCAAGATAGCATAAAATGGCAGGACTAATGAATACACCTTCTTTCAAAGAAGACCACATCTCTCAAATACCGGCTTTGCAGTTCCTGCAAAACCTGGGATTCACCTACCTCACACCAGAGGAGGCCCTGGAAATGCGCGGAGGGAAAACAACTGGGGTGCTGCTGGAAAATATTCTTCGGCAACAGCTTTCAACTATCAACTCCATCACGTATAAGAATAAGGAATATCCTTATACCGATAGTAATATTTCAAGCGGTATTCAAACCCTTAAAAGTGCACCACTCCAAGAAGGCTTGATTGCCGCTAATGAATTTATCTATGGTTTGCTCACCCTCGGCCTCTCATTAGAACAGACTATTGAAGGAGATAAAAAGAGCTACACCTTACAATACATCAATTGGAAGGAATGGGATAAAAATGTATTCCATGTTACGGAAGAGTTTAGTGTGATGCGCGCTACCAGCAAGGAAACGTATCGTCCGGACATAGTGCTCTTCGTCAATGGCATTCCATTGGTGATCATCGAATGTAAACGACCGGATCAAAAAGACAATATTTCTCAAGCTATTTCTCAACATCTCCGCAACCAGCAAGAAGATGGTATCCGGTCATTGTTTGTTTACTCCCAATTGTTGCTGAGTATTGCCACCAATGTTGCAGCCTACGCTACAACAGCCACTCAGCCAAAATTCTGGTCAAAATGGACAGAGAAATTGGAGTCGCAACAGGCGGAGGAACAGCACCAGAGAGATTTATTTCAGCTTAAAAACAAGACTTTGACTGATGCTCAAAAGGATAAATTGTTTGGCGACCGCTTCCGGTATGTGCGCTCCTATTTTGATGCTATGGAGCAAGAAGAGCTAAAGGTCACTGAGCAAGATGCCTATTTGTTCAATCTCTGCCGACCGGAGCGCTTACTCGACCTCCTATTCAATTTCATCATATACGATGCAGGAGTGAAAAAAATCGCACGCTACCAACAGTATTTTGCGATCAAAAAAGCAGTAAGCCGGATCAAGCATTTGGAAAATGGGCGGCGAAAAGGAGGCGTCATTTGGCATACACAGGGCAGTGGCAAATCTTTAACAATGGTGATGCTGGCACAAGCCATCGCCTTAGAAAAGAGCATTCGGAATCCGAAGATCGTTATCGTCACAGATCGTGTAGACTTGGATGATCAAATTTATGGAACCTTTCAGAAGTGTGACTTGCCTGTTATGCAGGCCAATACAGGAATACACTTAATTGACCTCCTGGATAGTAAAAGTGATGCAGTTATCACTACGATTATTAATAAATTTGAGGCTGCCGTAAAGCGCCGCAAGAAGCCATTCACTTCTCATGATATTTTTGTACTCATCGACGAAGGGCACCGAACTCAATACGGGACATTCAACGTGAGCATGCAAAAGACCTTCCCTAATGCATGCTTTCTTGCCTTTACCGGTACACCGCTTCGCAAAAAAGAGAAAAATACGGCTAGCAAGTTTGGAGGAGTTATAGACACCTATACGGTAGACCAAGCGGTAAAAGACAAAGCAGTAGTGCCTTTATTGTATGAAGGTCGTCACGCTATCCAGCAGGTAAATGAAGACCCCATCAATGCTTACTTCGATATGGTATCAGAGCCACTTTCTGAATATCAGAGAACAGATATGAAGAGAAAGTTCAGCCGGGCGGACCAATTGAATGTGGCTGAACAGAAGATCAATATCATTTACTGGGATATCAGCAAGCATTATCGAGACAACTGGAAAGGAACTGGCTTCAAAGGCCAATTAGTCTGCCAGAATAAACTTTCCGCAATCAAGTATAAAGAGTTCCTGGATGAGATCGACATGGTTAGCACCGAGCTAATCATTTCTCCACCTGATATGCGGGAAGGAGAAGATAGCGCTTACGCCAAAACGCCTGAGAAGATCAAGCGATTTTGGGAAAAGATGATGCAGGAACATGGCACTACAAAAAAATACGAAAAAAATGTGATCACCCGATTTAAATACCAGGATGATCCGGAAATCATAATTGTGGTTGATAAACTCCTGACCGGGTTTGATGCTCCGAATAATGCCGTTCTATATCTGACCAGAAGCCTTAAGGAACACACCTTGCTACAAGCCATTGCCAGAGTAAACCGGGTCGCACCCGGGAAAGATTTCGGATATATAGTTGATTATTATGGTGTCCTGAAAGAATTGGATGAAGCTATAAAAACCTACTCCAGCTTTCAGGATTTCGACGCGGAAGATCTGAAGTTGACTTTGACGAACGTGAATGAAGAGATCAAAAAGCTACCACAAATCCACTCGGAGCTTTGGGATTTTTTCAAGACCGTCCGGAACAAATACGATGAACCCGCCTATGAGGAATTATTGAGAGACGAAGCAGTCCGTGTGCTGTTCTATGACAAATTATCAACTTATGCAAGAGTTCTCAAGTTGGCGTTATCATCCCTGGAGTGGAATAAGCAAACTCCGGAGAAGGATGTAGATCGTTACAAATACGATCTAGGGTTCTTTTCCAAACTTCGTGCATCCGTACGAAATATTTATTCCGATGTGGTTGACTTTAAAGCCTACGAAAAGCAAATCCAAAAACTAATTGATAAGCATGTTACCTCTCATGAAGTAAGGCCGATTACCGATCTGGTCAACATATTTGAAACTGAAAAATTTGAGCAGGAAGTGGAGAAGGTAATTGGTACTGCTGCTAAAGCAGATATGATTGCCTCCAGGACAGATAAGCACATCAATGAAAAAATGGATGAAGATCCTGCCTTTTACAAAAGGTTTTCAGAACTACTTAAGGAAACTATTGAAGCTTATAAGGAGAGAAGAATTTCAGAAGCAGAG
Source organism: uncultured Saprospiraceae bacterium (assembly GCA_964537285.1). Taxonomy (GTDB): domain Bacteria; phylum Bacteroidota; class Bacteroidia; order Chitinophagales; family Saprospiraceae; genus CAZHZT01. The sequence goes on along the minus strand of CAZHZT010000039.1, from coordinate 22,362 downwards.
TACCTGAGAAGAGTGTCAGAAATAAAGGACAACATTCTGAATCACACGGGAAGCGATATTCCAGATGCTTTGAAATCCAGAGAAATAGCACAGGCATTTTATGGCGTCACTTTGGAGCAATTCAAGTCGAAAGTACAAGACGAATCCACCAACAGAGAAATAGCAGCCTTTGCCGGGATTGGCATTGATGATATAATCCGAGAGCATGTTTTGGACGATGGAGAAGCAAAAGTTGATTGGCAAAACAAGTTGGGTTTAATCGGTCAAATGGAGATTGCCATCGGTGATTTCCTGATGGATGAGATCCGGGACAAGTACGACATCAGTCTTTCGTTCGGAGAAATTAATGCCCTGGCTGAGCAATACATTAATATTGCCAAAAACAGATATCGATAGAAGAGCTATGAGCAACGAAAAGATACAATTTGGCTCAAAGGAGATTGCTTTTCGACTGGAGTACCAGGAAAGGAAATCACTAGGAATTACTGTTCATTCAGATCAAAAGGTAACCGTTAAAGCCCCACTGGACGCCTCCCTGGAAAAGGTGAAGGAAAAAATAAGAAAGCGTGCGCCCTGGATTCTCAAGCAGCAAAGCTATTTCCTTTCTTTTGAGCCTAAAACGCCTCCGAGAAGATACGTAAGTGGAGAGACCCATTTGTATTTAGGCAGGCAATACCGGTTAAAAATAATTGACAGCCAGGAGGAGAAGGTCAAAATGATGCGGGGCTACATTGAGGTACATACTCCTGATCGAGGAAAAACCAAATCCCTGGTGAAGGAATGGTACAGGTCTCATGCCGAAATAAAGTTCTACGAATACGCTCAACCTTGGATCGTACGTTTCAAAAGGTATGGTGTCGAACCATATTCAATAGTGATCAAGTGGATGGAAAAGCGCTGGGGAAGTTGTACTCCAAAGGGGAAGATTATTTTGAATACGGAACTGATTAAAGCTCCGAAAGGGTGTATTGAGTATGTGGTGGTCCACGAGCTGTGTCATTTATTGCATCATAATCACAGTCGCGCTTTTTTTGAGTTGCAGACTAAAGAGATGCCGGATTGGGAGAAGTGGAAGGAGCGGTTGGAGCGGGTTTTAGCATAAAGTATAACCTAAATTGTCAAATAATCGCTTTCAAGCAATGTTTACCATCCTTAAAAATTTTCAAAAAGTGAACACGTAAAAATATCGAACAAAAATGAACTTCACTTAAGTAGTTCACGGAATTGAACTACTTAAATACTTTTAGATGAAAAACTTACCAATAGAGGCCTACGTCCCCTACCCCCTCCTCACCCCATAAATCGTCACCGCCGTTTGCTTCCCCTTTAGCAACTCCTCCCCCATGCGCTGGCTTTGGAGGCCCTGGTCAGGCTGTAAGTACTGCAGCGCTTGCTCAGAGACGAGTAAAGCTTGTTCCAACTCATTGCACCTCCCTTGAATGCGAGCCGTAGTATTAAGCACATCTCCGTGATAGGCAATTTCCCTTTTGATCAGCCCTACCTCTGCTACAATTACTTTCCCAAGGTGGACGCCAGCTTTAAAAAAAGGCTGTAAACCATACGTTTTTGCATAGTGGTCCGATTTGGCGGCTAGAACATCCATGTAATCAAAATAGCAATGGATGCAATTATTATTTTCAAAGCCTTTTTCTAAGGGCCAGCTCAAAATGGCTTCGTCGCCCACATACTTATAAATCTCTACTTTGTGCTTGGTGATTATGGGCGTGAGATCGGCAAAACAATTTTGGATCAGACGGCTGAATTTGATATGCCCTAATTTTTCTGCTATCGTTGTTGAAGACCGGAGATCAAGGAACATAAACACTCGCAGCTCTTCCCGTGGGTTCCGGTACCTGCCGATAAACATGTTCCAGAGTACTCCCGGCCCAAACTTTTGACTGACCATTCGAACAAAGGAGATCAAACCACCAACAAAAAGAAAATACACAAAAAGAACCCAGTACATTTCACTCCTAAGAATTTGAACAACCTCGCCTGGTTCCATAAAAACGCCCTTAAAAGCACTGGTAAGCATTATGGCTATAGCCATTATAACCTTAACGGCAATGAATGAAAAGACCAACTTCCCTAAAATGATTCGACCATAAGAGTGCTTTTGGAAATATGACCGGTCAAAAAGTAGTTCTATGCCGGCATAGACAACTCCCGCTATTATACCGATTAGAAAAACAACCATGAGCGTTTGCTCAAGACTAAGCCCCCTGAATGGATTTTCCGCTGCATTAGGATCATTTCCGTAAAAGCGAAGGAACAGGAAGAAGGAACCGGCCAGTATCCCGACCAGGATGATTTGTAAATAGAAAAGAAGTATCGATTTTAGGTTATTGCTTTGCATATTGCTCTTTTTTGGGTGAAGTTAGAGCTTATTTCTTTTCTCCTTCCTTTCAATATACCTTTTTTCTCTACTACTCAATATTTCAGAACCAATGAGGCTTAACGTTACGATGCCTATACTCACACCGACTAAGATGTAAATGGCTGTACACAATCGGCTTAAATCAGAGGTGGGGGTTAAATCACCATAACCAACCGCGGTTATGGTGACTACAGAGAAGTAAAAATCCTGAATCCTTGTCCAATCTTCTAATCTGTAAAAAACAATTGTTCCGATGGCGATCCACCCAAATAAGGTGGTAATGGCAACGTATATTTCCGTTCTTATTTTTAACCATTTTCTCATTCTTCAATAGCAATTACCTGCGATTTTTGCTTCAAAGATGAACGCGCCTTCGGCGCGAAAACTCTTTTTCGTTCTTTGACAAATTGTGTGGAACTTCAAAATGATAACCCTTGAACGCCCTTGTGGCTGAAAGGATGATCATTTTGAAGTTCCATTATCCACAATTTATGTCAAAGAACTTTCTTTTTTAAGGTATTCCTGGAGAAGGCCTTATTTTGCCGCCCTACTAAACAATAACTTAAAAACTACAGGGACAAATATCAGCAGGATAACTGTGGCAAAAAGAAGCCCGAAGATAATCGAAATCGCCATTGGCGACCAAAGCTCTCCGCCACCTGTCCAAAGCGGAACCATACCACAGGAGGTCGTGAGTGTGGTCAATAGAATGGGACTAAATCGGTCGTTCGCTGCCTTTTTAACACTTTCCAGTAATCCGTTCCCTTCTTCCAGCTCGCTACCAATTTTATCTACCAGAACGATCGCATCGTTGATAATAATTCCCGCCAGGGAAATAATCCCCAAAAATGCCGTGAAACTAAATACGGAACCCGCCCCCAAAAGGCCTCCTGTAACACCGACAATAGCAAGCGGAATAGTCATTAAAATAATGCCTGCTTTTCGAATGGAATTAAACTGAATGACTAACAAGAGAATGATAATAAAGAAAGAAAGGGGTAGATTGAGTATAACTGCATTCATCGCGTCATTACTGCCTTCAGCATCCCCACCAAATTCATAGAAGTAACCACTATCCCATTTTTCGGATTCTTCCAGCATCATCGGGCGGATCACTTCTTCCATGATCTCGCTTGCCAGGTAGCCGTCTGCTACGCCTGCCTGAATGGTCAGACTTCGTTTGAGGTTGCGCCTCAGGATTTTAGAATACTGCCAGGGGATTTCAATTTCTGCAACTTGTGACAATGGATTACTCGTCCCTCTATTTTGAGAAAATACATTCAGGTTTTCAATATCTGTGTATGCCAGGTTCTCGCTTCCTTCACGTTTCATGGTAATCGGGACGCCTTGATCTTCATCGCGAAACTCCCCAACCTCAAAACCATCTAAGGAAGTTAGCAAAGAAATGGCAACATCCTGATTGGTGAGGCCGGACCTTGACAATTTATTCTCATCAATATTTACATATATTTTTTTGATACGAGAACCCCAGTCGTCCGTAACATTAATGGCTCCCGGGGTTTGAAAAAGCCTGGTTTTGATTCTATCTGCAATCCTGAACAACTCATCCGGTTCATCTCCGGTAATTCTAATTTCTATCGGTGCTTCTGCTCCGCCTGATCCAACTAATCGACTGATTTTGATTTCGGCATCAAATAAATTCCTGCTTGCAAATCCCCTTAATTTATTGATCACTATATCATTTGCGTAATCTGAGGTGGTATTCAGAAGCATATGAGCATACGACGAATTGGGTTCCCCGGCAAAATAACCCAAATCATAAGCCTCGGGCCCTTTACCAATGTAAGATGACCAATTGATAATGCCTTCCTCAATATTTTCATTCACCAGAAGACTATCCTTTATATAGCGTTCAAGAAGCGCAATTTTTGAATCTGTTGTTTCAATCTTAGTCCCCAATGGATAGTTTATATCGACAACCACAAGGTTCCGGTCATTGGGCGGCATGAAAATACTTGGAATGAATGTATATCCGTAAAGAGAAACCAAAAATAGCAGAACGATGGCCAGAATAGTCAGCACTGGTTTTTTCAACGTCCAGTTCAAGAACCGATTATAATAAGCTCTCAAATTATCGAAAATGGTTTTATGCTCCTCTGCTCCCTGAGTGACTTTCAATAGCGAGGTTCCCAAAAGAGGAATAACGGTAAAAGCAATCAGCCAGGATGAAAGCAATGCCATCGTAACAACTAAAAAGATATTGCCCATCATATCCCCCATCGTACCATCGGCTAAATAAAAGGATAGAAAGGCCGCGCAGGTGGTTAATGAAGAAATCAAAAGGGGAACCATGAACTCTTTGGCCGAATTCACGGCTGCTTCAAACTTTGATTGCCCGGCTTGTAACTTTTCAAGCAGGGACTCTACCATTACAATGCCATTGTCTACCAACAAACCCAGGGCCATAATCAGAGAGGCAAGCGTTACCTGATTAAGCCCGACCCCCAAAAAGCCCATCAACAAAAAAGTAAGGATCATGGTACCGGGAATCAAACTTGCAATGATTACACCAGCTCTCCATCCGAGCACGAGCAATATCACCAAGAGAACAATGACAATACTTTGTAGTAAATTCCCTACAAATACATCGATTTTTTTCTGCACTTCTTTATCCTGAGAAGCTATGCGCATAGCATTGATCCCCAGGGGTAGTTCCGTTTCATTATAGGTTTCTATCAGCTTATCAACATCTTTACCCAGGCTAATAAGATTGGCGTTGGCTTTTAAGGACACATACAGGGCCAGCGCCTGATTTCCGTTAATCCTTACGATCGATTCCTTGGGGGAAACATATCCTCTCTTAATGTTCGTCAGGTCTCCCAGTAAAACCGTTTCTCCTTGTTGGCCCAGGGGGATTACCAAATTTTGAATGGCCTTGATGGATTCAAAATTTCCGGAGGATTCCAGGATAATTCTTTCTTCGCCAAGGTTTATCTGTCCCGACGGGATAATAATGTTACTGGAAGAAATGATGCTTTGCAATTGGCCAGAAGTAAGCCCGACTTGTGCAAGTTTAGCATCGTTGTATTCTACATAAATTCGTTCTTCAACAGTACCACCAATGATTACTTTCGCCGCATCATCAAGAGCTATGAGATCGTCTCTAAGCTCGTCGGCATATTCTTTAAGCTCATTATATTCGAAGCCATCGGATTCCAGGCCAACGAAAATACCATATACCACGCCTATATCTTCGTCATTTAAATCCGGCCCATAAATTCCGTCAGGAAGGTCACTCTTTAGGTTATCTATTTTTCTTCTGGCCAGATCCCAGACAGACTGAAGCTTACTTTCAGGCACATAGTCATGGACGACCATTTTGATGATCGAAACGCTCGTTCTGCTGGTACTTGTTATCGTTTTAACCTCCGGGATTTCCTGTAAAACTTTTTCAACTTTATCACTGATCAGTGATTCGACACGTTCGGGGCTAGCACCCGGGAACTGAGTAATTATGGTCGCTACACGTACTGTAAAGGGCGGCATACTGTCACGCGACAAATTACCGTATTCCAAAAGCCCCAGCACAATTACCACAAATAGAGAGAGGATTGTTATCCTGTTATATTTTAGCGAAAATCCCGTTATGTTCATAGTTACTATTTTTCTAAAAGTTTCACTTTTCTTCCATCATACAGCGATCTAAGCCCTGCAACAGCCACAAGATCACCTGCACTCAAACCTTTTTTGATGATATATCCGTCTTTCGTAATCGTACCGAGTTCTACATTAACCTTTTTCACAACATAGACCCCGTCTTCATTGTCCGCAACGAGCTTGAAAACATAATTTCCATCCGTACCACTCGCAACTGCTTTTAACGGAGCAATAAGCATATTTTTTGCCTTTCCCTCAGAAGTACCCACTGTGAAACTTACTTCGGTAGCCATCCCTGGCCTTATCTCTTTGTCCGGATTTATAATGTTTAGTATAACCGGATAGGTGGTTGATTGCCCCGAAGCGAATGCTATTTCCACCACCTCTGCGTCAAATAATCGCCCGGGCAAAGAAGGAAGCTTAATGGTTGCCTTTTGGCCTACTTTGAGCTTGTTGATAACAATTTCGGGCACCCCTACTTCAACCTCAGGACGGCCGGAGGAACTAACCGTAGCAATCACCAAACCTGAATTAACAACCTCATTGGCTTCTACATTAACGGCCGTGATGGCCCCATCTATAGGAGACAACAACCTGGTATAATTCACCTGATTATTGGCGGCCTGCAGCTGTTGGTCCGATGTTTTGATTTACGTTTTTGCAGCATCATATTGTGCCTGTGCTGCATCAAGTCCCGCTTTTGCCTGTTGGTATTCGCTCAAGGATACGCTATTGTTTTCATAAAGCTTAGCGACTCTGTCGTAGGTGGCTTGTGCATTGATTAGCTGTGCTTCTGCGGCTTCTGCATTGGCTATGGCCCCTTCTTTTTGGGAAATGGCCTGATTGGTTTGAATGTTATAATCAGCAGGGTCGATTGTTGCGATGAGTTGCCCTTTTTTTACCCGGTCGCCGAGTTTAACGTTAACAGAGCTCAGCGTACCTGCTACTTTAAAGCTTAGCTTCGTTTCCTTTTGAGCTTTAGCCACCCCTGAAAAGGTATATGTTTCCATACCAGCCGACTGCTCAATTTTTGAATATTTGATGGGACGGATTTTTTTTACTGTTTCTACTGACTCTTCCTTACAAGAAATAAAGGTAAAGGATAGCACCAGAAAGGATAGTGCAAGTAATCTCATGATTAGTTCGATTTATAATTAAGAAACCGTTGAAGAAATGCGCCCTTTTGATCTTCTGTAGCAAGAAAAATATAACTTCCGATCGCGCGCTGCAATGAAAAATAGTCTATCATAAATTGATAGGCGGCATTGGTTGCATTGATCTGCGCTCCTAGTAAAGCATTCTGTGCATCTATCAAAGTAATGACATTGACCTGCCCAGATTGATATAAATCCCGAACAATGACAATATTTTTCTCTGCTGCTTCTGCAGCACTTTTAGTGAGTCTGATATTATTATAAGAAGCATTTACCAGCTCCACATTAGCTCTTACTTGTAATTCAAGCAAGTTACTGACATCTTGCCGTTGGTCTTGCAACTGGTACAGCCCGACTTCCGTTCTTTCTTTCTGGTACTTTCTTGAGCCGCCCACATAAAGAGGAATGGAAAGATTAAAGGCAGCATTCCAGGTCGGGTTATTTTCCACTTCAAAATCGGGAATAGGAGGCAATTCACCAGGGTTTACCGTTTCTATGGGATACTCGTAGCTGGCTCCAAAGGCTACCGTAGGCAAGTAAAAGGAACGTTTATTTGATTTTAATAATCGTTCTTGAGCAGCAATAGCTAATTGGATTTGCTGAATTTCAGGCAGATTCCGCAAAGCTTCATCAACCATAAAATCAGCCAACTGGTTCAAAGTGGCCTGATCCTGAATTAAGCTCATAAATCTCTCATCCAAGGCTCCCAAAAACTGATCGATCATTTCAGATTCTTCAATGGCGAACACTTCACCAATGGGCCTGTTCAAGCTCTCGTTCAACTGATAGCCCACGGTTTTTAGCTGAGCATTCGTTTGGTAAAGATCCGTTTTGGCCAGATCCAGTTCCGTTTGCCATCTGTACACATCACTGGAGCCGCTGTATCCTGTTTTCTCTTTATCGATGGCAATAGTTAAGTTCTGGTTAACCGCTTTAATGTTATTATTTTGCAATTCCGCCAAGGTTAAGACTTGCAAATAATTAAAATAACGCTGAGCAACTTCCAGGATGACATCCAACTCAGATTGCTGTTGAGCTTGTTGCTGGCTTTCAAACAGTAATTTTTGAATGGCAATATTGGCTAAGGAAGGTTCTGATAATATAATTTGAGAAAAAGAAGCCCCAGCCGTCCAATTGAAACTCCCCCTTGTACCAAAAGAGCTGTTGACGGTATTTTCATCCAGGAAGAAGCCCGTAGACTCTACGCCTAATTGAGGTAAATAGCTACTTTTGGCCAAACTAAGATCTTTAGCACTTATCTCCGTCTGCTTTGTGGCAATTTGATACCCCAGGTTATTTTGAATGCCTTCTGCAATGGCCGATTTCAAACTGATCACACGGTCGGTAACAGGCTTATTGATATTCACCAGCAAGGCATCATCCAAAAGGGTCCAATCAGGATATTTTCCGGTTTTATTAACCGTTTCCATATTCACGACGAGTTGTTTGGAAAACGATTCTATATTTACAGGAAAATCTTTGGGGGCTTTACCTTCCGCAATTCGCTCTACATTGATTGCAATTCTCCTTGGAATTTTCTGAAGATTATCGCTTACAGCAAAAGCAGCATAAGCCCCTTGTTGGAGCGCTGGAAGGTCGAGCAATGCAAAAGAAGGCAACTTACGTTCAATCAATTGGTCAAAAAATGTTTTGATTGCATTCGGAGGATAGTTCCTTAATGGAGACAATACATAAACCCCTCCCGCATCTTCCGGAATTTTGGAAATACTGCTGATTAAATCGGCTTCAATAGTTAACCATTCTATCTCGACCTCCTTACCGGAATAGATATCTTCGCCCACTACACCAATTGCTGAAAGGTCGGCAACAGCGAGCACGGCAAGTTTTTCACAACGACAAATTTCCTTCAATACTTCAAGCCCGGCTTCAACATTAAACGGTGATCTAATGTAAGTGAAATTGGAAACCCCACTAACCATGCCTGTTGGGGTTGAACCCTTATCAAAGTCATTTATTAGTTGGATGGAGGCGATGGTAGGCAGTGGGAAAGCACTTCGTTTAGCAAGTGCCTCATTGGTAAGAATACCTGCTCCAATGAGGACATTTGCCTGCTTATTGGCATAAACATTGGCTATTTCCTTATTGATGGTGCTTAAATCGCCATTGGTATAAACCTCTGTATACTTCAATTCATACTGCGAAGCAAGCAAGGCGTTTATTTCCGCTTTTATATTTTCTTCAAAGAAGTGATTTTCCTGTTGAGCAGCATCGGAGATGATAACAACTTCAAAAACTTGCTGTGCCTTAGCCTCGAAAAGAATAAAGAGCCCCAAAAGAATACTAAGGTTTCTTATCAAGGATATCAGTGTTGGTTTTTCAAACATATACGATGACAACTTTTTAATACACGTTATTCTGAAATTAATGACCCTGTCTCACAAGTTAAACGAAAAACGAAAAACGAAAAACGGTCAACGGTTAACGGTTAACGAGTAATGGAAAACGGTTTTCCGTTGATCGTTAACCGTCGTTAACCGTTTCCCGTTTCCCGTTAACCGCTTATGAACCTCTTTGAGTTGAGCAGATAAGACTGACTCTACCATCTGCGGTTTCTGTGTTTTTCGCCTCTTTCACGTGTATCTTCTTTGCGCTCTTTACTATCTTCTTTCATTTCTCGTTTATCTTCAGAAATTTCTGCTTTGGTAGCAGCAATATCTTTTTCCATCGTGGATTCAAATTCATTCAATAAGGCTTTATTGGCGGCTACTTTTTCTTTAAGGCTTGGTTCAAAGGAAAAAGTAAATGCTTTAAGGATGTTATAAATTTCCTTTTGTCTTTTGGTCCGGGCAATTTGTTTTTCCAAATCCTTTTTATCATCCTTGGCATCTTTTTGATCATCCCGAGTGTCGCGACGGTCATCTCTTACATCACGTGTATCTTTAGCATCATTATCTCTGGTTGCCCGATCAAAACGACTGCGGTTGGTTTCTTTGCTTGAGGCAGCCACTTCAGACTTACTTTGCTCCACCTCTCTTTTGTCTTGAGCAATTTTATTTTCGCTTTGCTCAATTTCTCTTTGCATATCTGAGACCAATTCACTTTTCAAGGTCGCTACGGCAGGTAAGTTTTCTTGTGAAAGCGCTTTCTCAAATTGCTTCAATTTAGTTTTAAATGCTTCTAATTCCTTAACATCTCTTTCCAATTGAGCCTGGTTAGCAGCCGTAGCTTGTTGGTTTTGACTAGCCTCTACAGCATTTCTTCGTCCTTGGGCCATAATTATATTGCTGGCTAGCAATAGTACAAACAAAAGGAATAGTTGATTTCTCATTTTACTATATTTAATGACTATTAATAAAATCTGTAAGCAAGAGATAAGCCTAGGTTAAAAGATTGAATTCTTGGTTGATAATCACTAATCACTTCAACATTATCCGTTGTGGTGGATACATCAGGTATCGTTACAACCCCTCCGCTAAATGCAAATGTAGGCATGAGTGAAAAGCGTCTTCCAAGGTCTTTACGCAAACCAATCCCTAGTTCAAAACCAATTCCAAAGCCTGTTTCAGAACTCCTTTTGAAGTTGTTGGTAATTATTCCATCAGGAGCCTCAATTGTAATTCCGGGATTATTAGCCCACAGGGGGCCTAAGCCAAATCGAGGGAAAAGTCAAATTTCTTACTAATATTAACCTGATAAGCAATACCTACTAAAAAATAATAGGTCTGCCAATCTTCTGTACTCCCTGTAAAGTTTACACCAGGGTTCTCGGAATTATAGGTATCGATCAGTTCTTCAATCTCCGTTTCAAAGACCTGATACCTGAAGCCCCCCGTAATGATTACTTTCTCTTTCAAGGGAATTCCTCCATAGATATCGAGTTTGCTGCCATTCCCGGCAAACCCAGCATCGGGATTACTGATATCGTCGTCCCTGAAATCTCCAAGGGAATAGCTTGTGCCGTAAGACACTCCAAGATAGAATTCCGGTTTCTCCACTTCTTGAGCTAAAAGGGACAGGCATCCAAATAATCCGGAAAAGATGATGATAAAGTGTTTCATTACTGTGGCTTTAACAGACTTGTTCCGGGAGCTGCTTCAGAATAAGTCTTTTAAGTGTGTGGACATATTCAGGCTAAATAATTTAGCCTGAACGTGCCTTCATGTTCACACAAAAGTATCAAGATCAGAGCTAAATACGCTCAACAAATGTTAAGAAATTGATTGCTTCCTAATTGTTTTTCCTTATACGGCTCAACTGTGTAGGCGTAATTCCTATCATGGAAGCAATAAATCGAAGCGGTATATTTTTCAACAGCGAAGGGTTATTTTCCAAAATGAACTGATAGCGTTCTTTTGCGGTTCCCGTCAAGAACAACAAATAAAGATTTCCCAGTTCAACCATGCTGTCTGCTATATACTCTCTAATGAGCCTGTTAAGAGTAAGGTTCTCCTCAAGTAAATTCTTCATATCTTCTATGGAGGCTACCAACATGGATGTGGGTTCTAAAGTTTTTATCGCTATCGGCGTTATTCCTTTCGTTCTTACACTAATAAGATCTGTTACAAAATTATTTTTAGTGATAATTCTGCCCGTTGCTTCATCCCCATTATTCTTAACCACATAATGCCGGGTACTCCCCTTAAGGATGAAGCCGAGAGCGGTGCAAACACTGTTATGGTCCTTAAAAAGGTCTCCTTTACCATAGGTTTTCACCTCGAAAATATCCAGAATCTCTCTAATTTCCTCTTCTCTGGGATTACTAAGATTTAAGCGGATAAAATACTCTAGTTGTTCCTTCATTTTAGACGTGTTGATTAGACTTGATTCCAATTGAGAACCTCTTCTTGAGCCTCTATCTTTTTAGATCGGAGTAATTTGCCCGGTCTCAAGATTGAGTTCATATTGTTCTCCTGTACCAAAGGTAATAATAGAAAGATCACTTCCCAGGAATTCGATGTCTCCTTCATAGGAAAAAGGTTCGTAGACCGTACTTGTTCCATTCAGCGAAAAGGTAGCTGTTCCGCTTGTAATTCTTCCTGTTTCAGGATCAGCAGTAACATTATTTAGCACGCTGGTATAAGTCACATTGTCGGTATGATTATCCTCCTGATTGTAAGTCCATGTACCACTTCTTGAGTAGGGGCCATCATAAGTTAGCTGAGTAGAACCATCCTGAACACCTCTGATAGTCCAGGAACCATTAATTATTTGGTCCGTGTCATATCTTTCAGACATGACAACCTGTTCTATATTAAAACTGTAAGTTACAACTTCTTCCGAGCCACAGGTTTGAGAATAGTTTTCAGAAATGGTGTACATTACCGTAATTTTGCCATCATTTGAAACTTCCGATTCAGTGCGTACAGTACTTTGCGATTCATTGCAATCAATTAACTCCAGTACTTCGTCTACAACATAATCAAGATTGTCTACCAGGCCATAGGTACGGTTGGCAATCGAGAAGGCAACCAGTTCGGCAGCATCATCAACGGTTATGATTACCGTGTCACTTACTTCGTCACTGCTGTCATCATCACTGCATGACGTCATGGTATAAGTGATCGCGAAAAGGGCTATTACAAGCCAAAGATTTGATTTTAAGAAACGTTGCTTTTTCATTATTGGATTCGTTTTAAAAAATTGATTTTGTAACGATTAGACTTGTTTTGTAGCTGTTAAGAGCTACTTATTTCTTTGCTCCTTTGCTTTCTTTTGCATTTCTTCCTGCTTCTCCAGATAAATCTCATATTGTTCTTCGGATAGCAATTCTTCCATTTCTTTGTTCTTATTTTTCCGGATAGACTTCACTTTCTTGTACTTGCTCATTTTACCCCCACCGCCATTTTTAACAGCGACCATTTCCTCTGCGTACTTTTTAGTAATTTCTTCAAATTGAGGCTTTTGCTCTTCTGAAAGATTGAGGACTTCAAGGTATTCCTCCATGCTCTTTTCGATTTGTTCTTTTTGCTCATCGGTCAAGTTTACTTCCTGGGATTGAGCAAAAGTGGTGTTGGCACCGAAAAAAAACAATACTAAAGCCAAGGACAACATTTTTACTGATTTCATGATAAACATTTGTTTGGTGAATAATGAATTAGTTTGAATTTCTGTAGTCTAAGTTATAGTTCTTTGACATAAATTGTGGAAAATGGAACTTCAAAATGATAACCCTTTCAGCCACAAGGGCATTCAAGGCTTATCATTTTGAAGTTCCACACAATTTGTCAAAGAACGTAAGTTATTAAATATTTAATTTCTGAACACAAAATGGTAGTGGGTAAAACCGGTTGATGAGAAGTGTTAACCTTAAGTTGTAAAGCTTATTAGATAAATCCATCAACGGATTCTACCCACTACCCACAAAATTATGCGCAAATCAGTCACTGTGGGCTAAATAACTACATGAAATGAGCATAGGTTGGGGTAAAATAGCCAAAGGCAGAGTTAAAATGAAATGTGATGAGCAAAATAGGTCAGCCACTTTGCCGAGTTACCTGAGGTTCGACTGAAATGAAGTTTTTACAAACTGCCTCTCAATCCTCTCAAAAAACACATTAGGGATCAGGAAAATAATACCCTACCCATTTTACTTGTCCTTTTTTCCTCAGGCTTTGTTGGAAGGCCTCGCCGTACCTTTGGGTTCCGAAGGCCAGATGCTGGTTCCGAGGTCATCTCGGACCCTATTTCACGTTTTTCTGTACAATGACACTTATAAGATCCCCTCCAACCTATCCCACGGCAATACAATCACCTCCGACCTATGCTGTTCCTGCTCCCCACCATAAACACAAAACAACCGAGTCTGATCCTTACCCGCCATATTTTGAAAAGCGTACAAGTTTTTAAAAAAACGATTATTAATAGTCTTACCAGCTTTAATTTCAATGGCTGTAATTTTCCCATTTCTTTCAAAAAGCAAGTCAATTTCTTGTTGATTGCGGTCCCGCCAGAAATAAAAACCCGGCCGTTGCCCTTGATTATAGCCTGTTTTAAGCAATTCTTGAATGATCATATTTTCAAATAAGCCTCCTTTAGCAAAATGAGCGTTTACTTGATCCGAGGAAGTAATATTGAGTAATGAACAAGCCAGCCCCGTATCGTAAAAGTAGAGCTTTGGAGATTTAACAATGCGCTTTTCAAAGTTTCTATAAAAAGGAGGAAGTAAAAAAACGATATAACTTGCTTCCAATATGCTTATCCATGATTTTACTGTTTTGTGGTCAATACCTAATATATTACCTAATTCCGAAAAGTTGACCAGCTGCCCGACCCTGCCTGCACAAGCAACTAAAAATTGACGAAATAATCTCAAGTTATTTACTTTAATAATTTGTCGTACATCCCTTTCTACATAGGTTTGTATATAACTTGGGTAAAAATCAAGAGGATTAATATTTTCGTTGTAAAGCCTCGGGTATCCACCATTCCAAATGAAGTCTTCGGGCTCTTTAGGGGCTTGATCGGCCTCCTGAAGCTCTTGAAGCGATAAAGGAAGCAGCTGTAGGAGGGCTACTCGACCAGCAAGAGATTGGGTAATTTTTTCCAGCAAAAGAAAATGCTGCGAGCCGGTAAGAATATACTCCCCGCTTGCGTTTTTAGTATCTGTCAAGTCTTTTATGTATGGGAAAAGACTTGGTACATATTGTACTTCATCTAAAATAACACCCGATTGGTAGGCTTTTAAGAAACCTCTGGGATCTTCTTCGGCAAAAGCCCTGTTGTCAAGTAGTTCAAGGTTAACGTATTTGTAATCAGGCCTTAACAGTTTTGACAAGGTCGTCTTCCCTGATTGCCGGGGGCCAGTGATTGCAATCACTGGAAATTTTTGCAGCAGTTCATCTGCTTTGGTAAGTAAATCTCTTTTTATCATAAATTTTAGACAAATTGGGAATTGCATTCCCAATTTGTCTAAAATTTATGATAATAGCAAGTCTGGAGACTTGCTTTATGGCCTGCATCGGGTCGGAGACCGCTAGCGTACAAGCATTTTCAATTCAGGTATTGTAGCCGCTACTCCACTTCCTTCCAATCCTCCTCTGTATCAATATCTCGCAAATCCATTAAAGGAGGTTGCAAAGCAATGACATCTTCCCTGGCCATCAGTGCTTTCGCTCCACGATCGCCCGTTAATTCAACCAAAGCAGGAAAATGTTGCCTGGGAAAAACAGCAGGAACACCAATATTTTTGGGATATTGAGAAGCAACTATAGCAGGTGGAGCCTGTGCCTCAAACACATGGAACATTTCCTTCAAGTAGTCAGAACTTACAAAGGGTTGATCTCCCAACAAAACCATGACAGCTTGGGCATCTGCCTCTTTTTGTTGTATAAAATTGACCCCGAAGGCGATGCTACGCCCCAAGCCTTCCTCCCATTTAGGGTTATGGATAAATTGAATAGAGGAGCCTTTAGGTAAGATTTTTTCAACCTCATCAGCATGAGCACCTAACACCACATAGACCTTCTCAGAAACCGCTAAAGCCCTGTCGATCACATGCAAAAGCATTGGCTTGCCCTTAATCGGTTTCAACTGCTTGGGCGAGCCCATGCGGCTTGCCTTCCCAGCAGCGAGGATTAAAACGGGAATAGACTCAGGCATGTATTCCTCCGCTTAGCGCTCTAAGCGAATGTGGCTTTTTAGAACGGGTAACCGCCATTATTTCTGACAAAATGGATAAGGCGATCTCTTCTGGTGTTTCGGCACCGATGTTTAAGCCCGCAGGTGCATATAATGATTCAATAAAAGAGTAAGTAAGCGAATTGGTTTCATTTTGCAATTCCTCCACCAATTTCTCTTTCCGCTTTCTGGAACCTAACATCCCCACATAAGGCAGTTCTTTATCTTGCAATAGTTGCAAATAAATCAGGTCTAAGGGAAAATTATGGGACATCAGGATGGCCGCCGTATTTTCATCCAAATGAGAAAGATCCGCTTCATTGGGCATTGGAGAATTCACGGACGCAGCTCCCGGAAATTCAGATAATTCCTTTGGATTTTTAACACAAGTCAATACATGTACCTCCCAGCCAATTGAATGGGCCATTTTACAAAGCTGAACAGCATCGTGATGCCCGCCAATGATGAGTAGTTTAAACCGGGGATTGATTACTTGCTTGAATTTAATAGCTTCAGGCTCATTTGCACTATTTGCAGAAAAATAAGCTATTGATCCATCTTGAAATTGAACTTCTGTTTTAAAATTCCCTGTTGCTCCATCTTTGGGTATGTAAGAAGATTTAAGCCCGAAACTTGCTCGCTCTTTTATGGCAAGATCGAGTTTTTGCTGCAACACAGGTTCCACAAAAAAAGGCTCGATCAACAAATAGATAATCCCGGCACAACCTAAGTTTTTCCTCCCATCATAGGTCATCATCAAGGATTGCCCGGTCTCAAAAACAAAGGCCGCCCGTTCAAAAATCTCTTTTTCAACACAGCCTCCGCTAACAGCTCCAACCATTTCCCCGTTTTCAGCAATCAACATCCGCGCTCCCGGGCGGCGGTAGGAGGTGCCTTCCAGCTTTACGATGGTTACTAAAACCGTTTTTAATTCTTTAGACTGGAACTCCAACGCCTTTTCTACAATATTTAAAAACTCGTACGTCATGAAAATATATTAAAGGTTAAACATGATGGGATGTCTCATAAGTATGTTCGTCGCGACTGGCAGGAAATTTTCTTTATTGAAGGGTGTTCTTTTGGGAATTTTTTAGTAAAAAATTCCCAAAAGAACACCCTTCAATAGAAAACACCCCTTCCAAGGCACACGAATTACTTACCAGGCAGCCTCCTCATGTTACTAGTTCTTGAAGCACTAGACCAATTCAAGTGGCATTTCTCTCAATCTTTGCCCGGTAATGCGGAAAACAGCATTGGCAATAGCGGCTCCGATCGGTCCCATAGGAGGTTCACCAACAGGCCCAGGTTTGTCATGGTTCTCCAGT
Organism: uncultured Saprospiraceae bacterium; assembly: GCA_964537285.1. Taxonomy (GTDB): domain Bacteria; phylum Bacteroidota; class Bacteroidia; order Chitinophagales; family Saprospiraceae; genus CAZHZT01. Next base: position 5,311 of record CAZHZT010000039.1, on the reverse strand, counting down.
AAAACGACATCAATATCCTTGGGTGCATCTTTCATCAGAGCCATTTTGTAAGGGCCATAGATGATTGGCTGTAGCTGCCCCTTTTTGACTGTCATTTTTTCATACATAGCGGCACTCAGTCCCATAATAATAGAGCCTTCACACTGAGCCCGAACCTGATCCGGATTTACGGCGATCCCGGGATCGAGCGCGCAAGTCACTTTATGAACAATAATGCGCTTTCCTTCCACAGAAACTTCCGCCACATGCGCGCAGGGAGTTGTTGCATCCGTAGAAGCCGCAAAGCCCATAGCCCGGCCATTTTCAACACCATCTTTCCAACCTGCTTTTTCAGCGGCAGCCTTGATGACTTCTTTCAGGCGGAAACCGGCTTTATCATCTTGAATTTGATCGAGGCGAAATTGCACAGGGTCTTTGCCCGCTTTAATGGCTAGTTCATCCATAAAGCTTTCTATTGCAAAGGTATTCGCTAAAAGACCTAAACTTCGCCACCAACTGGTGGCAAAAGGAAGTTTAACGCGCCATGAAGTAGCACTAAAATTGGGAATCCCTCCGTATTGAATCATTCCCCCTCTCCAGGCTCCAACATCAGCTCCCAGAATAGGCGCAGAAATGGCTGGAAAAAGAGGGGAGCCAAACATGACATCTCCACTGGAAAGATTGTGTTCAATCGCTTCGATTAATCCATTTTCATTTAACTTCGCTTTTAGTACATGATGCGTTGGCGGTCGAAAAGTATCATTTTGAAACTCTTCTTTTCTATTAAGGAAATATTTTACCGGCTTGCCTACTGCCTTTGAAAGCACCGCCGCATGAACCGCATTCGGCGTATGCAATCTGCGCCCAAAACCACCGCCCAAATAAGTAGGTTGGATAATTACATTTTCTTTATCCAGTCCTAACCTTTTAGCTACTTCATTTCGGGTGATGCTCACAACTTGGGTAGAAATCAAAACAGTGGCTTTGTCTCCTTCTACGTAAGCCACTGATCCGTTGGGCTCCATTTGTGCATGCGCTCCAATAGGACTTTTGTATTCCGCCTGAATAACGTCTTCTCCTTCCAGGATTCTTTTAGCCCTTCCTTGCCTTTGGATTTCTACGGGATTCCCCTTTCCCACCAAGATCATTTCCTCAATATCTTCTGAGGTCCATTCCCTGTCGATGTTCCATTTTACTTTAATAGCTCTTTTGGCCAGTTCAGCTTCCATCCTTGAAGTAGCGACAACGCCCACAAAATCAGGTTCTTTGACAATTTTTACAACACCCGGCATTTTCTCTGCCTCACTGATATCAGCATCTACATACACGGCCCCTACTCTGTCTGGCCGCACTACCGCCCCATACAACATATCCGGCATTACCGCATCTAAGCCAAAAATAGGCTCGCCAACCACTTTATCTTTTAGATCCACTCTGGGAATCGGCTTGCCAATGAATTTGTGTGCTTCGCGGGGTTTTAAAGGAGGTGTGTCAGGAATTTCCCATTCCGTTACGGCTGCGACAACCTCTCCATAGGATAAAGATTTTCCATTGGCAGTGAATACACCATTATTATTGGACAAACTAGCTTTCTCAACCCCCATTAGTTTTCCAGCTTCTATAGCGAGCATTTCCCGCATGGTTGCGGCCATTTCTCTTACAGGAGTCCAGAGGCTAGCGATAGAAGTACTTCCACCCGTAGAAAAGCCATCCAGATTCTGACCACTAGAGGCATGAACGACCTTAATCCGATCCATTTCCACTTCGAACTCATCTGCTGCTAACTGGGCAAGGCCGGTAAAAGTCCCCTGCCCCATTTCCACTTTAGGGCTATGGATTATAATTTGGTTATCTATAGTAACTTCAAACCAAACCATTGGATTCTCTGTCTCTCCGAAAAATGGGGCTTCTGCAGAATTAGCTATATCTGCTGCAAAGCGCCTGAAAGGATTGCGACCAATTAATACCGCTCCGACCATGACACCAGCACCTATCGTAGAACGAATGAGGAATTTTCTTCTCGAAAAGCCTTTTTTCTTTTTCTTTTCACTCATGATTATTGGAGTTTAAATGTTAGTATTTTTAATTTCTGCGGCTCGATGAATCGCTTTCCGCATTCTAAAGTAAGTACCACAGCGACAAATGTTAACAATATTTTGATCGATGTCATCATCCGTGGGTTGCGGTATTTTTTCAATAAGCGCAGCCGTAGCCATAATGAAACCAGGTTGGCAGTACCCACACTGAGGTACAATCTCTTCCATCCAGGCTTGCTGAACAGGATGAAGGTTTTCGCCGTCGGATAAGCCTTCAATGGTAGTAATATTTTTACCCTCTGCAAATTTTACTGCATAGGAACAGGAACGAACAGCTTCGCCTTCAATGTGAAGCGTACAAGCACCGCAAGCTGCTTTCCCGCAGCCGAACTTCGTGCCCTTCAAATCCAACACATCTCTAACTACCCACAGAAGAGGGGTGTTTCCGTCTACATCTACAGTCTGTGATGTTCCGTTAATAGTAAAAGATATTTTCATAATATAATTTTTTTAGTGACGAACGGGGAACGCAACAAGTTCTATATTCTCGACTATAACAAAATACCTCCTTCCTTCCCGTTAACCGTTCCCCGTTAACCGCTATTAGTTATTCGTTTGGAATGATTGCACCGTTTGCGGCCCATGCTTTTACAGCTTCGATATATTCTTCTTTTGGCACGGGCGGCTTTTCTCTAGGGTCTCCATTGGCATCAATGCCCGGTTCCCAGGCCCACAACACCAGTTCGTGCTCTGTAAGATGCTCTACAACCTCTTCAAGTGTTCTGCCCCCGTTATTTTCTTTATCAAGCATGGATTTGGCGATTTCTGTCCGGCTTAAGCCCTCCCAGGCCATACTGCGAGGAGCCAGGCTCCACTCAGGAGCGCCCGGAACTCCAGAGAGGTTGTTATTTTCATGCTGATGGCAACTCTCGCAGCGCAAAGCTGCCACACCATGATTATCCGGCCCTCTTTCTACCCCAAAATTATGGATATGACTATCTTCTCCTTGTAGAGGTTGATCGCCAGCAGGATGGCAGTTGATGCAACGCTTGTGGGTGAGCACCGTCATCATCTTATCGAAAGGAGTATCCTCATCAAAACTTAGGGCCTTCTCCCCGGAGGAGAAACCTTTTTTTCCATTCAGGTTTTCAACGGGCAAGCCGAATGTCAGCGTTACCAAACATGCAGCAAAAAAGAGGTAGTAAAAATTGGAAACTTTCATAATGATAAATTTTAAAGACCGTATTTGTCGATTAAATAATCTTTAAACCTTAATTGAGCGGCTTTTCCTTCCTGAAGTATCCCTATAAAAACGCTGTCGAGAAACTGCATTAAAAACTTTGCTTCTGTTTCAGGTTCCTTATAACCGAGTGAATGAAAAGCCCACTTCAACTTGTCCTTTATAGGTTGCATTTTTTCAGGATTATAGTACTCCTTTTCCCATTTTAGTTTAAACTGCAATCGCCAAAAATCGTACTCTGATTCATCTACTTCAAAAGTAAGATGAATCAATTTCTGCAGGGTTGCTTTCGGATTTTCCTCTTGTAGAACAGGTACAGCAGCATCCTGCAGTTTGGCTTTCACTTCATCATTCAAAGCATCGAGTAAACCTTTTTTATTCCCAAAATGGCGAAAAATCAAGGCTTCCGATACTTCAGCATGTTTAGCTATCATTGACGTAGAGACCGCATTGTAGCCCTCATTTGCAAATAAGGTCAATGCCACTTCCAGTATTCTTTTCTTTTTATCCGTCAAAGCAACACTCGAGTTATAGTAAGTACTCACTTACAAAGTTAAATAAATTTTCTAAATATTCATAAAAATAAGAATTATAATTGTGAAGTTGCCAGTGCACAGCCTGAGGTAGGGTAATTTTTTATGCAGGGATGGTTGTTTTTGGCTGCTAGATGATTTTATTTGGTCGAAATTAATTTAGGAAGCCCTTATGCAGGCCGTTAGGTCTGCCTGATCGTAGCCCTGGGGCCTCCCAGGGTTATAAGAGGTATTAGAGATCAACTTCCGCGTAGCGGAAGCACATCTAGGCTATTGTTCTTGTGTTGTAGGTTACCGTTCAATGCCGTCAACTTAAGCTTTTTCTTTGCCTGGCGCTTTAGCGCCGGATGTCGTGTTAAGATTTATCGGGGCTTTAGCCTATTAATAACAAAAGGGCTAAAGCCCAATCTGATAATTATTCCCCCCGGCACTGAAGTGCCGGGCTATAAAGAGCTTAAGTTGACGGCATTGGTGCTACCGCTACAAAGAAGAAACTAGTTAGAATATCCTTTTCCCAAGGAGGACCTGGGGCTAAAATCAGGCAAGCCTAACGGCCTGCTTTTTTTCTTATAGCGTTTACCAAATGAAATCATCCAGAACCAGCATTCTTTTACAGCAAAACAAATAAAAATAATATCTCTTGCTCTCTAAAATCACATCCGCACGACCTTCCTCATCACCCTACTTTCTCCATCCCTACTAGAAAAAACCACTATGTAGCTCCCTGTAGGGAGATCAAGCAAACGTAACACAGCCGCATTCTGCATGAGCTCCAAGTCTCCATGCTGCATTAAAACACCTTCCATCGTATAAATTTCATAACGCCAGCTTTTCGATCCAGTATATTGTACTGTTAGTACGTCCTCTTTTAATGGATTGGGGAATAATTGAAAAGCTTCATCCTCAATGTTGGAAATAGAACTAACTCCATCATCTATATATCCATTGCAATCATTGTCCAGGCTATCCAATACTTCTTCTGCCATTGGGTTAATCATTGCATTGCCATCATCGCAATCCTCATTATTGGAAACATACATAGGGGGAGGCAAGTCATCACAAACCTCAATAAATTGGTCTGGATCACCGTAAGTATCTTCGTCACTATCCAGATAGTACGTAAAAACAGGCAGGCTGTCATCTACCATATCATTGCAATTATTATCTAAACTATCACAAATTTCTGTGGCGTTCGGATTAATATTTTCGTTATTATCATCACAGTCAAAATCATTCGTTACAAAACCCATTGGGGCATCTCCTAAGCAAGTGTCAATGAATACATCGCTGGTGCCAAAAGAATCATTATCGGCATCCCTAAAATACGTAAATAGCACTAAGCCTTCATTATTCATTCCATTACAATTGTTATCCACTCCATCACATACTTCTGTAGCCGAAGGATTTATGTCCGGATTCGTATCATCACAATCCAAAGCATTACTAACAAATCCTTGGGGTGGAACATCCAGGCATGTATCCAAAGCAATCGATGCTGTACCAAAAGTATCTCCATCCATATC